>NZ_JBJZON010000002.1:0-478237 GCF_047200735.1 Pseudonocardia oceanicola
CGAGGAGGCCTTCAACCGGATCGTCGCCGACACCAAGACGACCGAGCTCCACGCGAAGGGCCGGGGCCTGGCCCGCGGCCTGCAGTTCGCGCAGGAGGAGCAGGCCGCCAAGGTGTGTGCCGCGGCCTTCGAGCGGGGACTCCTGATGGAGACCTCGGGCCCCAACAGCGAGGTCATGAAGATCCTCGCGCCCTTGACCATCACCGACGACGAACTCGACGAGGGCCTCGCCGTCGTCGCCGAGTCCGTCAAGGCCGTCACTTCCGGAGGCTGAGCAGTACATGATCGTCCGCAAGATCGACGACGTCACCGGCACGCGGAACCACGTCGACACGCCCGGTTGGTTCTCGCGCCGCATCGTCACCGCGCACGACCGGGTCGGCTTCTCCGTCGGCGAGACCGTGCTGCGCGCCGGCTCGACGAACGACTTCTGGTACGCCAATCATGTCGAGGCCGTCTACATCGTCTCGGGCGAGGGCGAGCTCTACGACAAGGACAACGACACGACGTACCAGCTCGGCCCGGGCACGATGTACCTGCTCGACGGGAACGAGAAGCACCAGGTGCGGGTCCGGTCGGACATCACCTGCGTGTGCGTGTTCAACCCGCCGATCGTCGGCACCGAGGTGCACGACGAGAACGGCGTGTACCCGCTGCTCGAGCTGCCTCCGGAGCCGGCCGGCCAGGCCTGATCCCGGAGGTGCGACCGCCGGGCCCGGACGGGCCCGGCGGTCGCGCCGTGTACCACGGACCCACCGAACCGACCGGACGACCGCCGAGCCCACCGCAGAGGAAGGGCGGATCCACTCCCGCAGGGACCGACGAGGAAAGGAAGGGATCGCATGTCTGCCCCGAGCAGCAGCCGGCCCCGGACCACCCAGGACCGTTACTACACGCGCGTGTCGAGCGAGCCCGCGCTGATCGATCGCGCCGAGCCGACGGTGTGGGGCAGCGAGTCCAGCGCCGGCATGTACGGCGCCCAGGAGCTGCACACCCACGCCGAGAAGGGCTTCAGCCAGGTTCCCCAGCTGCTCACGCCCGACGAGGTCGCCGGCTACGCCGCGGAGCTCGACCGGCTGGCGAACGACCCGCTGGTGCGGGCGGACGACCGCTGCATCATCGAGAAGAAGTCGGACGAGGTGCGCTCCATCTTCGAGGTGCACAAGATCAGCGACGCCATCGCGCGACTGGTCGCCGACGACCGCGTGGTCGGCCGGGCCCGGCAGATCCTGGGCTCCGACGTCTACGTCCACCAGAGCCGGATCAACTACAAGCCCGGCTTCGGCGGCGGCGGCTTCTACTGGCACTCGGACTTCGAGACCTGGCACGCCGAGGACGGCATGCCCACCCCGCGCGCGGTGAGCTGCTCGATCTCGCTGACCGAGAACTACCCGTACAACGGCTGCCTCATGATCATGCCCGGATCGCACCGGACGTTCGTCTCGTGCATCGGGGAGACGCCGGAGGACAACTACCGCTCGTCGCTCAAGGAGCAGGAGATCGGCACGCCGGACCCGGACAGCCTCACGGCGCTGGCGAACCGGCACGGGATCGAGATGATCACGGGTAAGGCCGGCTCGGCGACCTTCTTCGACTCGAACTGCATGCACGGTTCCGGGGACAACATCACCCCGTACCCGCGCTCGAACATCTTCATCGTGTTCAACAGCGTGGAGAACACCTGCGTCGAGCCGTACTACGCGCCCAAGCGGCGTCCGGAGTACATCGGCGCGCGGGACTTCACGCCGGTGCGCTGACGCACCGACCGCACCGACCCACGCGTCAGGGAGCCATGACGCACGGTCCAGGGCCCCTGGCGTGCGTCATGGCTCCATGGCGTTTCAGATGGCGGGGTAGGAGCGGTCCAGGCGCTCCAGCGGGGTGAGCTCCGGGCGCTTGGGCAGGTAGCCCTCGCCGGTGTGCCCCCCGCGCAGGCGCTTGCGCAGGTACGGCATGACGTGGTCGCGCACCCAGGCGAGGTCCTCCGCCTGCCGCGCCCGCCAGCTCGCTCGTTCGGCCACGGGCCACGGCGTGCGCCAGTCCGACGGCACGGGCTCGCCCAGCACCTCCAGCGCGCGCAGCGAGACGCGCTCGTGCGCCTCGGGGGTCAGGTGCAGCCGGTCGCCGGCCCACGCCCGGGGGTCGGCGAGCACGTTCATGCCCCAGAGGTCGACCACGCGGCAGCCGTGCCGGTCGGCGCTGGCGCGCAGGTTCTCGTTGAAGGTCGCCACGCGGCCGCGCAGGCGGCGCAGCAGCACGTGCATCCGGCGCAGGTCGAAGCCCGTGAAGATGAGCACGTCCGCCCCGGTCGCCACCAGCCGGGCGAGGGCGGCGTCGAAGCGCTGCGCGAGGTCGTCGGGGTCGCACTGCAGGCCGATGATGTCGTTGCCGCCCGCGCAGAAGGAGACGAGATCGGGGCGCATGACCTCGGCGACGGGGACCTGGTCGGCGACGACCTGGTCGAGCAGCTTGCCGCGGACGGCCAGGTTGGCGTAGGTGAACCCGGGCCGCCCGGCGGCGAGGCGCTCGGCCAGGCGGTCGGCCCATCCGCGCGGCGACCCGTCGTCCCGGAGGTCGTCCAGGCCTTCCGTGAAGCTGTCGCCGATGGCGACGAAGCTGTTCCACCGGTTCACGGCACCCAGCTCCCTTCGCGTCCGTTCTCCTCGTGTCCATGAAGGGGACACCTCTTGCTCGAACAGGATCACCCATCCGTCACGCAATTCGCCAGCACGGGGTGATCTCGATGCGGGGATAGGGCACCCTTGCCTGTCGTGAGCACACCCGACGGGCCTGCGGGCCGCCGGACGGCGGCCCGGGCAGCCACACCGAGCGCGGCACCGGGCGCGACGCACGCCGCGAGGGCGCCGACTCGCTGCGCGCGATCCTCGGCGGCCGCGGCGGGGCGATCGACGCCTCGGTCCCGGTCGTCGTGTTCGTGCTGGTCTGGCTCCTGGTGGACGCGTTGGACGGGTGGTCGCCCGTCGGCACCGCGGCGGGCGCGGCGATCGCGGCGGGCGTCGTCGTCGCGGTCGTCCGGCTGGCCCGGGGCAGCCGGCCGCGGGCGGTGCTGTTCGGCCTGCTGGGCGTGGCCGTCGCGGCCGTCGTGGCGCTCTACACCGGCCGGGCGGAGGACTTCTTCCTGGTCCAGATCCTGAGCAACGTGGCGAGCGCGCTGGCCTGGGCGATCTCGATCGTGGTGCGCTGGCCGCTGCTGGGCCTGATCGTGGGCACCGCGCTCGGGCAGCGCACGCGGTGGCGGCGGGACCCCGACCTGCTCCGCGGTCACCAGCGGGCGAGCTGGGTGTGGGTGGGGCAGTACGTCGTCCGCCTGGCGGTGTTCGTCCCGCTGTACCGGGCCGAGTGGGTGTTCGCGCTCGGCGCCGCGCGGGTGGCGTTCAGCCCGGCGCTGGTCGCGCTGTGCGTGGTGCTGTCGTGGCCCGCGCTGCGGTCGGCGCTGCCGCCCGATCACCCGGGAATCCGGCACCCCCGGGTGTCGAGCGAGCCGTCAGGGGGTCGTAAGGTTGACGGTCCGCCCACGGACGGGTGACAACTCTCACTCAGGGTGATCATCGGGGTGCGTTCTCATGATCCGCCACGTTCTCACCGGGTGAGGTGACCCCGACGCCCTCGTGTGATGTGAAACGGAGCCATGGCCGAGCAGCACCCCCGCCCGCAGCCACCCCGGTACCCGCAGACCGGCCCGAACGGCCGATCCGGGGAGTTCCGGCCCCCGTCGGCCCACCCCGGTCGTCCCGACCTCCCGCGCGCGGGCGCCGCCCAGCGGCCCGGCGCCGGTCGCCCCGACGAGCGCCGGCCGGGTCACCCCGGACCGCAGCGCCGTCCCGGACCGGAGGGCTCCCGGGGCTCGGGCGGGTCGGGCGGCCCGGGCGCCACCCGCCGGGTCCGCCCGCCGTCGGCCGGCCTGCCCACGCAGGTCACCACGGCCACCGGCCCGGACGCGTCGACCCCGACCGGTGACACGCCGACGGTGACCGCGGGGTCCCCGACCGCGACGTCGGCGACCACGGCGGCGGCATCGACGACGGCGACCAGCGCGACCGTCGAGGAGAAGAAGCCGGACCTGACGGTCAACCAGGTCATCGCCGGTGCCGGCGCCGCCGCGACCTCGGCCGTGGCCGGCTCCCTCTTCGGCGCCACGGGGACGGTGGCCGGCGCGGCCCTCGGGTCCGTGGTGTTGACGGTCGGCTCGACGATCTACAAGCGCTCCCTCGACCGCACCCGGGACGCGGTGCTGGCGAGGGTCAAGGTCCCGAGCCGTACGGACGGCGTCGTGCTCGCCGAGCCGGTCGACCCGCTGGCGACGATCCCGCTGCAGCGCAGGCCGGGCGAGGACGGCGGCCCCACGATGCTGCAGCCCGCGCTCGGCGAGGAGCCCCCGGAGCGGACCCGCCCGTGGTTCACGCGCAGGCGCCTGCTGTTCGCGGTCGTGTCCGCGGTCGCCGCGTTCGCCGTGGGCATGCTGGTGATCACGGGCGTCGAGTGGGCCAAGGGGTCGCCCCTCTCCGGCGGCACCTCGGGGACCTCGGTCAGCCGGGTGGTCTCGGGCACCTCCGCCACCCCGGAGAAGGAGAACACCGAGCAGGGCGGGGGCGGCAGCACGGACACCACCGAGAGCGGCACGCCGACCACCGCGCCGGAGGAGTCCGACGAGCAGGGCGGCGCCGCCGACCGCACCGGGGGTGCGGAGCCGACGAGCGGCGCCACCGCCACCACCACTCCGCGGACCGGGTCGCCCACCGGCACCACCGCCCCGGGTTCCGGGAGCGGCACCGGTGACGGCACGAATTCCCAGCAGGGTGACACCGCCGACCAGCAGTCCGGCCGCAGCGCCGGCAGCGGCGGCAGCGGCGGCAGCGGCGGCGCGGCCAACTCGAACTAGCGGGTCCCTACGGCAACCGCGCGCGGAGGGCCCGGGCCGCGGCCTCCGGGTCCTCCGCCTCGGTGATCGCCCGCACCACGACGATCCGGGTGGCGCCCGCGGCGAGGACCTCGTCGAGGTTGTCGCCGTCGATCCCGCCGATGGCGAACCACGGGCGGGCCGGTGCCCGGCCGGCCACCCTGCGGACCAGGTCCAGGCCGGGGGCGGGCCGGCCGGGCTTGGTCGGGGTGGGCCAGCAGGGGCCCACGCAGAAGTAGTCCACGCCGGGCTCGTCGGCGGCCCGCAGGGTCTCCTCGGCGCTGTGCGACGAGCGCCCGACGACGATCTCCGCACCCGCCACCCGTCGGGCCCACTCCACCGGCAGGTCGTCCTGCCCGAGGTGCAGCACGTCCGCGCCCGCGGCGAGCGCGATGTCGGCCCGGTCGTTCACCGCGAGGAGCGCGTCGTGCGTCGCGCAGGCCTCGGCCAGGACCTCGAGGGCCTGCAGCTCCTGCTTCGCCTCCATCGGCTCCGCGTGGGCGGGAGAAGGCTTGTCGCGCAGCTGCAGGACGTCGACGCCCCCGGCGAGCGCCGCGTCGGCGAACTCGGCCAGGTCCCCGCGGTCCCGCCGGGCGTCCGTGCAGAGGTAGAGGCGGGCGTCGGCGAGCCGGGTCAGCAGCGTCTCACGGTCGAGTCGGGGCACGGTCGGGGAGCGTAGGGTGGGCGGTCGAGAACGAGAGCTGTGGGTGCAGGGCACGGGAGTCCGCGGTCGAGCGGGCTGAGAGGGGACTGGCCGGTCCCGACCGTCGAACCTGATCCGGGTCATGCCGGCGCAGGGAGGATGCAGGTGGAGGATCTCGTCGTCGTCGGTGGCGGCGTCATCGGACTGAGCTGCGCGTGGCGCGCGGCGCAGGCGGGCCGGCGGGTCGCCCTCCGCGACCCCGCTCCGGCGAGCGGTTCGTCGTGGGTGGCGGGCGGGATGCTCGCCCCGGTCACCGAGGCGTGGCCGGGCGAGGAGGGCCTGCTCGAGCTGGGACTGGAGTCGCTCGGGCTGTGGGCGCGGTTCGCCGAGGAGCTCTCGGCGGCCGCCGGCCAGGACGCCGGGCTGCACCCGGAGGGCACCGTGGTCGCCGCGACCGGCTCCGGCGACCGCGCCGAGCTCGACGCGCTGGCGGAACACCTCGCCCGGCTGGGCCGGCCCGTCGAGCGGCTGAGCGGGCGCGAGCTGCGCCGCCTGGAGCCCGCGCTGGGCCCGGACGTCCGGGGCGGGCTGTCCGTCCCGGGCGACCTGTCGGTGGACAACCGCGTGCTGCTCGCGGCCCTGCAGGCCGCCGCGGAGAAGGCCGGCGTGGAGGTGGAGGAGCGGGCCTGGGAGCCCGGCGAGACCACCGCGGGGACCGTCCTGATCTGCGCGGGCGCCCGGTCGGCGGCGCTGCACCCCGGGCTCGACGGCCTGGTCCGGCCGGTCAAGGGCGAGATCCTGCGGCTGACCCACCGGCACGGCGCCGTCCCGGTGCCCACCAGGACGGTCCGGGCCCTGGTCGACGGCCGCCCGGTCTACCTGGTGCCGCGGCCCGGCGGGCTGGTCGTCGGGGCCACCCAGAGCGAGCACGGCTTCGACACCGAGCCCACCGTCGGCGGCGTGCGTGACCTGCTCCGGGACGCGGAGCGCGTCCTGCCGGGCATCGCCGAGTACGCGCTGGCCGAGGCCGCCGCCGGGCTGCGGCCCGGCAGCCCGGACAACGTGCCGATCATCGGCCGACTCGACGAACGCACGCTCGTGGCCACCGGCCACAGCCGCAACGGGATCCTGCTGGCCCCGCTCACCGCCCGGCTCGTCGTCGGGTTGCTGGAGGGCGGTGCCGTGCCGCCGGCGGTCGACCCCGCGCGCTTCGGGAGGACGGGAACGTGAAGGTGGAGATCAACGGGGTCGCGCACGATCTCGCCGACGAGGCGACGGTCGCCGACGCCCTGACGGCGATCGACGCCCCGGAGACGGGGATCGCCGTCGCGGTGGACGGGCAGGTCGTGCGGCGGGCGGACTGGACGTCGACCCGGCTGGCGGCGGGAGTCGCGGTCGAGGTGCTCACGGCGGTGCAGGGAGGATGACGATGGACGTGACGCACGACGAGGTCTTCGTGGTGGGCGGGCGCAAGATCGGCTCGCGGCTCGTCACCGGGACCGGCGGGGCCGCGAACCTGGAGGTCCTGGAGCGGGCGCTGGTCGCCTCGGGGACCACGCTGACCACGGTCGCCATGCGCCGGATCGACGCGCGGACCGGCACCGGTGTGCTCGACCTGCTGCGCCGGCTGGGCATCGAGGTCCTGCCGAACACCGCGGGCTGCCGCACCGCCGCCGAGGCCGTGCTCACCGCCCGGCTGGCCCGGGAGGCGCTGGAGACCGACCTGGTCAAGCTCGAGGTCGTCGCCGACGAGCGGACCCTGCTGCCGGACCCGATCGAGTTGCTCGACGCCGCCGAGCAACTCGTCGACGACGGGTTCACCGTGCTGCCCTACACCAACGACGACCCGGTACTGGCCCGCAAGCTCGAGCAGGTCGGCTGCGCGGCCGTGATGCCGCTGGGTTCCCCGATCGGGACCGGGCTGGGCATCCGCAACCCGCACAACATCGAGATGATCGTGGCGGAGGCCGGGGTGCCGGTGGTGCTCGACGCGGGCATCGGCACCGCCTCGGAGGCGGCGCAGGCGATGGAGCTGGGCTGCGACGCGGTGCTCCTGGCCACCGCGGTCACCCGGGCGGCGAACCCGGAGCGGATGGCGCACGCGATGCGGCTGGCCGTGGAGGCCGGGTACGCCGCGCGGCACGCGGGCCGGATCCCGCGCCGGTACTGGGCCCAGGCCTCCTCGCCGCAGATCGACTGAGCGGAGCGTGCGGGGCGGACCGGGACACCGGACCCGCCTGCGGGGCTCCCGGCCGCGGTCGTGGCAGGGTGAGGGTGTGCCGCTGTTCGCCTTCGAGGGCCTCGCCCCGACCGTCCACCCGACCGCGTTCGTCGCCCCGACCGCCACGCTGGTCCTCGGCCCGGCGGCCGCCGCCAGGGGCGGGTTGACACCGCGGGCCGAGCGCTGGGTGCGGACGAACCCGGGGGTCTACCGGGAGCTCGCGCAGCGGCACGCCAAGACGGTCACCCCGGTCGTCCCCTGACGTCATGGGTGCGAAGGGGAGCGGACGGCGGAGGCCGATGGCCGGGCTCGCGGTGGCCGCGGCGCTCTTGGTCGCCGGATGTGGGGGCGGCACTCCCGCACCGGGCCCGGCGTCCACGGCCCCTGCGACGACGGCACCCCCCGCCACGACACCTCCGACGACGCGGATGCCCACGGCGGCGTCCGGCGGGGTGACCGTCTGGTTCGTCGGCTCGACGCCGGCGGGCGACCGGCTGTACCGCGAGCGCAGGGCCCTCGCCGAGGGCGGCCCGGACGGGGTGCCCCCGGATCCGGCCGGCACCGCCGTCCGGGAGCTGCTCGCCGGGCGACCGCAGGACCCGGACTACCGCACGGACTGGCCGGCGGGGGTGGCCCTGCGCGGGCCGGTGACCCACGCCGACGGCGTCTTCACGGTGGACCTGGCACCGCCGGGCCCGCTGCCGGGTCCCGCCGGTCTCGCTCTGCAGCAGTTGGTCCAGACGGTGCAGAGCACCACGGGCGTCGGCGACCCGGTGCAGGTGCTGGTCGACGGTCGGCCCGCGTCGACCCTGCTCGGCGTGGACGTCTCGCGGCCGCTCACCGCGGAGGACCCCCTCGTCGTCCGGGCCCTCGTCCAGCTCGACGACCCGGTCGAGGGCGCCCTCGTCGGCTCGCCGGTGGCCGTGTCCGGCGAGGCGGCGGTGTTCGAGGCGACCGTGGTCTGGGCGGTACGGGACCCGTCCGGCCGGACCGTGCGCTCCGGCTTCGCCACCACGACCGAGGGCCAGACCTTCGCGCCCTACCGGTTCGAGGTGCCGCTGGCCGCCGGCACCTACGACCTCGTGGTCTCCGAGGACGACCCGAGCGGCGGCGAGGGCAGGGCGCCGATGACCGACACCGCCCGGATCACCGTGCGCTGAGCGCCCGTCGGCAGGACCCCGAGCGGACCTGCAACGGCGGCCACAGCGCCAGGTCCTACCGTCCCGCGCCGCGGGATTCGAGCCGGGAGCCGCCTACAGCAGCCCGAGCTTCGTCGCCGCGTAGACCGCCTCGGCGCGACGCGAGACCATGAGCTTGCGCATGAGGTTTCCGACGTGGAACTTGACCGTGGTCTCGGAGATGAACAGCTCCGCCCCGATGGCCCGGTTCGACAGGCCCCGGGCGAGCAGCCGCAGCACGTCGAGCTCGCGCTCGGTGAGCCGCTCGCGGTCCGGCACGCCGCCGGAGAGCGAGCGCACCATCGCCGAGGCGCTGCGGGCGTCGAAGGCGCTCTCCCCGCGCGAGACGGCGCGGATGGCGCGCACCAGCTCGGTGGTGTCGACGTCCTTCACGACGTACCCGCGGGCGCCCGCCTGCACGGACTCGACGACGAGCCGGTCCTCGGCGAACGTCGTGAGCACCAGCACGCCGATGCCCGGGTGGGCGGCGCACAGCGTGCGGCAGACCTCCAGGCCGTCCGTCTGCGGGCCGGAGGTGAGCTTGAGGTCGAGCAGCACGACGTGCGGGCGGGTCGCGGCCACGGCGGCGATCGCGTCGGCCGGGGTGCCGGCCTCGCCGACCACCCGCAGGTCCTCCTCGCGCTCCAGCACGGCCCGCAACCCCTGCCGCATGATCGAGTGGTCGTCGACCAGCACGATCCGGACGGGCACCGGGCGCGCCCGGTGCATCGGGCGCGGGGACCGGCCCCCGGGCGGTGCGGTGCGAACGGCGCTCACGACGCCACCCCTTCCTCGTCGGTGCGGGCGTCGCCGCACGCGTTGCCGTGGACGCCGCCCGGGGCGCCGTCTCGTCCGGAACCTCGCCGCCCCGTCCCGGCACCGCCGACCGGCACGTCGACCTGAACCTGCAACCCGCCCATGCGGGCCCGGCGGAACGTCACCGTCCCGCCCATCTCCACGGCCCTGGTCTGCATGTTGACCAGGCCGCGGTGCTCCCCGGAGGGGGAGAGCGCCGACGCCCGCAGGCTGCGCCGGACCTCCTCGGGCCGGCCCTTGCCGTCGTCGGACACGGTGAGCCGGACGGCCCCGGGCCGGTAGGCGAGCCGGATCGACGCCCGGGAGGCGTCGGCGTGCATCGCGGTGTTGAAGAGCGCCTCGCCGGCGATGCGGAACAGCGACTGCTCCTGCTCGGCGGGCAGCCGGACGGGCTCGCCGCCGATCCTCACCTCGATGCGCAGCTCCTCCGGCATGTGCACGGTGGCGAGCTGGCGGAGCATCGCCGGCAGGTCCTGGTCGGCACTCTCGTGGTGGTTCAGCGCGTAGATCGCCGAGCGCAGCTGCTCCACCGCGCGCCGGGTGAGGTCCTTCGCCGTGTCCAGGTGCTCCAGCAGTCGCGGGTCGCCGACCTCCCCGCGGACCAGCTCGATGTGCATGCCGGCGGAGAGCGCGTACTGGGTGACGCTGTCGTGCAGCTCCCGGGCGATCCGGTGCCGCTCGTTGTCGAGCACCTCGCGCTGTCGGGCGGCGCCCAGCTGCTCCTGGGTGCGCTGGAGCTCGGCGTTGCGCGTGCGCAGGTCCTCGGCCTGGCGGGCGGTGCGCGCGTAGAGCTTCTCGGAGCGTTCGAGCAGCGCGCAGTTCTGCAGGGCCGAGGCCGTCTGCCCGGCCAGGATCCGCATCACCGAGTGGTCGGTGTCGTCGATCTCCCGGTCCCCCGGGGTCCACGCCACGAACCCGCCGACCGTCCGCCCGTCGAGCCGGACCGGGACGTGCAGGTGGGTGCGGGCGGTGTCCCGGTCGTGGCCGGGGGCGGGACCGTCGCCGGGGTCGCCGGTGTCCTCGCCGCGGCGGACCTTCTCCACGTGCGCCCGGACGGTGCCGGGCACCAGCTCCAGGTTCGACCACTCCACCCCGTCGGAGCCCAGGACGAGGTGGCGGGGGCTGGCGTCCTCGAGCCGGCCGTCGACCAGCGCGAACGCGACCCAGTCCGCGGTGAGGTGGTCGGCGGCGGCGTCGACCACGGCCCGGACCAGCGCCTCCGAGCCCTCCATGGTGCGGATCAGCGCGGCGGAGATCCGCTCCAGCGCGAGGATCACCCGGCGCAGCCGCACCGCCGACACCCGGTACTCGGGATAGAACGACGGCTTGCCGGACCGCAGCCCGGTCAACGCGTCGAGGTCGGGGCCGGGCCACGACCGGCCCGGGGGCGGCGGGCGCGGGTCGGCCCGCCGCGGTGGCCAGGGACCGGAGGAGGGCACGCGCGTCACCGCAGCTCCCTCACAACGCGGCCCGGAACAGCGACTCGACCTCGTCGACGGAGGCGGGCCGGGGGTTGGTGGTCAGGCAGGCGTCGCCGAGGGTCAGCACGGCGAGCCGCGGGATGTCCGCCTCGGTCACGCCCAGCGCGGCGAGCCCGCTCGGCACGCCGACCTCGTCGCCCAGCTTGCGGATCTCCGCGGCGACCATGTCGACGGCCTCGTCGCCCGGCACCCCGTGCCCGGCCAGGCCCATCGCCTGCGCGATCGGCACGAACCGCTCCGCGGCGGCGGCGCCGTTGAACCGCACGACGTGCGGCAGCAGCACCCCGTTGACCACCCCGTGCGGGAGGTCGAGCATGCCGCCGACCTGGTGGCTCATGGCGTGCGTGGCGCCGAGGATCGCGTTGGTGAAGGCCAGCCCGGCCTCCAGCGCGGCCTGGGCCATCGCCTGCCGGGCCCGCCGGTCGTCCGGCCGGACCATCGTGTGCGCGAGGTTGGCGTTGACGAGCGACACGGCCTGCAGCGCGTGGTGGTCGGTCAGCGGGCCGTGGGCCAGCGAGACGAACGCCTCGATGCCGTGGGTCAGCGCGTCGAGCCCGGTCGCGGCGTTGAGCCATTCCGGCATGGTGACGAGCAGCCGCGGATCGATCACCGACACGTCCGGGACGAGCGCCCGGCCCATGATCGTGATCTTGGTGTGTCGCTCGGTGTCGGTGACGATGCAGAACTGCGAGACGTCCGCGCCGGTGCCCGAGGTCGACGGCATCATGATCAGCGGCGGGATCGGGTGGGCGATCCGGTCGATGCCCTCGTAGTCGAGGATCCGCCCGCCGTTCGACGCCAGCAGGGCCACGCCCTTGGCCGCGTCGATCACCGACCCGCCGCCCAGCCCCATCACGACGTCGCAGCCGGAGGCCACGTAGTCGTGGTAGCCCTGCTCGATCTCGTGGTCCTTCGGGTTGGGCGTGACGTCCGTCCACAGCCGCGGGGCGAGCCCGGTCTCCCGCAGGTGGGTCAGCAGTTCGCCGGGCCAGCCCGCCTCGAACACGCCCGGGTCCGTCACCACGAACGGCCGCCGCGCCCCGAGCCGGACGGCGGCGTGCGCGGCCTCGCGCAGCGAGTCGGGCCCGAACACGATCTCGGGGGCATGGAACTTCGACAGCCGCGGGTTCGCACCGCCGGCCGCGGGGGCGCCACAGCCACCGCCCCGGTGGACGGTCAGGTCGGGTTCCCGCTCGACGGCGTCCACGGGCCCGCCGGTTCCCGCGTGCCGCGTGTCCACCAACACGGTGTCCCCCGCCCGCCGGCACGCCTCGACGGTCCCCGGAGCCCTGTCGTCGAGAGCCACGCCGCCCTCCCACACCTCGTCCGCCCGCACGCGATGACGTCCGGACGCGCGCGGCACCCGGATCGTGAGGGTCACGCTACTCCGCACGGAGCGCCGGAGGTGCTCCGTGGCGGGACCGGCGCAGGCCGGGGACGCGGCGCAGGCCGGGGACGCGGTGCGCGGCATCGACATCAGCGGCGCGGGGAACGGCGGCGCCGGGAACGGGGGCGGGACATGCGGGACCTCCTCGTCTGCACCCCAGGACGGTAGTCGGCGGGCGCGCGAGGGGGACCGGTCCGACGGAGGGTGCGACCCTGTCCCGACGGTCAGGTGTGGATGGGCCCCTCGCGCTCCGCCAGCCGGGTCCCGGCCCCGCCCCAGTGCTGGGCGATCATCTCCGCGGCGATCGAGACGGCGGTCTCCTCCGGGGTGCGGGCGCCGAGGTCCAGGCCGATCGGGCTGGACATCCGGGCGATCTCCGCGTCCGTCAGACCGCGCTCCTTCAGCCGCTCGATGCGGTCGGCGTGGGTGCGTCGCGACCCCATGGCGCCGATGTAGGCGACCTCGGGCAGGCGCAGCGCGACCTCGAGCAGCGGCACGTCGAACTTCGGATCGTGGGTCAGCACGGTGAGCACCGTGCGCCCGTCGATCCGGCCCTCCTCGGCCTCCTCGGCCAGGTACCGGTGCGGCCACTCGACCACGACCTCGTTGGCGCCGGGGAAACGGCTGGCCGTGGCGAACACCGGGCGGGCGTCGCACACCGTGACCCGGTAGCCCAGGAAGTTCCCCATCTTCGCGACGGCGGCGGCGAAGTCGATCGCGCCGAACACGATCATGCGGGGCGGCGGGGCGAAGGACTCGACGAAGACCATCAGGCCCTCGCCGCGGCGCTGGCCGTCGACGCCGTAGGTGATCGTGGCGTTGCGCCCGGAGGCGAGCAGCCCGCGCGCGTCGTCGCCGACCGCGGCGTCGAGCCGCGCCGAACCGGTACCGCCCTCGGTCCGGTCCTCCCACACGATCAGGCGCCGCCCGAGGCGCTCGGCCGGGCCGGAGACGACCGTCGCGACGGCCACCGGGGTCTCGTCCCGGACGGCCTCGGCGATCCGGCCGAACTCGGGGTAGGCCTCGGGCGAGACCTCCTCGACGTACACGTCGAGGATGCCGCCGCAGGTCAGGCCCACGGCGAACGCGTCGTCGTCGGACACGCCGTAGCGCTGCAGCACGGGCCGGTGCTCGCCGAGGACCTCCTGGCCGAGCTCGTAGACCGCGCCCTCGACACACCCGCCGGACACGCTGCCGACGGCCTCGCCGCCCGGCCCCACCAGCATCGAGGCTCCCGGCTGCCGCGGGGCGGAGCGGAAGGTCGCGACCACGGTGGCGAGCGCCGCCGACTCACCGTTCTTCCACCAGCCCTCGAGCTGGTCGACCACGTCACGCATGCGGCACCTCCACGCCCCTGTCAAGCATCCCTCATCACCCCGAGCAGCCGCTCCAGGGTCTCCAGGCTGTGCCCGGCGAGCAGTCGGTCCAAGTGCGGCAGCACGGCCACTATTCCGCCCTGGACCGGTGCGTAGCCCTCCTTGCCGGCGTGCGGGTTCACCCACACCAGCCTGTGGGCGAGCCGGGACAGCCGCTGCGCCTGCCGGCCGAGCAGATCGGGCTCACCGCGTTCCCAGCCGTCGGAGAACACCACGACGACCGCGCGGCGGGCGGCCCCGCGCCGGCCCCAGCGGTCGACGAAGGCCTGGACGGCCTCGCCGAGGCGGGTGCCGCCGGACCAGTCCGGGATCGCCCGCGAGGCGTCCCGCAGGGCGCGTTCGGGGTCGCGCTGGCGCAGCTCCCGGGTGACCCGGGTGAGCCGGGTGCCGAGGGTGAAGACCTCGGTGCTGCGCGGCGACCGTCGCACGACGACGTGCGCGAACCGCAGCAGTGCGTCGGCGTAGGGCTCCATGGACCCCGAGACGTCGATCAGCAGCACCACCTTGCGGGGACGTCGGGTGGGGGCCCGGCGGTACAGCGCGCCGATCTCGCCCTCGTTGCGCAGCGCCGCCCGCAGTGTCCGGCGCGGGTCCGGGCTGCCGTGCCGCGAGGGGCCGCGACGCCGGGAGGCACGCGTGGGCGGGTCCGGCCGCAGCAGGGCCAGCAGCCGGCGCAGGTGCTCGCGCTCCAGCGGGCTCAGCTCGCCGAGATCCCGGGTGCGCAGCACCTCGGTGCCGGTCGCGGTGGCCCGGACGACCGGCGAGTCCTCGTCCTCCTCGTCCCCGTCGGAGTCCTCGTGGCGGTCGCGCGCGGGCATGAGGGACCGCAGGGTCGGCGGGGGCGGCGGCCGGTCGGCCGTCGACGGCGGCCGCGGGCCCTGGGCCGGGTCGAACCAGGCGGCGAACGCGGCGTCGTAGCGACGGATGTCGTCCGGGTCGGAGCACAGCGTGAGCCGGCCGGCCCAGTAGGTCTGCCGCCGGTCGGTGACGTCGAGGACGTCGAGCGCCTCGGTGAAGGCCGCCACCCGGTCGGTCGTCATGGGCACGCCGGCGGCGCGCAGGGCGGCGGTGAAACCGACGAGCCCGGGGAACGGGTCGGCGTCCGGGGCCGGTCCGGTGTCGGGGAGCGCGGTGGGGTGCTGCACGTCCGCCCGTCCGTCAGGAGGCGAGCAGGGAGTCGAGCCGGTGGCGCACCCGGTCGGCGTCCTCGCGGTACTTGAGCACGGCGCCGAGCGTGCGGGCGGCGCTGTCGACGTCGAGGCTGCGGGCACCGATCAGCTGCAGCGCGCGGGCCCAGTCCAGCGACTCGGCGACGCCGGGCGGCTTGATCAGGTCGGCCGTGCGCAGCTTCTGCGCGGCGGCGGCCACCTGCTGGGCGAGGCGCTCGGGCACCCCGGGCAGCCGGCTGCGCAGGATCTCGATCTCGCGGGCGACATCCGGGTGGTCCAGCCAGAGGTAGAGGCAGCGCCGCTTGAGCGCGTCGTGCACCTCGCGCGTCCGGTTCGAGGTGAGCACGACCACCGGCGGCACGACGGCCCGGATCTCGCCGACCTCGGGGATGGTCACCGCGTGCTCGGAGAGCACCTCGAGGAGGAAGGCCTCGAACTCGTCGTCCGCGCGGTCGATCTCGTCGACCAGCAGCACGGACGGGGTGGTGCGCAGGGCGCGCAGGATCGGCCGCGCCAGCAGGAAGCGGTCCTCGTAGAGGGAGGCCTCCACCGCGTCGGCGTCGAGCTTGTCGCCGTCGACCGTGGCGGCGGCCTCCAGCGCGCGCAGGTGCAGCAGCTGACGGGGGAAGTCCCAGTCGTAGAGGGCCTGCGCGGCGTCGATCCCGTCGTGGCACTGCAGGCGGATCAGCTCGGCGCCGAGGACCTGGGCGAGTGCCTGGGCGAGGGCGGTCTTGCCGGTACCGGGTTCCCCCTCGCAGAACAGCGGCCGGCGCATCTCGAGCGCGAGGTACGCGGCGGTCGCGAGGCCGTCGTCGGCGAGGTAGCCGGTCGCCCGCAGGGCGTCGGCGAGGGCGGCGGGAGAGTCGGGCCGGCCGTCCGGCTGGGCGTCTGTCACCCCACCAGAATGACCCACGCGAGCGCGGGCAGCCACTGTGAGGCTCCTCGACGGTGACCGAACGTCGAGAAAGCGGCTACTCGTCGTAGTCGGCTGCATGTGAGCGGAACGACAATATTTCCGGTTCGGTGCCAATGGTGCGGCCGTGATGGTTCCGTGATCCCGCTGCGTTGACCAGCGGATATCTCGTTATCGAACCAATCACGGTGGTGTTACGGTGACCGACGTCACCCATGATCGGTTTGACCCGATCCGCGGTTCGAAACGTAGCGTTCTCGTTCGGCCGCTCCGGAAGGGGAGCGGTCGAAATGCCATCCGGAACCGTCGCGCCAGGCCCCTGTCCCGCGGTTCCCGGTCCGTCGAGAGAAGGAAGGGGACAGGGCGGGAAAGTATTTCCGCAACGGAAAGGTTCGCATTCGTGAATCACACGGATGTGGGCCCGCGATACTCCCCAGGTCGCACCCGCGCGGATCCCGACGGCCGGAGACCCCACTCCGGCCCGGCGCGATAAACGGAGCTCCACAATGAAGCTGACCGGTCGATCCCTCCTGCGCCTCGCCGTTGCCGGTGCCGTCGCCGTCGGTGCGCCGGTGGCCGTGGCGGGCAACGCGAACGCCGCCTCCGCCTCCTCCTGGGACGCCCTCGCGCAGTGCGAGAGCGGCGGTAACTGGAGCATCAACACGGGCAACGGCTACTACGGTGGCCTGCAGTTCAACCTCAACACCTGGCGCGCCTTCGGCGGCAGCGGTATGCCGCACCAGGCCAGCAAGGCCCAGCAGATCGCCGTGGCCGAGCGGGTCCTGGCGAAGCAGGGCTGGAACGCCTGGCCCTCCTGCTCGAAGAAGGTCGGCGTGCGCGGCGACGTCGCGTCGCCCACGAAGATCCGCGCCTCGGCTCCCGCCACCCCGGCCCCGGCCGCTCCCACCGGCGGGAACTACACCGTCAAGTCCGGTGACACCCTGAGCAGGATCGCCGCTGCGCACGGCACCAGCTGGCAGCAGCTGGCCCAGGCCAACGGCCTGGCCAACCCGGACGTGCTGGCCGTCGGGCAGGCCCTGAAGGTCTGACCCGGGCCGATCGGGCCGAGTGGGTCGATCAGATCGATCAGGTCGAGTTGACCCACTCGTCCGTGCCGTCGGTGAAGGCCTGGTGCTTCCACACCGGGAGCAGCCGCTTGACCTCCTCGACGAGCTCGGAACAGGTCGCGAACGCCTCCTGCCGGTGATCGGCGGCGACGGCGCAGGCCAGCGCGACGTCGCCGATCGCCAGCCTCCCCACCCGGTGGCTGACCGCGATCGCGCGCACGCCACGTGCCCGGCCTGCGACATCGTGCGCCACCTCGGTCACGACGGTCGCGGCGGTCGGATGGGCGCTGTACTCCAGCCCGCTCACCGACCGCCCGCCGTCGTGGTCGCGCACCACGCCGGCGAAGGTCACCACGGCCCCCGCCGCGGGGTCGTCGACCAGCCGGGCGTGCTCGTCGACGTCGAGTGCGTCCTCGGTCACCGTTGCGCGCAGGACCTTCGGCGCCGTGGTCCCGGTGGTCCGCTCCATCAGTGGTCACCTCCGCGGAGTTGGTCGACCGCATGGTCGAGGACGCCGTCCAGCACGGCCAGTCCGTCCCGGACCCCGCCGGTCGATCCCGGCAGGTTGACGACGAGGGTCCGTTCGGCCACCCCGGCCAGCCCGCGCGAGAGCACGGCGGTCGGGACCTGCGGGGCGCCCCGCGCGCGGATCGCGTCCGCGAGCCCGGGCACCTCGTAGTCCAGCACGTCGCGGGTGGCCTCCGGGGTCGCGTCCGTGGGTGAGATGCCGGTGCCGCCGGTCGTGATCACCACGTCCACCCCCGCGGCCACGGCCGCGCGCAGCGCGGTGCCGACGGGTTCCCCGTCCGGGACGACCACCGGGTCGTCCGTGACGAACCCCTTGCCACGCAACCACTCCACGATGATCGGCCCGCCCTTGTCGAGGTACACGCCCTGGGCGGCCCGGTTCGACGCGGTGATCACCCGCGCGCGCCGGGCGAGCCCAGCGTCCGTCCCGGGGGACTCGAGCTCGCTCACGAACCGTCCTCCGGCCGGGTCCAGGTCCCGGTCTTGCCGCCCTCCTTGCGCTCGACGCGCACGGCGTCGAGCACGGCGGCGGGGTCCACGGCCTTGACCATGTCGTGCAGGGTGAGCCCCGCGACCGCGACGGCGGTCAGGGCCTCCATCTCCACCCCCGTCCGGTCGGTCGTGCGCACGGTCGCCCGGATCCGCACCTCGGACTCGCCGGGCTCGAGGTCGAGGGTGACCCCGCTCAGCGCGATCGGGTGGCAGAGCGGGACGAGGTCGGGGGTGCGCTTGGCGCCCATGATCCCCGCGATCCGGGCGGTGGCCAACGCGTCGCCCTTGGGCAGGCCGTCCCGGCGCAGCAGCTCGACCACCTCGGCGGTGGTCCGCAGCACCCCCGTCGCGACGGCGGTGCGGGCGCTCGGCTGCTTCTCCGAGACGTCGACCATCCGGGCGGCGCCGGCGGCGTCGACATGGGTCAGCTCCACGGGGGAGACCCTACGTGCGGGGTGACGAGGCTCGCTGCCGGGGCCCATTCGAAGTGTGATCTCAATCACAGCGACACAACCGGAACGATCCGAATCCGAACCGTTTTCTGCCCGTTATACGTATCGCTGACCTGCGAAGACGGCGTCTACCACAGATTCGGTCGACCCGGGGGGCCGCCGCGGGACACGGATCCGCTCCTGCTTTCGTCATCCGCCCGTCACACGTAGCTTCTGCCCCGGCTCAGGCGGACTCCCCCATTGCCGCCCGGCCCCGGAACCGCAGCGCTCCCCTGTCCGGCGGTGACGGCCCCCCGAAGCACGACGCGGGACAGGGACGGAACAGCCGGCGGCCACCCACCGCCGTCGCCGGGAATCGGGCGACATTCCGCAGGCGCCGCGACGGAGACGTGTCATGACCCGTTACCGCGGCAAGCACCGCAAGCCGTCCACCGCCGGTCGCACGATCGCCCGCACCGCCCTGGCCGGTGCCGTCGCCGGCGCCCCTCTGGTCGTCCTCGCCCCGGCGGCGAACGCGGCCAACGACAACACCTGGGATCGCGTCGCCCAGTGCGAGAGCGGCGGCAACTGGAGCATCAACACCGGCAACGGCTACTCCGGTGGGCTCCAGTTCGCCGCACAGACCTGGCGGGGCTTCGGCGGCACCCAGTACGCCCCGTCCGCCCACCAGGCCACCCGCGCCCAGCAGATCGCCGTCGCCGAGAAGGTGCTGGCGAAGCAGGGCTGGGGTGCCTGGCCGGTCTGCTCGCGCAAGGCGGGCGCGACCGGCGAGTCGGCCACCCCGCGCTCCGCTCCCACGCAGCCGCCCGTGCAGGTCCGGCTGAGCGGCCCGGCGGCGCCGTCGAACGGCACCTACACGGTCCGCCCCGGCGACACTCTGGGCAAGATCGCGCAGGCGCACGGGATGGCGAACTGGAAGGACCTCCTCGCCAAGAACCCCTCGCTGGTGTCGAACCCCAACCTGATCCTGCCGGGCAGCGTGCTCCAGGTCTGACCCTTCTCTCCAGGCCCTGGGACGCGCGCCCGGCCCCCCGCCCACCCCGTCACCGCACCGGTGGCGGGGTGGGGCGTCCCCGGGCGCCGTGTTCCGTGTCTCTGTCCCGGGCCTCTGTCAGGACGCGCCGCGGGCGCGGGCGAGCTGTTCGGGGGTGTCGATGTCGTCCGGGTGGGCCACGTCACCGCACTCCACGAGCACCAGGTCCGGATGCCCCTTCAGATAGCCCCGCGCACCGGCGTCGCCGCGGGCCCCGGCCGCCACGGGCGCCCAGTGCGCCCGGCCGAGCAGCACCGGATGGCCGGCGGTGCCGTCGTAGGCCGCCCGGGCGAGGGCGCCGGGGGCCGTGCGGGCGACGAGGCGGCGCACCGCGGCGGGTGTGACGCCCGGCAGGTCCACCAGGTGCACCACCACGGCCTCCGGGCCGGGGTCGCGGGCGGCCAGCGCCGCCAGCCCGGCCCGCAGCGAGGCACCCATTCCCTCGGCCCAGTCCGGGGCGACGACGATCTCGGTGCCGGGAGGCACGAGCGGGCGGACGCGCTCGGCCTCGGCCCCGAGGACCACGGTGGACGGCGCGCAGCCGCCCTCCGCCAGGACCCGCAGGGCCCGGCGGACGAGCGGCTCGCCCGCCAGCTCGACGAGGGCCTTCGGCCCGCCCAGCCGCCGGCCGGCGCCGGCGGCGAGCAGCAGGCCCCCGGCCGGCACTACTTGTTGATCTCGGTGACGGGGTGTTCGTACGGGACCGTGTCGAGCGGGAACTCGACGTCGCCGAAGGGGGACATGTTCCCCTGCACCGGGCCGAGGAGCTCGGTCAGCGGGTGCTCGCCGTCCGGCAGGTCCGGCCAGTTCGGGTCGATGCGTCCGGCCTTCATCGGCTTCGCCACGGCTCTCCTCCACGGTGTCCGGTTGCGCGTGCGGCCCCAGTATCCCCGATCGGCCGGCCGGGCGGGGCGCCCGTCCCGGCGACTACCGTGGAGGGCGATGACCGCCCCGCTGGTCGACTGGCTGCGAGCCCAGGACGACGAGACCCTGGCCGCGCTGCTGCGGCTCCGGCCGGACCTGGCCGTGCCCCCGCCCGCGGACGTGACCGTGCTGGCCACCCGCGCCGGCATCCGCGCCTCGGTGCACCGCGCGAGCGACGACCTCGACACCGTGGCGCTCGCCGTGCTCGAGGCCCTCGTGGTGGCCGACGCCGACCACGTGGCCGTCGGGCGTGCCGACGTCGCCGGGCTGCTCGGCCCGGACGTCACCGCCGAGACCCTCGACACCGCGCTCGCGGCCCTGCGGGCCCGCGCGCTCGCGTGGGGGGAGGACGCCGCCCTGCGGGTGGTCCCCGCCGTGCGGGAGGTCGTGCCCGCCTACCCGGGCAACCTCGGCCGCCGGGCCGGCGGGCCCGCGGCGTCGAGCGACCTGCCGGGCCTGCTGGCCGCGCTGCCGGCCGAGGAGCGCCGGGTGCTCGACGCGCTGATCGCCGGACCGCCGCTGGGCCGCAGCCGCTCGGCGGTGGAGCCGGACAGCCCGGTCGGGCGGCTGCTCGCCCGGGGCCTGCTGATCCGGCTCGACGGCGAGACCGTCGAGCTGCCGCAGCAGGTGGGGATCGCCCTGCGCGGCGAGCGGCCGATGGGTCGGATCGAGGCCACCCCGCCGGCGCTGTCGACCCGCGAGTGGCCCGAGACCCAGGTCGACGGGACCGCCGGCGGTGCCGCGATGGAGCTCCTGCGGCGCGTGGAGCGGCTGATCGAGCTGTGGGGCACCACCCCGCCCACCGTCCTCCGCTCGGGCGGGCTGGGTGTGCGTGACCTGCGCCGGACCGCCCGCGAGCTGGAGACGGACGAGGCCGGCGCCGCGCTGATCGTCGAGGTCGCCGCGGCCGCCGACCTGATCGGGCAGAGCGACTCGCCCAACCCGGACTGGCTGCCCACCACCGCTGCCGACGCGTGGACCGCCTCCGGCATCGAGCAGCGCTGGGTCGCCCTCGCGCGCGCCTGGCTGGAGCTGCCGCGACAGCCCGGGCTCGTCGGCCGCCGGGACGACGCCGACCGCCCGATCAACGCGCTCTCGGAGACCCTGCGCCGGCCCGTCGCACCGCGGGACCGGCGCCGCGTGCTCACGGCGCTCGCCGACCTGCCGCCCGGCACCGCCGTCACCACCCCGGACGCGCTCGGGGACCTGCTCGCGTGGCGCGCCCCGCGGCGGGGCGGCCGGCTGCGCGACGAGATCGTCCGGTGGACGCTCGCCGAGGGCACCCTGCTCGGCGTCGTCGCCCTCGACGCGCTCGCCGCGCCGGGGCGGGCGCTGCTCACGGCCCCGCCGGGGGAGAACGGCCCCGTCGTGGCCGCGCTGCGTGCCGTGCTGCCCGAGCCCGTCGACACCGTGCTCCTGCAGGCCGACCTGACCGCGGTCGCCCCCGGGCCCCTCGTCACGGCGCTGGCGCGCGAGCTGCAGCTGATGGCCGACGTCGAGTCCGCCGGCGGCGCCACGGTCTACCGCTTCTCCGAGGCCAGCGTGCGCCGCGCCCTCGACTCGGGCCGCTCGGCGACGGACCTGAAGGAGCTTCTCGCGGCCAAGTCGTCGACCCCGGTGCCGCAGGCGTTGACCTACCTGATCGAGGACGTCGGACGGCGGCACGGGCGGCTGCGCGCCGGTGTCGCCTCGGCGTTCCTCCGCTCCGACGACGAGGTCCTGCTCTCCGAGGTCCTCGCGCACCCGGAGACGGCGGGGCTGGAGCTGCGGCGGATCGCGCCGACGGTCGCGGTGAGCCCCGCGCCGCTGGCGGAGCTCCTCGACGGGCTGCGGGCGGCCGGGTTCAGCCCGGCCGCCGAGGACGCCACGGGCGGGGTGCTGGACCTCGGGCGGCGCGGCGCCCGGACGGACCCGCGACGGCCCCGGGGCCGGACGGTGCCCGCCGATCCCCCGGAGTCGAGGATCGACGCGGTGGTGGCGAAGCTGCGCGCGGGCGACGCGCTCGCCGCGGCCCGGCGCGGGGCGGGCAACGCGTCGTCCGCCAACGGCTCCAGCCACACCCTGGCCACGCTGCAGGAGGCCGCGCGGGCGCGCCGTCAGGTGTGGGTCGGGTACGTCGACGGGCACGGTGTGCAGGGAGAGCGGGTGCTCGCCCCGCTCAACGTGGGTGGCGGGATCGTCGAGGGACGCGACGCCGTGGACGGGGAGGTCTACCGGCTGCCGCTGCACCGCATCACGCGGATCGCCCTCATCGAGAGCTGAGGGTGCCGGCCCGCCCGGCGCGGCGGCCTTCCGTCAGCCGCTCCCGCCGGCGGCTCCGCTCAGCGGCGGGCGCCTGCCGCCATGCGCGCGGCCATGGCGTGCTGGACCAGCGCGATCAGCGTCTGCTTCGTGGACTCGCGGGTGCGGGCGTCGCACATGACGATCGGGATCGACGGGTCGATGGACATGGCCTCGCGGACGTCCTCGATCCGGTGCGGCTGCTGCCCGTCGAAGGCGTTCAGGCCGACGACGTACGGCAGCCCGCGGTCCTCGAAGAAGTCGATCGCCGAGAAGCAGTCCGCGAGCCGCCGGGTGTCGACCAGCACGACGGCGCCGATCGCGCCGCGCACCAGGTCGTCCCACATGAACCAGAACCGGTGCTGCCCGGGCGTGCCGAACAGGTAGAGGATCAGGTCGGAGTCCAGCGAGACGCGGCCGAAGTCCATGGCGACCGTGGTCGTCTGCTTGTTCGGTGTGGCGGAGAGGTCGTCGTGCCCGGCGCTGGCCTCGGTCATCACGGCCTCGGTCGTCAGCGGGTCGATCTCCGACACCGAGCCGACGAACGTCGTCTTGCCGACGCCGAAGCCGCCCGCGACCACGATCTTCGCCGAGATCGTGGTGGGCGTCGGGCCGGGCCGCGGCGCGGGGGACGGGCGGGACATCGCCGGGGTGACCGGCGGCCCGCCGACGGGGTAACTAGAGCCGACGGAGTCCACTCAACACCCTTTCCATGAGTGCGAGGTCCGGCTCGTTGCCGGAACTGCTCGCGGTCTGGTGCACGGTCACCACGCCCAGCCCGGCCATGTCGCCGAGCAGCACCCGGGCGACGCCGAGCGGGATCGACAGCAGCGCGGCGACCTCGGCGACCGAACGGGGCCGGTCGCACAGGTCCGCGACGGAGCGGTGCTCCACCTGCAGCATCGCGAGCTGCTCGCGGCCCTGCGAGCTGGTCGAGACCAGCGTCTCGATCGCGAGGTCGAAGCCGGACTTGGTCCGGCCGCGGGTCCAGGCGTAGGGCCGCACCGCCGACGCCCCGGTCGGGACGGCGGGCGGGAGCGGCTCGTCCCGGACCGGTTCGATGGGACCCGTCTGGTACCCGCCGTAGCCCGAGCCGGCGAACCCGGCGTCCCCCTGGGCGCCCCACGAGTAGGCCACCTCGTTGGGGCCGGGACCGGGGGGCGGCGCGGACGGGTACCCCGGCGGCTGCGGGGCCTGCGGCACGGCCTCCTGCGGCGACGCCTGCGTCGGCGACGCCTGCGGCGGGGCCTCGTCGTCGCGCCGCCGGCCCCACCGGCGACGTCGGCGTGGGCGCCCCGAGTCGAGACCGAACCCGTTCATCACGTCGGCGAACGTCGGCTCCTGCTGACGCGGTGCGTCGTCGGGACCGCTGGTCATGAAAGCTCACCTGCCTCGTGCCGGTCGTTCGTTCGACGGATGGACATGGGATCGACTCGTGGGCGTCGTGCCGCGTCAGTGCCCGAAGGAGCCCTGCAGCTCGGCCCGCAGCTCCGGGGTGAGCAGCTGGCCGACCCGGTCGACCAGCAGCGTCATCTCGTAGCCGATCAGGCCGATGTCACAGCTCGGCGAGGCGAGCACGGCCAGGCACGAGCCGTCGCTGATGGACATGAGCAGGACGATCCCGCGGTCCATCTCCACGACGGTCTGCACCACGCCGCCGGCGTCGAAGCAGCGGGCTGCGCCCTGGGTCAGGCTGACCAGTCCGGAGGCCACGGCGGCCAGCTGGTCGGCGCGGTCCCGTGGGAGCCGGTCCGACGCCGTGAGCAGCAGCCCGTCGGCGGAGACCACGATCGCGTGTGCGACCCCGGGGACCTTCTCCGCGAAGTTGGTGACCAGCCATCCGAACCGGCTGGGCTGGGTCTGTGGTGCGGTCACGCCGCGGCCTCCTCGACGTCGGTCGGGCCGGTGCCGATGGCCGCCGGTGCGGCCTCCTGCCCGATCATCACTTCTCCTCGTCCTGCTCGGTCGTGCTCCGGGCCTGCCCGGTCCCGGTCCCGTCCGCCGCGGACTGGCGGCGCAGCCGGCTCTCCCGGCCCTGCCGGACGCCCTGCTGGTAGCTCGCCAGACGGCCACGGATGGCCTCGGCGTTGCGGGCCGGCCCCGAGGGCGGAGCCAACACCGCGGATCCTGCCGCGCTGCCCGGGACGAGCCGCGCGCGGGGCCTGCGTTTCGGCAGCCCGGCCTCCGTGGTCTCGCTGCCGCCGCGCTCGGACTCGGCGGCCGTGGCGGCCGCGGTCGCGTCGGCGACCCGCCAGCCCTCGTCGGCAACGGTGGCGAACCCGGAGTCGGTGCCGGCCGGGCGCTCCGGGGAGCGGAGCGGATCGGCCGGGTCCGGCCCGGCCCCCGTGCCCGCCGCGCCCGGGATCCCCTCGGTGCCCTGGTCGTCCGTCCAGCGGACGGGGACGGAACGGTTCGAGCGGAACCAGGCCGACGCGATCTCCTCGAAGATCGGCGTGGTGTGGCCGAGGTCGAACCGGGACGGGCCGTCGGCGGGCTCGTCCGGAGCACCGGTGGGGGTGCCGGGGCCCGAGGCCGCGGGAGCCGGAGTGCCGGGGGGCGGGGCCGGGGTGCCCGGGGTGCCGGGGGGCGGGGCGGCCGGGGCCGGGGTGCCGGCCTCCGGGACACCCGGGCCGGCGGGCCGGGAACCGGGGCTCGGGCGCCGCTGTGGCAGGCCGGAGGTCCCGCCGGTGGGTGAGCCCGGGGTACTCGTCGGCGTGCCCGTCCCGTAGGCGACGGCGCCGCCGTTGCGGTAGGGGCCCGGGGCCTCCGCCGGCGTCCGACCCCCGGCGGGCTCGGTGCGGCTCGCCGGGCCACCCGCCGCTGGGGTGGCGGTCGTCGGGCTCCCGGTCGTCGGGCTCCCGGTCGTCGGGCTCTCGGACGCCGGGCCGTCGGACGCCGGATCGGAGGCCGAACGGGTCGGGGCTGCCGGGTTCGGGGCTGCCGGGTCGCGGCCTGCGCCGGTGTCGCCGACCGATGCTCCGGTGGGGCCGCCGGGCTGATGGGCGCCGGGGGTGAACGGGGCGGCCGAGGTCCCCGTGGCGATCGGGGCATCCGGGGCACCCGATCCGGCGCCGTCGGCACCGCCGCGAAGGGATGAGGGCTTCCGCGACTCGAACCCGCCAGGGCGGCGCAGCTGGCCCGTGCTGCTCGTGACCGCGGGCGTCGAGGCCGAGAACAAAGCCTCGGTGCCCGCTGCCGAGGCCGACGTCGGTCGGCCGGGCCGGCGCTGGGGCAGACCCGCCGGACCCGTCGGACGGGTCGTCGGGCGGCCGTCGGCGCCAGCGGCGGCACCCGGGATGCGCCGGGGCAGGCCCTGCGAGCCCTCGACGCCCGCGGCCGGTGCGCCGGCGGCCTGGTCGGCCGGCCCGTCGTCCGGGGTCGGGGCGGGTGTGCGGCGCGGCAGGCCGGTGCCCTGCGCGGTGTCCTGCGGGGTCCCCTCGCCGGCGCCCTGCGGGGCTGGCGCAGCGGGGCGTTCCGGCCGGGCCTCCGGCTCCTGGTCGCGCCGCGGCAGCGCCGACGGCGGCCCGCCGGGCCGCCGGGCGCCGTTGACGCCCGGGGTGCGGCGCGGCAGACCCGCCACGGTCGGCGGGAGGGGTTCGGCCGGGCCGGTGCCGTCGGGGATTCCCGGAGTGGCGGGCCTACCCGCGCCGTTGGCCCGCTCCGGAGCAGCCGGTGCGGGGGTGGAGGTGTCCGCGACGTCCGAGCGCTCGGCCCTGTCCGGGTCCGGGCTGTCCGCGGCGCCGTCACCCGCTGTGGTCGAGCGCGGTGTGGTCGAGCGCGGTGTGGTCGAGCCTGCGGCGGGCGCGTCCGCCGCGGTCGCGTCCGGTGTGTTCGACGCCGAGGTGGCGGCGGACGCGCCGGGGGAGGGGTCCGCGGCGTGCGTGCCCGTGCCGGTCTCGTCGGTCCGCCCGGAGCGGATCCCCGCCGCGCCCGCGAACGCGGCGGTGCCGGTGCGGCCCGTGCGGTCGGCAGCGGGGCGGTCCCCGGCTCCAGCGCTCTCCGGCGTGGTGCGCTCCGGACCGGTCGGCTCCGACCCGGTGCGCTCCGTCGCAGTGCGCTCGGTCGTCGTGTCGTCGGCTCCGGTGCCCCGAACGCCGGTGCCCCTGACGTCGGTGCCCCTGACGTCGGTGCCCCTGACGTCGGTGCCCCTGACGTCGGTGCCCCTGACGTCGGTGCCCCTGACGTCGGTGCCCCTGACGTCGGTGCCCCTGACGTCGGTGCCCTTGACGTCGGTGCCCTTGACATCGGTGCCCTCGGCCCCGGTGGTCTCGGAGGTGCCGGAGGTCGCGGTGCCCCGGGGTGCGGTGCTCGACGTGCTCTCGGCCGAGCGGGCCCGGGTGGGGGCGCGCTCGGCCTCGCGGCCCGCTGTGGGGGTGGAGGCGGTCGTGCCCGACGGCGGCGTGCTGTCGGAGGCGCCCGAGGACTTCTCGGTCGACCTCGAACCCGCGGACGGGTCGGCGGTGGCGTCGGCGTCGCCGGTCGCGTCCGTGCGGGCGGTCCCGGGACCGGTCGGCGCGGGACGGGCGAGGGGCCGGCCGTTCGGGCCGGGGGTGCGCACACTGCCCTGCTGGGTGCCGGGGCGGTACGCGTTCGGCGCGGCCGGACGGGCCGAGCCCGGCGCCTCGGCCGACGGCACCGTCGTCGCCGCGTCGTCGGCGCCCGAGGGCGGGTGACCGGCCCGTGCGGTGCCGGAGCCGACGATCGGGAGGCGGCTGGTGGCCGGCTCGTCCACCTCGTCCGTCGTGGCGTCGGAGGCGCCACCGGACCCGCCGTCCCCGCCCGGGGTGCCCGCCGCGGTCCGCCCGCCGGCGCTCGCGGATCGGGCCCCGGACGTCGCGGAGGTACCTGTGGCAGGGGTGTCGGCATCGCTCGACGTCGGACCGGCCGGCGCGGTGTGCTCGCCCTGCTGGGCATCGCGTGCGCCGTCGGCCCGTACGGAGGTGGTGTCACCCGCGTCGCCCGTGTCGCCCGTGTCGGACTTGCGCAGGCCCGCCGCACCGGCGAGGCCCGCCGCCGCTCCGGCCAGCGCGGCGCCGGCCGCGGCGACGCCACGGCCGAGCTTCTCGCCCGGCCGCTCCGGGCCGGTCCGCTGCGGGTCGTCCTGTCCGGCGCCGTCTTGCCCGGCACCCTCCCGTCCGGAACCGTCCGGCCCGGGCGCCACTCCCTCGCTCGGCGAGGTCGCCGGCCTGTCCTGCTCCCGCCTTCCTGCCTCGTGGGTCGGCGCTGCCCCGTCGGTCGGTCCTGCCCCGTCGGTCGGTCCTGCCCCGTCGGTCGGTCCTGCTCCGTCGGTCGGCGCGCCGCCGCGTGGCGTGCGCTTGGGCAGCGCCGGGGGCTCCTCACCGGTGCCCGGGGTGCCCGGCCGTTCGCCGCGGAAGGCCACGCCGTTGGTCGGCCGGTGGACGGTCGAGCCGTTCGGCGGCCGCCGCAGGCTCTCCACCGGCCAGGGCCCACGCTCGGGGCCGGCCGGTCGGGTCCCGGGGACCTCGCGTCCGTCCCGGAGGTCGGGGTCGGCCGCCCGGCCGGTCTCCTGGTCCCGCTGCGCGCCCTCGTCCGACGGCTGCGGGTCCGTGTGCTCGTCGGGTCGCTCGACGGGGGCCGCCGCGCCCGTGCCGAAGGCGTCGAAGTCCGCGTCCGGGCGGGAGCCGTCCGGTGGCGGGACCGAACCGGACCGGCGCTGCGGCAGGCCCTTGCCGTTGATCGGCGGCGCCGGCGGACGCCCGCCGCCGAGGGCGGGCGCGGGGTTCATGGGTCCGTCGTCTCCCGCGACCAGCGACGAGAGCGACGGCGGCGGGCCGGAGCCGTTGCCGCCCGGCCGCGGCGCGGGCACGCTGCCGGTGCCCGGCGCGGCGGGGCCCCCGGCGAAGGCAGAGGCGCCCTGCCCGGCGGGGACGGCCGGCGCGGCCGCGGCGCGGACCGGCTGCCGGTCGACCGGCTGGGCCGACGGGACCAGCACGGCGGGCACGGTGACGGAGGCGGTGAGCCCGCCGGAGCCGTCCGTCATGCCGCCGCCGAGGTGGATGCCCAGCCCGTGCCGGTGGGCGAGGCGGCCGACCACGAACAGGCCCATCCGGCGCGAGGCGGAGACGTCGACCGCGGCGGGGGAGGCGAGGCGCTGGTTGGCCTCGGCGAGCTCGTGCTCGGCCATGCCGACGCCGCGGTCGGCGATCTCGACGACCAGCGAGCCGTCGCCCGCGCGGGTCGTGCTCATGACGACCTGCGAGTCCGGCGGGGAGAAGTTGGTGGCGTTGTCGAGCAGCTCGGCCAGGAGGTGGACGAGGTCGCTCGCGGCGCGGCCCGCGACCGTCGCCACGGGCGGCGGCTGCACGACGACGCGCTGGTACTGCTCGATCTCGGACACCGCGGCACGGAGGACGTCGATCACCGGAACCGGGGCGACGTTGCGCTTCGCGAGGTCGGTGCCGGCGAGGACCAGCAGGTTCTCGCTGTTGCGCCGCATCCGGGTGGCGAGGTGGTCCAGCTGGAACAGGTTCGACAGCTGGTCCGGGTCCTGCTCGTTGCTCTCCAGCTGCTCGATCAGCTGCAGCTGGCGCTCGACCAGCGCCTGCGAGCGGCGGGAGAGGTTGACGAACATGTTCGACACGTTCGCCTGCAGCGCGGCCTGGTCGGCGGCGAGGCGGATGGCCTGCCCGTGCACGGCGTCGAACGCGCGGGCCACCTGGCCGACCTCGTCCCGCCCTGCGAGCGGCACCGGCTCGACCATCGCGTTGAGCGGCTGGCCGGCGCGCATGCTGTCGACGGCCTGCGGCAGTCGGCGCTCGGCGACGTCCAGGGCGGAGCGCCGCAGCACCCGCAGCGAGCGGATCAGGCTGCGGGCGAGCAGCACGATGATCGCGATGCCGAGCAGCACGCCCAGCATGAGGAGCACGGAGTTGACGCCCGCCTTGTTGCTCGCGTCCTCCTGGGCCTGCGCGCTCGTGGCGGTCAGCTCGCCGGCGACGCCCGAGGCGGCGCGGTCGACGACCTCGACGGCCTGCCGGTAGGCCGCGTCCCACGCCGCCGGGTCCGCCGTCAGCGGACGGTCGGTGGGGGTGGCCATCAGCTGCGCGCGCAGCCGCTCGAGCTCGACGTTGGCCCCGTCCGTGGCGAAGGCGCCGTGGCGCGCGAGCTGCTCCGGGGTGAGGCCCACCTGGTAGTCGGCGTAGGCGGCGGCGTAGGCCGCGGCGGCGCCGGTGACGAGGATCTTGTCCTGCTCGCTCAGCCGCCCTGCGGCGATCGACCCCGCGAGCACCGTGTGCTGGAGGGCCAGCGCCTCGCGGGCCCGGCCGGTCGCGGTGAGCGCGTCCCCCAGCCCGCCCGCGTAGCTCGTCTCCCCCTGCCGGATCAGGGCCCGCTCCAGCACGGTCGTCCGCTGCACCACGGAGGTGTAGCGGTCGGTGACCTCGTCCACCGTGGCCGCGGAGCCCGCCACGTCGGTGCGCAGCACGGGGAGCTGGGTGAACCCGCCCTCGGCCTGCTGGAGCGCCGTGGTGGCACCCGCGTCGAGCAGCGCGGGGTCGTCCAGCGCGGTCCGCACCTCGCCGAGCCGGGCGTCCGTGTCCGCGGCGGCCCGGTCGAGCGCGCCGCGGTCGCCCGTGCGCCCACCGGCGACGAACAGCACCGCGCTGTTCCGCTCGGCCTGCAGGGCCTGTGCCGTGGCGGCCACGCCCTGCCGGATCTCGAGCAGGCGGTTGTCCCGGCCCAGCTGCTCGGCCACCCCGGCCTGGTCGGAGATGCGCAACACGCCCAACACCAGGGCCAGCAGGGTGGGCACCAGGCCCACGGCCACCAGCTTGGCGGCCAGGCTCCAGTTGCGGGGGTTCAGCCGCTCCGACCACGCGGGGTGGCGTTCGGTGCTGGTCACGTCAACGTCTCCCTGATGTGGCTCGCGACGACCTGACCGACCTTGACACGGCGACCCGACGATTCGCGCCCCACGGGCACCTGGCGGAGCCGAGGTGCCCGCCGGTTGCGGCCAGTGGCCGAGCGGCTCGCACGCGTGTTCGGCGAGGCCGGGGGCGGTGCGGGGGAGCAGCCGGGGAGCGGGGCGGTGATCGTTCGGGCCTTCCGGTCGAGGGCCGGGCGCGCGCCCCGACCCGGCCGTGGCCGGGCTCGGGACACCGCCGGTCCGCTTCTCGTGCAGTGGGTTTCGCGACACGCGGCCGCTGGGGAGGCCGCCCGCCGCGAACCGTGGATAGGATCGTCGGGGCACACGTACGTACTGCGGACAGTGCCCGGCCAGCATAGCCGGAGGTGGCGGAACGCCCGCCCCGGACGAGCGACTCGTCCACACCCCCGAACGGGTGGCGCCGCCTCCGACCGCTCACCGTTCGTGGGATGCCGCCCGGCTCACGACGAGTGGCGGGCCGTGCACGGATCGACACCCCCGAAGGGACCCGCGAGTGACCGACTCGTCGCCAGGACCGCTCATCGTCCAGTCCGACAAGACGCTGCTGCTGGAGGTCGACCACCCCGCGGCGGGTGACGCCCGGATGGCGATCGCCCCCTTCGCCGAGCTGGAGCGCGCCCCCGAGCACGTGCACACCTACCGCGTCACCCCGCTCGCGCTGTGGAACGCCCGCGCAGCCGGGCACGACGCCGAGCAGGTCGTCGACGCGCTGGTCCGCTTCTCCCGCTACGCGGTCCCGCAGCCGCTGCTGGTCGACGTGGTCGACACCATGGGCCGCTACGGGCGGCTGCAGCTGTCCAACCACCCCGCCCACGGCCTCGTGATGACGGCGCTGGACCGTGCGGTCCTGGAGGAGGTGCTGCGGCAGAAGAAGATCGCCCCGATGCTGGGGGCCCGGATCGACGACGACACCGTCGTCGTCCACCCCTCCGAGCGCGGACACCTCAAGCAGATGCTGCTCAAGGTGGGTTGGCCGGCCGAGGACCTGGCCGGCTACGTCGACGGCGAGGCGCACCCGATCGAGCTGGTCCAGGACGGCTGGACCCTGCGGGACTACCAGGCGCAGGCCGTCGACGGGTTCTGGGACGGTGGCTCCGGTGTCGTCGTCCTGCCCTGCGGGGCGGGGAAGACGCTGGTCGGCGCGGCGGCGATGGCCCGGGCCGGCGCCACCACGCTCATCCTGGTCACCAACACCGTGTCGGGTCGGCAGTGGAAGCGCGAGCTGGTGGCTCGCACCAGTCTCACCGAGGACGAGATCGGCGAGTACTCGGGTGAGAAGAAGGAGATCCGCCCGGTCACCATAGCCACCTACCAGGTGATCACCCGCAGGTCGAAGGGCGAGTACAAGCACCTGGAGCTGTTCGACTCCCGGGACTGGGGCCTGGTCGTCTACGACGAGGTGCACCTGCTGCCCGCGCCCGTCTTCCGGATGACGGCTAACCTGCAGTCCCGCCGCCGGCTCGGCCTGACCGCGACGCTGGTCCGCGAGGACGGCCGGGAGGGGGACGTGTTCTCCCTGATCGGCCCCAAGCGCTACGACGCCCCGTGGCGTGACATCGAGCAGCAGGGCTGGATCGCGCCCGCCGAGTGCACCGAGGTCCGGGTCACGCTCACCGAGAGCGAGCGGCTCGGCTACGCCACGGCCGAGGCCGAGGAGCGGTACCGGATGGCGTCGACCGCCCGCACCAAGCTGCCCGTCGTCAAGGCCATTCTGGACCGGCACCCCGACGAGCCGACCCTGGTGATCGGCGCGTACCTCGACCAGCTCGACGAGCTCGGCGAGGTGCTGGACTGTCCGGTGATCCAGGGCTCCACGAAGAACAAGGAGCGCGAGGCACTGTTCGACGCCTTCCGCGCCGGCGAGCTCACGCGCCTCGTCGTCAGCAAGGTGGCCAACTTCTCGATCGACCTGCCGGAGGCCACCGTGGCCGTGCAGGTCTCGGGCACCTTCGGGTCCCGCCAGGAGGAGGCGCAGCGGCTGGGCCGGTTGCTCCGACCGAAGGGCGACGGCCGGCAGGCGCACTTCTACTCGGTCGTGTCGCGGGACACGCTGGACACGGACTACGCCGCGCACCGTCAGCGGTTCCTGGCGGAGCAGGGGTACGCCTACCGGATCGTGGACGCGGACGACCTGCTCGGTCCCGCGCTGCCCGAGGTGGGTTGACCGGAGCGTGACCGGCGGTCCACGGACGGGGGTGCCGGCTCACCCGTTCCGCCCGTGCGCCGACAGGCCAGGTGGTGGACACTCGGTGGCACGACCGTGACAGGGAGCCGAGGATGTCCGTCGTCGGGTGGATCGTCGTCGGGGTGCTGGCCTGGGTGGCCGTCGCCCTCGTCGTCGCGGTGCTCGTCGGGCGGATGGTGCGGCAGCGGGACCGGCAGGTGCCCGAGGACCCCTTGCCCCGCCCGGCACCGGCGCCCGAACAGGACCCGTCCTGGCCGCACACCGGCGGGCGTGTGCCCCGGACCCCGGAGCCCCGCCGACCCCGGCACTGATCCGGGTCGGGCTCCGGGAGGGGTCCGGGTCCGACCCCGAGGTGACGGGCCCTCCCCGCGGGCAGGCTCGTGGACATGGAAGAGCAGACCATCCCCACCGCCACCGTCACCGACACCCCGGACGGCACCGGCTCCGCGTCCGGCACCGGCACCGGCAACGCGCCCGGCACCGGCACCCCGGCCGGCACCGCCACCGGCACCCCGGCCGGCACCGTCGCCCCCGGCCGGCCGCAGAAGCCCTTCCGGCTGCACCGCAGCCGCCGCGACCGGATGCTCGCCGGCGTCTGCGGCGGGCTCGCCGAGAGCCTCGGGATCGACGCGGGCGTCGTCCGGATCGCGCTCGTCGCGCTGACCGTGCTCGGCGTCGGCGTCGGCGTCGTCCTCTACCTCGCGGCCTGGATCCTCGCGCCCGAGGAGTGAGTCCGAGGGCCTGCCCGGCGCACCCTCTGCAGGTGGGTGTGTCGCAGCTCACCGGTTCTGTGTCATCGTCCGCGCGTGCGACCGAACCCCGCGACCGAGCGGGCCGCCGAGCGGCGGCACCTGCTCGACCTGCTGCTCGCCGAGCGCGAGGGCCTGCTGTCCGTCCTGGACCGGGTCCTCGCCCTGCGGGGCACCGCCCGGCTGATCCGCGAGGCCGCGGGAGCCGACACCGGCTTCCTCGGCGAGCGCGTGCCGGGCGGTGGCACCGTGATCCGCTGGACGGACGGCACGCGCACGGACGCCCTGCAGGACCTCGCGGTCGACGTCGGACGGGGTGTGGGCGGCCGGGCCCTCGCGCTCCGCGAGCCGGTCCGGGTGCGGGACTACGTCACCGCCCCGACGATCACCCACGACTACGACGAGCGGGTCCGGCGGGAGGCCCTCGGCGCGCTGGTCGCGATCCCGGTCCTGGATCGGGACTGCCCGATCGCGATCGCCTACGCCGGGCTGCACGGCCCGGGGACCTTCGGCGACGCCGCCGTCGACGCACTGCGCCGGGCCGCCGACAAGGCGGTGCCGACCCTGCGGCTGGCCGACGCCGCCGCGGCCAACGTCGACGGGGCCGTCGCCGCTGAGCGCCGGCGGATGCAGGCCTCGCTGCACGACTCGGTCGGCGCGATGCTGTTCTCGATCGGCGCCCAGGTCCGCGACCTGCGCGCCGACCTGCCGGACAATCCCACCCTCGCCGGGCGGCTCACCCGGATCGAGGCCGACGTCTCGGAGGCCTCCCGCGCCCTGCGGGAGGCCCTGCTCGCGTTGGCGGAGAGCTCACCCGAGCGCGCGCTGCCCGTCGAGCTGGCCGAGCACTGCCGCAGCTTCCAGTCCCGCACCGGCGTGACCTGCCGCTTCGTCCAGCTCGGCCCGGTCTCGCCGCTCGACGCCGAGCGCACCGCGATCCTCGTCGCCGTGGCGCGGGAGGGGCTGCTCAACGCCGAGAAGCACGCCGGTGCCACGACCGTGATCGTGAGCCTCGCGCCCGACGACGCGGGCGGCGTCCAGCTCGCCGTGGCCGACGACGGCGGACCGGCGGGCCCGGCCCGGAGCGGGCCCACCGAGGGCCGCCCTGTCGGGAGCGGCCCTGTCGGGAGCGGCCCTGTCGGGAGCGGCCCTGTCGGGAGCGGCCCTGGGGGAAGCGGCCCGGAGGTGAGCGGTCCTGGGGCAAGCGGTTCCGGGGGGAGCGGACCGGCCGGCACCGGGCTGGGCGTGCGGATGCTCGCGGCCCGCGCGGAGCGGCTCGGCGGGCGCGTCGGGCTGATCCACGACGAGGACGGGGGTACCACCCTGCGGGTCGCGCTGCCCGCGGCTCCCGTACCCCCGGTTGCTCCGTGAGCGTCGCCCGCGTGATGGTCGTCGACGATCATCCCGTGGTGCGCGACGGCGTCGCGCTGCTGCTCCGCGGTGAGCCGTCGCTGGCCGTGGTCGGCTCCGCCGAGTCCGGGCGCACCGCGCTCGACCGCGCCCGCGAGCTCCGTCCCGACCTGGTGCTCCTCGATCTCCGGCTGCCGGACATGCTGGCGCCCGAGGTCGTCGTCGGGCTGCGGGAGGTGTGCCCGGCGGTCCGGGTCGTGGTGTTCACCGCGCACGGGGACCACCACGGGATCCGCGCCGCGCTCGACGCCGGCGCCCACGGCTGCCTGGTCAAGGACGCGGCGGCCACCGATCTCGTCACCGCCCTGCGCGCGGTGCTGCGCGGGGAGCGGGTGCTGGACCCGCGCATGGTCCCCGCGTCCGACGCCGCGGCGTCGGCCCTGGAACGCACGGGCCTGACCCGCCGCGAGTACGAAGTGCTGCGGCTGGCCGCCCAGGGCCGGACGAACCCGGAGATCGCCGAGGCCACCGGGCTGACCCGCAACACCGTGAAGACCTACCTGCAGTCCGCGCTGCACAAGCTCGGGGCCCGCAACCGCGTGGAGGCGATCGGCAAGGCCAGCGAAGCGGGCCTGCTCTAGTCCTGCGCCGGTGAGGACCGCCGCCGCTTGCGCACCCTGTGTGAGCGTCTCGTCCTGATCGTCCGAACCTCTCCACCTGGGGGTGTGGCGCGCCCTGTGATCGGCACCACGATGTGCGCCGTCCGGCCACGGCGGCCGGGGGAGGCGGTGCGACGGGTGCTGAGCGTGCGCGGGCTGTCGGTGCGCTACGGGCGATCGGTGGGGGCCCTCGACGAGGTGGACCTCGAGGTCGGCGCGGACAGCGTGCTGGCGGTGCTGGGCGGCAACGGCGCCGGGAAGTCGACCCTGCTGCGGGCGGTGTCGGGCACGCTCGGGCTGCACGGCGGTGGGATCACCGCCGGCGAGATCCGCTTGCGCGACGAGCGACTCGACCGGCTGGACCCGGCGGAGGTGGTGCGGCGGGGCGTGGTCGCGGTGCCGGAGGGCCGCCAGGTCTTCGCCCGGATGACGGTCGAGGACAACCTGCGGGCCGGCGGCCTGGGGGCCCGGTCCGCGGCGGTGCGCACGGCAGCCCGGGAGCGGGTGGCCGAACTCTTCCCGGTGCTGGCCGAGCGGGCCTCGCAGCGGGCGGGCCTGCTCTCCGGCGGGGAGCAGCAGATGCTCGCCATCGGGCGGGCGCTGATGTCCGGGCCCGAGCTGCTGCTGCTCGACGAGCCGTCGCTCGGCCTCGCCCCGCAGATGGTGGGTCGGATCGCCCGGATCATCTCCGAGATCCACGCGCAGGGCACCGCGGTCGTCCTCGTCGAGCAGAACGCCACGATGGCGCTCGAGGCCGCCGACCACGCCGCCGTGCTCGAGGTCGGCCGGATCGCGCTGACGGGCACGGCCGCGGAGCTCGCCGCGAGCGACGACGTCCAGCGCCTCTACCTGGGCGGGCACGCCGAGTCCACCGAGCGGGCCGAGGCCGAGCAGGCCGAGGCGCTGGCCCACCGCCCGCGCCGCACGCTGTCGAGGTGGGCCGGATGAGCGCCGTGTCCGACGCCGCCCTCCCCGAGGTCCGGGAGGAGGTCCGCCCCCTGGACGTCGACGACGTCACGCTCCGGTTCGGCGGGATCACCGCCCTGTCCGAGGTGACCTTCACCGTGCGGCCCGGCACGGTGCACGCCCTGATCGGCCCGAACGGTGCGGGCAAGTCCAGCTGCTTCAACGTGATCAGCGGCCTCTACCGGCCGACGTCCGGCCGGGTCCGGCTGGGGGACACCGATCTCACCGGCACCTCGCCGCACCGGATGGCGGCCCTCGGCGTCGGCCGGTCCTTCCAGAACATCGCGCTCTCACCCGGCAGCACGGTGCGGGACAACGTCCTGCTCGGGCGGCATGCGCTCACCCGCGGCGGCTTCCTCAGCGGCGGACTGCGCCTGCCGCGGACCGTGCGCACCGAGCGCCGCCACGTCGCGCGGGTCGAGGAGATCTGCGCCTTCCTCGGCATCGCCGACCGGCTCGACGTCCCGGTCGGTGCCCTGCCCTACGGCGTCGCCAAGCGGGTCGACATCGCCCGCGCGCTCGCCGTCGAGCCGACCCTGCTGCTGCTCGACGAGCCGGCGGCCGGACTCAACGCGACCGAGACCGCCGAGATGGGCGTGACGATCCGCGACCTGCGGGAGGCGCTGGGGATCTCGGTGCTGCTCGTCGAGCACGACATGGGGTTGGTGATGGGAATCGCGGACCGGGTGAGCGTCCTCGACTTCGGGCGGCTGATCGCCGACGGCCCGCCGGCCGAGGTCCAGGCCGACCCCGAGGTGGTCCGCGCGTACCTCGGGACGGGCGGGGAGGAGCCGGAGTGAACACGTTCCTGCAGCTCGTGCTCAACGGGCTCGGCAAGGGCGCGGTCTACGCGCTGCTCGCGCTGGGCTTCGTCGTGATCTTCAAGGCGACCGAGGTGGTGAACTTCGCGCACGGTTCGCTCGTGCTCATCGGTGGCTACCTCGTCTACGCCACCAAGGACGCCCTCGGCTGGGTGGGTGCGGCCGCGCTCGGGATCGTCTCGGCGGCGCTGGCCGCGCTGCTGATCGAACGGCTGCTGATCGCCCACGCGCGCAACGCCGACGTCAACAGCCTGGCGCTGCTCACGATCGGGGTCGACGTGATCATCACCGAGGAGATCGTCCGGCGGCTGCGGGCGGACATCCCCTTCATCGGCGACCCCTACGACGCCCAGCCCCTGCAGTTCGGGGGCCTGACGGTCTTCCGGACCCAACTGGTGGCACTCGTCGTCGGGATCGTGCTGATCACGGCCTTCTTCCTGGCCTTCCGCTTCTCGTCCTGGGGTGTGGCGATGCGGGCCCAGGCGGAGAACCGCGAGGCCGCCGCGCTGATGGGGATCCGCAGCTCGCGGGTGACCGCCACGGCCTGGCTGCTCGCCGGGGCGCTGGCCGGGGTGGCGGTGCTGTTCATGGCCACCCAGGACTTCTCGGGGGCCGGGTTGGGCCGGGGCACGCACGCGATCGCGCTGATCGCCTTCCCCGCCGCGATCCTCGGCGGGCTCGATTCCACCGTCGGTGCTGTCGTCGGCGGGCTGATCGTGGGGCTGACGGAGGCGCTGTCCGCCCAGTACGTCTCGTTCGAGTTCTCCAAAAGCGCGGTGTTCCTGGTGATGCTGCTGGTCCTGGTCATCAAACCGAGCGGGCTGTTCGGGACGAGGGAGCTGAGTCGTGTCTGAGCGGAGCGTGCGGAGCGAACGTCATGTCTGAGCGGAGCGTGCGGAGCGAACGTCATGTCTGAGGTCACCGTCACTCCGCCCGACACCACCGAGGCACCCCCCGCCCCGGTGCCCCGCAGGCCCCGGAACTGGGCCAAGATCGCCGGCATCACGCTGCTGGTGGTGCTGCTCCTGCTGTTCCCCGTCCTGACCGGGACGGAGGTGGCCTACCTCAAGGCCGGGCAGTACGTCCTGATCGGGGTCGTGGGCGCGATCGGGCTGACCATGCTCGTCGGCCAGGCCGGGCAGCTCTCCCTCGCGACCCCCTTCTTCCTGCTGGTCGGCGCGGTGAGCTACGCCGTGCTCGCGGGCGGCTCGGGCGACTCCGGGGACCTGGTCGGGCTCGGCTGGCCGCCCCTGCTCGCGGCGATCGGCGCGGTCCTGATCTGCGGGCTCGTCGGCCTCGCGTTCGGGCCGGTCTCCGGCCGGCTGCGCGGCATCTACCTGGGCGTCGCGTCGCTGTCACTGGTCTTCCTCGGCCTGTACCTGGGCCAGTCGCTGGACATGCTCAGCGGCGGCACCTCGACCGGCCGCCCGCCGCCGACCTTCGAGCTGTTCGGCTTCCCCTTCGCCAACACCGAGCCGGCCCCGACGCTCCTCGGTGTCGCGATCCAGAAGCAGCAGCGGCTCTGGTACCTGTTCCTCGTCGTGGCCCTCGGCGCCTACCTGCTGGCCCGCGGCGCGGTGCGCAGCCGGATCGGCCGGGCCTGGCGGGCGGTGCGCGACAACGAGGCCGCCGCGACGGCGATGGGTGTCCACGTCACCTGGGTCAAGGCCGGCGCGTTCACGATCTCGTCCGCCTACGCGGGCGTGGCCGGCGTGATGACCGCGCTCTGGCTCGACCTGGTCAAACCCGACGAGAACGAGTTCGTGGGCACCTACTCGATCACCGTCGCCATCGGCTACCTCGCGATGGTCATCATCGGCGGGCTCGGGTCGATCCCGGGTGCCGTCGCCGGCGCCGTGCTCGTCAACGGCCTGCCGCAGCTGCTCACCCTCGGCGCCACCGAGTTCGGCTGGTTCGCCGACGCACAGTTCGGTGGCCCGTCCCCGGTCCTGGTCAGCGCGTTCGTCTACGGCGCCGCGATCGTGCTGGTCGTGATGTTCGAACCCGGCGGGCTCGCGGCCATCGGCCGCAGGCTCGCCCACGTCAGGGCGGCCCACCCCACCCGAGGAGGAGATCGACGATGATCGACAGGCGGAGGCGGCTGGCCGCGCTCGCCGGCGGACTCGCGGCCGGCCTGGTGCTGGCCGCGTGCGGCAGCACGGCGGACAGCTCGTCGTCGGGCAGTGGCGCGGGGGGGATCAAGACCGGCGAGGGCGTCACCGACACGACGATCACGCTCGGCGTGATGGGCGACCGGACCGGGGTGTTCAAGAACCTCGGCGACGCGCTGATCGGCGGCAACGAGCTCTGGGTGAAGGACGTGAACGCCGCGGGCGGCATCTGCGGCCGGCAGTTGGCGCTCGAGATCGTCGACCACGGCTACAAGGCGGACACCGCGAAGACCCTGTACCCGCAGCTCGAGCCGAAGGTCCTCGGCATCGTGCAGCTGCTCGGCTCGCCAGTGCTGGCGGCCTTGAAGCAGAACCTGATCGACGACAACGTCTCGGCCGCGCCCGCGTCGTGGTCGTCGGAGATCCTCAACAACCCGAACATCATGATGATCGGGACCACCTACGACCTGGAGATCGTCGACGGGCTGTCCTACCTGCAGCAGCAGGGCCTGATCGCCGACGGCGACACGATCGGCCACATCTACATCGACGGCGAGTACGGCGGCAACGGGCTGCGCGGCTCGCAGTACTACGCCTCCCAGCACGACCTCACGGTGCAGGAAGCGAAGATCACCTCGACCGACAACGACCTGACCAACATCATGACCGGGTTCCGGGGTGCGGGCGTGAAGGCCATCGTGCTGACCACGACCCCGGGCCAGACGGCGTCGGCGATGGCGAACAACGCCGCCCTGGGGCTGAACGTCCCGGTGCTGGGCAACAACCCGACCTTCGACCCCGCGCTGCTGGACAGCCCGGCCGCGGCGGCGCTGGACCAGCTGTACGTGGCCGCGTCGAGCGCGCCGTTCTCCTCGGAGACCCCGAAGGCGGCGGAGGTCGCCGCGGAGTACAAGGCGACGTACCCGAACAGTCCGGTCAACGCCGGGGCGCAGGCGGGGTACGTGGAGGGCCTGGTGTGGCAGGCGGTGCTGGAGCGGGCCTGCCTCAACGGTGACCTCACCCGCGCCGGTGTGCAGACGGCGCTGAAGTCGCTGACCTCGGTCACGACCGAGGACCTGGTCGCGCCGCTGGACTACAGCGTGCCGGGTGCGCCACCCACCCGCGGCGTCTACATCGCCAAGGTGGACCCGAACGCCGAGGGCGGGCTGACCGAGGTCGCCCCGCTGTTCACCGCACCCGAGGCGGCGGGCTACAAGGCCCCGCACCAGCAGTCCTGACCGCGAGTCGGAGTTCCCGCAGCGCGTCCTGACAGCGCGAGTCGGGAGTTCCGGTAGCGCGAGTCGGGAGTCCTGACAGCGCGAGTCGGGAGTTCCGGTAGCGCGAGTCGGGGGTTCTGACAGCGCGAGTCGGGAGTGTCGGGACCGGAGGGCGGTATCGGGAGATCGGGCCGGGGCGCACCGGGCGAGCGCCCCGGCCCTCTCGTGTCGCCGGCACCCGAGGCCGAGGCTCTGGAACCGCCGGAGCTGGCGAGCGCCCTCCGCGAGCGCGCCGAGGCCGTCGCCCACCGTCCATGATCCATCCAGTAGACACGGGAGCACGCTCGGGTGACTTCCGGAGCGATCACGAATCCGGTGATCGGTCCGAGCGCTACGACAGCATCGCAGGCTGTACCGCACAGTCCCGCTCGGAAGGATCATGAACGGCGTCCGGCCGGATTCCGTCCAAGGGGCGTGCTGAATCGACCTTTCCGGGGCTCCGTGGCGGTGGCCGCCGGGTGTGTCACGCCCGGGCAGCTGCGCGGGCCCCGCTTCCACCGCCTCTTCTCCGACGTCTACGTCCCCGCCGTATCCGGACTGGACCCGTCGCACCTGGCCGTGCGGGCGAGGGGCGCCTACCTGCTGGTCGAGGGACGCGGGGTGGTGGGCGGCTGGGCGGCGGCCGAGCTGCTGGGCGCGTCCTGCGGCCCCGCGGGCGCGCTCGTCGACGTCGTGGTGCCGGCGGGCACGCAGCGAGGCCAACCGGGGCTCCGGGTGCGCCGCGGACGACTGCTCCCCGACGAGATCGCCGACGTCGCGGGCGTGCGCGTGACCTCGGCGAGGCGCACGGCCTTCGACCTCGCCTGCCGCTGTGGCGTGTGGGACGGGATCGTGGCGGTCGACGCGCTGGCCAGGATCGGCGAGTTCGAGCCGGTCGAGCTGCTCGCGCTGCGGACCCGACACCTCGGCGCCCGGGGAAGTGCGCGGCTGCCGGAGGTCGTGCGCCGTGCGAACCGGCTCTCGGGATCGCCGATGGAGACGCGGATCCGGCTCGCGATCGCCGAGGCCGGCTTGCCCGCCCCGGTCCTCCAGCATCCCGTCGGCCCCTACGAGCTCGATCTCGCGTACCCGGTGCTGCTCCTGGCCTTCGAGTACAACGGCGGCGACCATCTCGATCCGGGGCGAGCCCTGCGTGATCTCGCGCGGGAGGCACACCTCGCACGGGCGGGCTGGCGGGTGGTGCGGTTCTCGGCGGCCGAGGTCCACCGGCGACCGGACGACGTGGCGGCCAGGGTCCGCCGGGAGCTGCGGGCGGCCTGCCGGGCGCGCGGGCTCGACCCGGACCGGCTCGAGGACCACCTCCGGTGATCGTTCCGAGCTCCACCAGAAGGTCGCCTCGACGACGGACCGGTGACACTCGACATGATCATGCGCGGGTGCGGGCGGGCGAGCGTCACGATGCTGCTGTCGCGGCTGCCGACGGGTGACCCCCGGACGGATCACGTGGTGGGCACCGGCGGGTGTGGCGGTGGTCCACCGGCTGAACCAGCTTCCGCGCGACCGCCTTCGGACGCGTCGGCCCGAGAACGCCGCAGGGGCGGTGGGCCGAAGCCCACCGCCCCTGACGGGTGGTGCAGAGTGCGGGACCCAGAGCCCGAGCAGGCTCAGAAGTCCATGCCGCCCATGCCACCGGTCGGGTCGCCGACCGGAGCGGCGTTCTTCTCCGGCTTGTCGGCGATGACCGCCTCGGTGGTGAGGAACAGCGCCGCGATCGAGGCCGCGTTCTGCAGCGCCGAGCGGGTGACCTTGGCCGGGTCGATGATGCCCGCCTTGACCAGGTCCTTGTACTCACCGGTGGCCGCGTCGAGGCCCTCGCCCGCGGGGAGGTTGCGCACCTTCTCCGCGACGACGCCGCCCTCGAGGCCGGCGTTGATGGCGATCTGCTTGAGCGGCGCCTCCAGGGCGACCTTCACGATGTTCGCGCCGGTCGCCTCGTCGCCGTCCAGGCCGAGGCCCTCGAACAGGCCCGCACCGGCCTGGATCAGGGCGACGCCGCCGCCGGCGACGATGCCCTCCTCGACGGCCGCCTTCGCGTTGCGGACGGCGTCCTCGATGCGGTGCTTGCGCTCCTTGAGCTCGACCTCGGTGGCCGCGCCCGCCTTGATGACCGCGACACCGCCGGCCAGCTTGGCCAGGCGCTCCTGCAGCTTCTCGCGGTCGTAGTCCGAGTCGGTGCGCTCGATCTCGGCGCGGATCTGGTTGACGCGACCGGCGATCTGGTCGGCGTCGCCCGCACCGTCGACGATGGTGGTCTCGTCCTTGGTGACGACGACCTTGCGGGCGGTGCCCAGCAGCGACAGGTCGGCGTTGTCCAGCTTGAGGCCGACCTTCTCCGAGATGACCTCGCCGCCGGTCAGGATCGCCATGTCGGCGAGCATGGCCTCGCGGCGGTCACCGAAGCCCGGGGCCTTGATGGCGACGGACTTGAAGGTGCCACGGATCTTGTTGACGACGAGCGTGGCCAGGGCCTCGCCCTCGACGTCCTCGGCGATGATCGCCAGCGGCTTGCCCGACTGCATGACCTTCTCCAGCAGCGGGAGCAGGTCCTTGACGGTCGAGATCTTGGAGGAGACGAGGAGGATGTACGGGTCCTCGAGCTCGACCTCCATCCGCTCCGCGTCGGTCACGAAGTACGGGGAGATGTAGCCCTTGTCGAAGCGCATGCCCTCGGTGAGCTCGAGCTCGAGCCCGAAGGTCTGCGACTCCTCGACGGTGATGACGCCTTCCTTGCCGACCTTGTCCATCGCCTCGGCGATGAGCTCGCCGATCTGCTTGTCGGCGGCGGAGATCGACGCGGTGGCGGCGATCTGCTCCTTGGTCTCGACCTCCTTGGCCGACTTCAGGAGCGCCTGCGAGACGGCCTCGACGGCCTTCTCGATGCCGCGCTTGAGACCCATCGGGTTCGCGCCGGCGGCGACGTTGCGCAGGCCCTCGCGGACCAGCGCCTGCGCCAGCACGGTGGCGGTGGTGGTGCCGTCACCCGCGATGTCGTCGGTCTTCTTCGCAACTTCCTTGACGAGCTCGGCGCCGATCTTCTCCCAGGCGTCCTCGAGCTCGATCTCCTTGGCGATCGACACACCATCGTTGGTGATGGTGGGCGCGCCCCACTTCTTCTCCAGGACGACGTTGCGGCCGCGCGGGCCGAGCGTCACCTTGACGGCGTCGGCGAGGGTGTTCATGCCGCGCTCGAGCCCGCGGCGCGCCTCCTCGTCGAACGCGATCTGCTTCGCCATGGGGGTGGTCCTCCGGTTGGGATGACTCGTCGGTTCGAACACGGCGCCCGCGACGGACGGCCGGCAACCCTGCGCCGACCTCACCGGCCCGACCTGGCACTCCCACGAGGCGAGTGCCAACCGCGTTTTTAGCACTCGGGGTGGGCGAGTGCAACCGAGCCCGGGTCGACCCGCGGGCCACCCGGGCACTGGGGCAGGATGGTTCGCGTGAGCGCCGCGAAACCGCCCCGCACCGTCGAGGAGCACCGGGCCGTCGTCGCGGCCCTCCTGCCGCCCACCGACGTGGTCGTGGTGTCGCTCGCGGACGCGCGCGGACGGGTGCTGGCCGAGCCGGTCTCCGCCGCGATCTCGCTGCCACCCTTCGACAACTCCGCGATGGACGGGTACGCGGTCCGGGCCGCGGACGTCGCCGGGGCCACCGCGGACGACCCGGTCACCCTGCCCGTCGCCGCCGACATCCCCGCCGGTCGTACGGACGTGCCGCCGCTGGAGGCGGGCACCGCCGCGCGGATCATGACCGGCGCCCCGGTGCCGGTGGGCGCCGACACGATCGTCCAGGTCGAGTCGACCGACGGCGGGACCGGCCGCGTCGCGATCTCCGCCGCGCCCGCGGCCGGGACCCACGTCCGCACCGTCGGCGAGGACGTCCACGAGGGCACCGTCGTGCTCGACGCCGGCACCGTCCTCGGCGCCGCCCAGATCGGCGTGGCCGCCGCGGTCGGCCGGGACTCGCTGCCCGTGCGTCGCCGGCCGCACGTCCTCGTCCTGTCCACGGGTTCCGAGCTGGTCGCGCCGGGCGAGCCGCTCGAGCCGGGCCAGATCTACGAGTCCAACGGTTCGATGCTGGCCGCCGCGGTCCGCGACGCCGGGGCGACCGCCGAGCAGCTGCGCTTCGTCCCGGACGACGTCGACCAGTTCCGCAAGGTCCTCGCCGAACGGATCGTCGCGGGCGTCGACCTGGTGCTGACCTCCGGCGGGGTCAGCGCGGGCGCCTACGAGGTGGTCAAGGACGCGCTGACCGGGCACGGGGTGGAGTTCGTCAAGGTCGGCATGCAGCCCGGCGGGCCGCAGGGTGCCGGCGTGGTGGAGTTCGGCGAGGTCAGCTGCCCCGTCGTGACGCTGCCGGGCAACCCGGTGAGCTCCCAGGTCTCCTTCGAGGTGTTCGTGCGGCCGGCGCTGCGCCGGGCGATGGGGCACCCGTTCCCGGACCGCCCGGTCGTCACCGCCCGGTCCCGGGACGTGCTCCGCTCGCCCGCCGGGCGCACGCAGTTCCGCCGCGGCACGCTCGACGCGCGGGACGGCACGGTCGGCGAGGTCGGCTCGCCCGCCTCGCACATGCTCGCGGCCCTGGCCAGGGCGGACTGCCTGTTCGTGGTGCCGGCGGGGACGACCCTGGTCGAACCGGGTGACGAGATCGAGGTCTGGCTGCTCGACAACGGGTGGTGAGCGGCCCTCAGGGGGTATTTCGCGCCCCTGTCACCCGAAAAGTGGTACGGATCACGTGCGGACGGTGCAACACTCGCCCGGTCCGCGACGTCTTATCAGGTGAGTGTTCGGCCGATCGGTGCAGATCATCCAGTTCCAGGTCGTTTGACCTGGACGATCGGCCGGGAGCTGGGGATACTTTCCATGAGAGGCGGGTAACCACCTCTCGACGCACAGGACCTACCGCCCGTCGCTGGGGAGCGGACGAGCGGTTCCAAGGCCGGGGTCGCCGTCTCGGGGGATGGCGGCCCCGGCCCTTTGCTCGTCGGGGCTCCGACCGGGGCGTCGTCACGGAGAGCGCCAGGGGCGCCACCGGAGCACCCCGGTATCGCAGTAGCGTGGCGGCCGCGCCCTCCCTCCCGCACCGGCCGGGAGACCGGGAGAAACGGCGCTGCCCACGAGGAGCCGCTGGCGACCATGGCCGCGTCCATCCCCGCGACCCCGCCCCCGGACGCCGCCGGGGTCGACCCCGAGCACGGACCCGACCCGCACCCCGCGTCCGCGCCGCCCGCGACCGGGGGTGAGAACCCGCTGTGGCACGCCGCGAAGCTGGTGCGCGCGGCCGTACCACCGATGCATCCCGGTGGCCGGCCGGTCGTCGCCACGGTCGCCGCCGCGGCCGGTGCGGTCCGGCTGCTCACCGGCCGGGGCACCGGAGCCGGGCTGCTGGCCACCGCGGCCACCGCGGCCTTCTTCCGCGAGCCGCGCCGGGTTCCGCCGCCGCGCCCGGGTGCCGTGCTCGCTCCGGCGGACGGCACCGTCGCGCTCATCTCCGAGGTGGTGCCTCCCGCGGAGCTCGACCTGCCGCGCGAGCCGGTCACCCGGGTCAGCGTGTTCCTCTCGGTGCTCGACGTGCACGTGCAGCGCATTCCGATGCACGGCCGGATCCGATCGGTCGAGTACCGCCCCGGTGCCTTCCTCTCCGCCGACCTCGACAAGGCCAGCGAGGACAACGAACGCAACGCCCTGGTCCTCGAGACCCAGACCGGGCACCTCCTCGGCGTCGTCCAGATCGCCGGGCTGCTGGCCCGGCGCATCCGGTGCGACGTGCGGCCGGGCGACGAGGTCGCCGCGGGCGAGACGTACGGGCTCATCCGGTTCGGCTCGCGCGTCGACACCTACCTGCCGCCGGGCATCGCCCCCGAGGTGTCGCCGGGGCAGCGGACCGTCGGCGGGGAGACCGTGCTGGCGGACCTCGCGGTCGAGAAGGACGGGCCGGAGAAGGACGGGCCGTGAACCCCTACCAGGCGGGCGTGCGGCTGCTGCCCAACGCCGTCACCGTCCTCGCGCTGTGCGCCGGTCTCTCCGCGGTCAACTTCGCGCTGCACGGCAGGTTCGAGCTGTGCATCGCCGCCGCGGGCGCGGCCGCGCTCTGCGACGCCCTCGACGGCGGACTGGCCCGGCTGCTCGACGCCAGCAGCCGAATCGGCCAGGAGCTGGACTCGCTGGCCGACCTCGTCTCCTTCGGCGTCGCCCCCGCGCTCGTGATCTACATCTGGGCGTTGCAGGGCACCCGCCTCGGCTGGGTCGTCGCGCTGATCTTCGCCGTCTGCATGGCGCTGCGGCTGGCCCGGTTCAACACCCTGATCGACGACGAGGACCAGCCGCCGTTCGCCAAGGAGTTCTTCGTCGGGGTCCCGGCCCCGGCGGCCGCGCTCTCGGCGGGCATCCCGCTCTACCTCTACCTGCACTTCGGCCCCGGCTGGTGGTCCTCGCCGGTCACGGTCGGGGTGTGGGCGCTGTGCACCGCGGCGCTGATGGTCAGCCGCATCCCCACCCTGTCGCTGAAGGCGGCGCGCGTGCGGCCGCGGTGGATCGCCCCGCTGCTGGTGCTGGTCGGTGTGGCCGCGGCGATCCTGTTGACCGCGCCCTTCCTGGGGATGGCCCTGATGGGTGTCGCCTACCTGCTGCTCATCCCGTACACCGGGTACCGCTACAAGTGGCTGGAGCGGCACCCGGAGGCGTGGGGCGTGCCGGTCCGCGAGCGCCGGGCGATCGCCCGCGCCGCCCGGTCGGCCCGCCGGTTGGGCCTGCGCCCGCCGCTGCGCCGCCGCGTCGCCGGCCGGACCATCGCCGTCGCCCGGGGCATGGGCGGGATGGTGCGGCGCCGCAGCGCCGAGGATCCCGTCGACCCGTTCACCAGCGGCCCGTCCCGTCCGGTGCGGCCGATGCGCCCGCTCGGCGGGTCCCGCCGGCTGCCGAGCACCGAGCGCCGCCGGGGGTTGCGTCGTCGCTGAGCCGACGCCGCGCCGACGTGTCGTCGCCGAACCGACGCCGGGTCGCCGGGCCGACGCCGGGCCGCCGGGGCACCGGGGCGTCGCCGGGTCGGTGCCCGACCCGGGGGGGCGGTTCGGCCGGATCGCTACGGTTACCCGGTGCCCGTGATCGCCCTGGTCGCCCGCCTCGCCACGTCCGCCGTCGACGCCCGGCGCGGGGTCGTGCGGCTCCACCCCGAGGTGCTCGACGCCCTGCACCTGCGCAGCTGGGACGCGGTGACGCTCACCGGCAGCCGGGTCACCAGCGCCCTGGCCGTCGCCGGGGACCCGGCGGCCGCGCCCGGCCAGGCCCTGCTCGACGACGTCACGCTCTCCAACGCCGGCCTCACCGACGGGGCGTCCGTGGTCGTCGGGCCCGTGGCGGTGGCGCCGGCCCGGCGGATCGTCCTCGCGGGTTCGCGGCTCGTCCGCAGCGCCCTCCCGCCGGCGACCGCCCGGCTCGCGCTGCTCGGCAAGGTCCTCACCGCGGGCGACGCGGTGTCCCTCCTGCCGCAGGACATCGCCCCGCCGCCGGGCGCCGACGTGCCGCGCGCCCGTCGTGCCCTGGCCGCCGCGATCGGCGGGGCCTGGACCAGCGAGCTGGTCACGGTCTCCCGGGTCGACCCGCCCGGTCCCGTGTCGGTCCACCCGACCACCGTCGTCGGCTGGCTGGACGGACCGACGACCGCGGACTCCCCGGCCGCGCCCACGGCCCCGCCCCGCACCTCGGGCAGCGCGATCGCGCAGCCGGCCCCGACGCCCGCCCCGTCGGCCCCCGAGGAGCCGGGCGACACACCCCTCCCGCTCGACGCGCTGGTGGGCAACGCGGCGGCCGCGCGCCGGCTCGTCGAATGGCTGGAGCTGACCTTCTCCCGTCCGGAGCTCCTGGTCCGGCTCGGCGGGACGCCCCGGCTCGGGGTGCTGGTGACGGGCCCGGAGGGCGTCGGGAAGACCACCCTGGTGCGGAGCGTGACCCACGCGGTCGGTGCCGGGTGCGTGGAGCTGCCCGGGCCGGCGGTCGCGGCGCTGGAGCCGGCGTCGGCCGCCGCACGGGTGCAGGAGTGCCTGAACCGGGCCCGCGCCGAGGCCGCCGCCGGACGGCCGGTGGTCCTGCTGGTCACGGACGTCGACGCGCTGCTGCCCGCCGCCTCGCCGCCGCCGCTGGCCACGCTGGTGCTCGACGGGCTGCGCGAGGCGATCGGCACCCCGAGCCTCGCGCTCGTCGCCACGACCGCGGCGCCCGAGGCCGTCGACCCGCGGTTGCGGGCGCCGGAGCTGGCCGACCGCGAACTGGGCCTGGGCCTGCCCGATTCCTCGGTGCGGGCGGACCTGCTGCGCCGGCTGCTCGCCGACGTCCCGCTGGCCGACGACGTCGACCTCGCCGACGTCGCCTCGCGCACCCCCGGTTTCGTCGTGGCGGACCTGGCGGCGGTCCGCCGGGAGGCCGCGGTGACGGCGGCGCTGCGGCACGGGACCCCGGGTGGCGCCGCGGACGTCCCCGCCCCGGCCGTGGCCGACGACGCCGCCCCGGGATCCGCCGAGCCGCCCGCGGAGACCGACGGGGCGCGCATCGAGATGGCCGACCTGCTGGGCGCGGTGGGTTCGGTGCGCCCGATCTCGATGTCCTCCACGGGAACCCTGCAGACCGGCGGCCTCACGCTCGACCAGGTCGGCGACATGACCGAGGTGAAGCAGGCGCTCACCGAGGCGGTGCTGTGGCCGCTGCGCTACCCGGACTCGTTCGCCCGGCTCGGTGTCGAGGCACCGCGCGGCGTCCTGCTCTACGGCCCGCCCGGCGGCGGCAAGACCTTCCTGCTCCGTGCGCTCGCGGGCTCGGGCCAGCTCAACGTCTTCTCGGTCAAGGGCGCCGAGCTGCTGGACAAGTACGTCGGAGAGTCCGAGCGCGCGGTGCGCGAGCTGTTCCGCAAGGCCTCGGACGCCGCCCCCGCGCTCGTGTTCCTCGACGAGGTCGACGCCCTGGCCCCGCGCCGCGGCGGCTCGACCGACTCCGGCGTGGCCGACCGGGTGGTCGCCGCCCTGCTCACCGAGCTGGACGGGGCCACCCCCCTGCGCGACGTCGTGGTGGTGGGAGCGACCAACCGGCCCGAGCTCGTCGATCCCGCGCTGCTGCGGCCCGGACGGCTGGAGCGGCTGGTGTTCGTGCCGCCGCCCGACGCGGAGGCCCGCGCGGACATCCTGCGCGCCGCCGGCCGCAACACCCCGCTGGGCGCGGACGTGGACCTCGACGCCCTCGCGGCCGATCTCGAGGGCTACTCGGCGGCCGACTGTGCCGCGGTCCTGCGCGAGGCCGCGCTCACGGCCATGCGGGAGTCGCTGGACGCCACCGAGGTCACGGCCGCGCACCTGGACAAGGCGCGTCGCGCCGTCCTGCCGAGCCTCGACCCGGTGCAGGTCGCCGAGCTGGAGGCCTACGCCGCCCGCCGCGCCGACTGAGGCACCGCAGCGCGGTGTGGTTCCCTGACGCGTCCGAAACGGCCTCGGGAGCACGGTATGGCTCCATGACGCGTCCGAAACGGCCTCGGGAGCACGGTATGGCTCCACAACACGTCGGAAACGGCCTCGGGAGCGCAGTGTGGCCCGTAATGCGTCGAGAACGGCGAACGGCGCGCCCCGGAGTGGGGGCGCGCCGTGCGCTGGGGAGCGGACCGGTCAGTGGGGACTCACTTGCTCGTGGTGTAGTCCTGGGTGACGATGACGATGAGGCCGGGGCTGGCGTCCTGGATGCCGTCGAAGCGGGGCTCCACGCGCAGCCCGTACTCCTGGGCCAGCCGGTCGGCGGAGGCCCGCTCGGCCGTACCCTGCCGGTAGTAGACGGTGCTCGTCGGGATCACGCCGTACGGGTAGCCGGTGGTGTCGGTGACGGTCCAGCCGCCGTTGCGGAAGTCGGACGCCGCCCGCGCGGCCAGGCCCTCGACGGTGCTGTTGTTGTAGACGCGCAGCGGCATCGTCGGCGCGGACGCGGCCCCGGCTCCTCCGCCGTAGCTGCCGTAGACCCCGTTGACCCCGTTCGCCCCGTTGACCCCGGCGCCGTTCGCCCCGTCCCCTGCGCCCCCCGGGGGCGCCCCCGGTGCCGCCCCGTCCGGCGCGAGCGCCGTCGGCGTGGGGGCGAAGGAGGGAACCGGCACCTCGTCCGTCCCGGAGCCGGGAGCCGGCGTCGCGGGGGCGACCGAGGCGGTGGGAGGGGCCGCCGCGGTGGAGTCCGACCCGTCGCTCGAGCCGCCGCCGATGCCCAGCGTGACCAGGCCGATCACGGCGGCGATCACGGCGACGCCGATCAGCGCGACACCGCCGACCTTCAGCGGTGACGGTCCGGACGCGGGTGCGGTCACGTCAGTCCTCCGGGGGCGGGCGGGTTCTCGGTCACCACGGCTCCATGCCGAGCCGGCGCGCGGCGCGGGTGCGCTGACGGCTGGCGCGCAGCCGGCGGAGGCGCTTGACCAGGAGGGGATCGGCGGCGAGCGCCTCGGGGGTGTCCACCAGCGCGTTGAGGACCTGGTAGTAGCGCGTGGCGGACATGTCGAACAGCTCGCGGATGGCCTGTTCCTTGGCCCCCTGGTACTTCCACCACTGACCCTCGAAGCTGAGGATCTCGCGCTCGCGCCGGTCCAGCTCCCGGACCGGCGGGCCGGCGGGACGACCCGTCCCGCTGGGTTCCGTGGCGGACTCCATCACGCTCCCTGCACAGTCGCGGTTGGAATGACACGGCTGTCATTCGCGGGCGTCATTGAACCACGATGGACCGACGGAAACGGGGCGGACGCGCCACTCGGCGGCGTGAATCGCCGCGCCCGTCCGGGGAGCCGGCGGGCGGCGACCGGGGAGATCCCCTGCGGACATTACTGTCTCGGTGTGGCCGTCCGTCCCATCGTCATCATCGGCGATCCCGTCCTGCACACCCCCACCCGCCCCGTCGAGACGTACGACGACGACCTCCGGGCGCTGGTCGCGGACATGTTCGACACGATGGCGGCCGCACACGGGGTGGGGCTCGCGGCCAACCAGATCGGCGTCGGACTGCGGGTCTTCGTCTACGACTGCCCGGACGAGGACACGCGCACGATGCGTCGCGGCGTGGTCGTGAACCCCGTGCTCACCACCTCGGAGAAGCCGGAGGGCATGCCGGACCCGGACGAGGACGACGAGGGCTGCCTGTCGGTCCCGGGCGAGCAGTTCCCGACCGGCCGGGCCGAGTGGGCGAAGGTCACGGGCACGGACGAGCACGGGGAGCCGGTCGAGGTCGAGGGCAAGGGTTTCTTCGCCCGGTGCCTGCAGCACGAGACCGACCATCTCGACGGGCTCGTCTACGTGGACCGGCTCGTCGGCCGCAACCAGCGCGCCGCCAAGAAGATGCTGCGCAGGCACGGCTGGGGCGACCCGGGCCGCACCTGGGACCCCGCGACCCAGGAGGCCGAGGAGGTCTGATCGGCTCGCGTGACCGGGAACACCCGGCCGCGCCCCGGACGTTGAGCTTCCTGCAACGCTGTAATCAGGAGGCTCGCCATGGAGGAGCTCGACGCCTACTCCCGCACGGTCAGCACGGTCGCCGCGGAGCTCACGCCCCGGGTCGCGGCCGTCCGGTTCGGCCGGGGCACCGGCTCGGCGGTCGTGGTCGCTGCGGGGGAGCTGCTGACGAACGCACACGTCGTGGGCCGCTCCACGCGGGGCCGGGCCGACTTCGCCGACGGCGCCCAGGTCCCGGTCCGGGTCGCGGGCTCGGACCCGCTGTCGGACCTCGCGCTGCTGCGCGCCGACGGGTCGCTCCCGGAGCCCGCGCGCCTCGGCGAGGCGGACGCACTCGTCGTCGGCCAGCTGGTGGTCGCGGTGGGCAACCCCCTCGGTCTGGCCGGGTCGGTGACCGCCGGGGTGGTGAGCGCGCTCGGCCGGGCCCTGCCGACGCGCGACGGGTCAGCGGGCCGCGTGGTCGAGGACGTGATTCAGACCGATGCGGCCCTCAACCCGGGCAACTCCGGTGGTGCACTCGCCGACGCCCGAGGGCGGGTCGTCGGCATCAACACCGCCGTCGCGGGCACCGGCCTCGGGCTGGCCGTGCCGATCAACGCGACCACCCGGCGGATCGTGGCTGCCCTGCGCCGCGAGGGCCGGGTCCGCCGGGCCTACCTCGGGGTCGTCGGCGCCCCGGCACCGGTGCCGGCCGTGGTCGCGGACCGGTACGGCCGGCGCAACGGCCTGCGGCTCGCGGAGGTCGTCACCGGCAGCCCGGCCGACCGCGCCGGGCTGCGCCGCGGCGACCTGGTGCTCGACGTCGGACGGAAGCCGGTGGAGGACGCGCAGGGCATCCAGCGCCAGCTCTTCGGCGAGGCGATCGGCCGCCCGCTGCCGGTGACCGTGCTGCGCAACGGGGCGATGGTCGACGTCGTCGCGGTCCCCACCGAGCTGTAGGCACACGCGCGCGGCCGCCGCCCGGGGGCCGAACGCCGCGCTCGAGCGGGTCGGTTCAGGGCTTGGGGTCGAGCACGAAGACCGGGATCTGCCGGTCGGTCTTCTCCTGGTACTCCGCATAGGACGGGTAGGCCTCGACCGCGCGGTCCCACCACGCTGCTCGCTCCGCGCCGTCGACCTCGCGGGCGACGTAGGTCTTCGTCTCGGTCCCGTCCTGGAGCGGGAACTCGGGGTGTGCCTTGATGTTGTAGTACCAGACCGGGTGCTCGGGGGCCCCGCCCTTGGAGGCCACGACCGCGTAGCTGCCGTCGTGCTCCACGCGCATCACCGGGGTGTAGCGCAGCTTCCCGGACTTCGCGCCGCGCAGCGTCAGCAGCACGACCGGACTGCCCAGGACGTCGATGCCCTCGGTCGTGCCCGTCTCCAGGATCTTCTTCGTCTGGTCCTGCACCCAGCCCTCGGGGCTGAGCTCCACCTTCTCCTCCGCCATGTCCCGGTGAACCGGCTCGGCCGCCGCCGCATTCCGCCGTCCGGGCGGCGGACTACGGTCCTCCCATGCCCGAACCGTCCATCGGTACCACTCCGCCCCGCGTCATGACCATCGCCGGGACCGACTCCGGCGGCGGCGCCGGGATCGCCGCGGACCTGCGGACCTTCGCGGCCTGCGGAGTGCACGGCTGCCTCGCGGTCTGCGCGGTCACCGTGCAGAACTCGCTGGGCGTGACGGGGGTGCACGCGATCCCGCCGGAGACCGTCGCCGCGCAGATCGCCACCGTGGCGTCGGACATCGGGCTCGACGCGGCCAAGACCGGCATGCTGGCCGGGGCCGAGATCATCGAGGCGGTCGCCGCGGCCTGCGACGACAACGGCATCGGCGCCGGCGGGCGGACGCCGTTGGTCATCGACCCCGTGGCCGCCTCCATGCACGGCGACCAGCTGCTCGCCGACTCCGCGCTCGACGCCTTCCGCGGCCTGCTCTTCCCGCGGGCCACCCTCGTGACCCCGAACCTCGACGAGGTCCGCCTCCTCATCGGGATCGACGTGCACGACCGCGAGGCGCAGTACGCCGCGGCGAAGGAGCTGCACGCCCTCGGCCCGCGGGCCGTGCTCGTCAAGGGCGGGCACCTCGCCGAGGACACGGACGGCTGCCTCGACCTGTTCTTCGACGGCGAGACCTTCACCGAGCTGCCCGGCCCGCGGTTCGCGACCGGGCACACCCACGGCGGCGGCGACTCGCTGGCGTCGGCGATCACCGCCGGCCTGGCCCGCGGGCTGGCGCCGCCCGAGGCGGTGCGGTTCGGCAAGCGCTACATCGTCGAGGCGGTGCGCCACGCCTATCCCCTCGGCCAGGGTCACGGCCCCGTCTCCCCGCTCTGGGCGATCCGCCCCTGGTGGGACGCTCCGCCATCGGTGTGACCGTTCGTCCGGTCAGAGGAGGCCGCCCCGAGTGCGATCCGCAGTTGCGGTGTGCTCCACGCCGGATCGACCGCTGCAGCGGATGCGGCGCGCGATGCAGTCGACTTAGGCCACGCTAACCTGCAGGTCAGGGCCCTGTGGCATGTCGCACGCAGCCGCGCGCGGGGCTAGTGTCGCGCCCGATGAGCATCTTGGGCACGCGCGTTGTCCGTACCGAGGACCCGGTGTTCCTCACACGGGGCGCGACATACACCGACGACCTGACCGATGAGCGGCTCACCGGGGCACTGCACGTGACCCTGGTCCGCTCCCCGCTGGCCCACGCCACGATCAACTCGATCGACGTCGAGGAGGCGCGCAACGCCCCCGGCGTCGTCGCGGTCTTCACCGGCGCCGACTGCGACATCGCCCCGGCGCTGCTGTTCCCCGCGGCGAACAAGGCGATGCTGCGGCCGTTCCTGGCGACCGACCGGGTGCGCTACGTCGGCGAGGCGGTCGCGGCCGTCCTCACCGAGGAGGCCTACCAGGGCGAGGACGCCGCGGACCTGGTGGACGTCGACTACGAGCCGCTCGACGCGGTGGTCGACATGAAGGAGGCCCTCTCCGACGAGGTCCTCCTGTTCCCCGAGGCGGGGACGAACAGCGTCACCGCGATGCACCTGAACAAGGAAGAGCCGGGCGACGACTTCTTCGCCGACTGCGAGGTCGTCGTCAGCCGGGAGATCGTGAACCAGCGCGTCGCCGCGGCGCCGCTGGAGACCCGTGCCGCCTCCGCCTACTGGGGCGACGACGGCCGCTGCACGATCTTCTGCTCCACGCAGAACGCGCAGAGCGCCCGCGACGAGGTCGCCGGCTGGCTGGGCATGGACGCCAAGGACCTGCGGCTGATCCTGCCGGACGTCGGCGGCGGCTTCGGCGCGAAGATCGGCGCCGACCCCGAGTTCGCGCTGGTCGCGTGGCTGTCGAAGAAGGTGGGCCGGCCGGTCCGCTGGAACGAGAGCCGCTCCGAGAACATGACCGGGATGGTGCAGGGCCGCGCCCAGCTGCAGACCATCACGATCGGCGGCGACCGGGACGGCACCGTCAAGGCCTACCGGCTCGACGTCGTGGCCGACGCCGGCGCCTACCCGCGCCTCGGCGTCGCCCTCCCGATGTTCACGCGGATGATGGCGCCCGGCACCTACGACATCCCGAAGGTCTGGTCGACCGCCCAGGTCGTCGCGACCACCACGACGTCGACCGCCGCCTACCGCGGCGCCGGCCGGCCCGAGGCCACCCAGGCCATCGAGCGCGCCATGGACCTCTTCGCGGACGAGATCGGGATGGACCCGGCCGAGCTCCGCAAGAAGAACGTCATCAAGCCCGAGCAGTTCCCCTTCACCACGAAGGGCGGCGCCGAGTACGACACGGGTGAGTACGCCAAGGCGATCGACCTGGTCTGCGAGGCGGCGGACTACGAGGGCCTGCGGGCCGAGCAGGCGCGCCGCCGCGAGCGCGGGGACGCGCTGCAGCTCGGCATCGGCGTCTCGTCCTACGTCGAGATCACCGGCGGGGGTGCGTTCGTCGAGAACGCGACGGTCCAGGTGCACGCGGACGGCACCGTCACCGTGCTCACCGGCACCTCGCCGCACGGCCAGGGCCACGCGACGGCGTGGGCGATGCTGGCGAGCGAGGAGCTCGGCATCCCGGTCGAGAAGATCACCGTGAAGCACGGCGACACGGACCTGATCCCGACCGGCGCCGGCACCATGGGCTCGCGGAGCCTGCAGACCGGCGGCGTCGCGGTGCACAACGCCGCGGTCGAGCTGGTCGAGCTGGCCAAGCAGCGCGCCGCGGACGTGCTGGAGGCGAGCGTCGACGACCTGGAGCTGGACAAGGCCACCGGGTCGATCGTCGTCAAGGGCGCCCCGGGCGCGAAGAGCGTCTCGCTGGCCGACCTGGCCGGCACCGAGGAGCTCAAGGTCTTCCACGAGTGGGACGCCAAGAAGCCGACCTTCCCGTTCGGCGCGCACGTCGCCGTCGTCGAGGTCGACGTGGAGTCCGGCAAGGCGACCGTCGAGCGGATCTGGGCGCTCGACGACGCCGGCCCGATCCTCAACCCGCTGATCTTCGACGGCCAGCGGCACGGCGGCATCGCGCAGGGCATCGCGCAGGCGATGCTCGAGGAGGTCGTGTTCGACCCCGAGGGCCAGCCGCTCACGGCGACCTTCGCGGACTACGGCATCCCCTCGGCCGCGGAGCTGCCCAGCTTCGACCTGGTCACCATGGAGACCCCCACGACGATCAACGCCATGGGCTACAAGGGCGTCGGCGAGGCGGGGACCATCGGGTCCTGCCCCGCGGTGCACAACGCGGTGATCGACGCCGTGTCGCATCTCGGCGTCCGCCACATCGACATGCCTCTCACCCCGGTGCGGGTGTGGACCGCCATCCACGAGGCCCAGAAGGAGTCGGCCAAGTGAAGGTAGAGATCACCGTCAACGGTGAGCACACCAGCCACGACGTCGAGCCGCGCACGCTGCTCGCGCACTACCTGCGCGAGAACCTCGGGCTCAAGGCCACGAACATCGGCTGCGACACCACCTCGTGCGGGGCCTGCACGGTCCTCGTCGACGGCGAGGCCGTGAAGTCCTGCACCGTCCTCGCGGTCCAGGCCGACCAGCAGTCGGTCACCACGATGGAGGGGCTCGACGGCGCCGCGCAGGGCGAGCTGGGCCACCCGGTCACCAAGGCCTTCCGCCAGGAGCACGGCCTGCAGTGCGGGTTCTGCACCCCGGGCATGGTGATGGCCGCGGTCAGCCTCATCGACGAGAACCCGGACCTGACCGAGAAGGACGTCCGGGAGGGGCTGGAGGGCAACCTCTGTCGCTGCACCGGCTACCACAACATCGTCCGGGCCGTGCTGGTCGCGGCGGGCAAGGACCCCGACGCCGCGCAGGCGGCCGAGGCCGTGTCCGACGAGCGCACCACGGCGCCGGGCTTCTCCACCGGGGAGGGCGACAAGTGATCCCCGTCGGCTTCGACTACCAGCGGCCGGAGTCGGTCGACGCGGCGCTGGCGCTGCTCGCCGAGCACGGCGACGACGCCACGGTGCTGGCCGGTGGGCACTCGCTGCTCCCGGTCATGAAGCTGCGCCTGGCCGCGCCCGAGGTCGTCATCGACATCGGGCGGCTCGCCGAGCTCAACTACATCCGGGTCGACGGCGACGAGGTCGCGGTCGGCGCGGGCACCCGCTACCGGGACATCGTGATCTCCGACGTCCTGGCGAAGGAGTGCGCGCTGCTCCCGGCCGTCACCCGGACCGTCGGCGACCCGCAGGTCCGCCACCGCGGCACCCTGGGCGGCGCGCTCGCCCACGGCGACCCGGCCGGCGACCTGCCCGCCGCGATCCTCGCGCTCGAGGGCACGATCGTCCTGCGCAGCCCACGGGGCGAGCGGAAGGTCCCGATCACCGAGTTCTACACCGGCGTGTTCTCCTCGGTGAAGGAGCCGGACGAGCTGATCGTCGAGATCCGGGTGCCCCGCACGGGCAGCACCGGGTGGGCCTACGAGAAGTTCACCCGGCGCAGCAACGACTGGGCGATCGTGGCCGTCGCCGTCGTGACCGCCCCGGACGGTGCGCGCCGGATCGGGCTGGTGAACATGGGCTCCACCCCGCTGCGGGCGAAGGCCACCGAGGCCGCGCTGGCCGAGGGCAAGAGCATCGAAGAGGCGGCCGCGCTCGCCGCCGAGGGCACCGAGCCCCCGGCGGACAACGCCGGCACCCCGGAGTACCGCCGCCACCTGGTGACGGTGCTGACCCGGCGGGCCCTGCAGACCGCCGCGGGCTGAGCCGGCCGCAGCGCCTGCCGACGTCCCGGTTCCTCCGTCCACGGGGAACCGGGACGTCGACGTTCTCGGGGCCGTGGGGCCGTTGTGCGCGGGGCCCGGCGCGAGGACCCTGTCCGGCGTCCGGTGGCACCGCCGGGGTGCCGCCCCGACCGGAAGGAGGTGGGCCGTGTTCGCACGCTCCACCACCATCCTTGCCCACCGCGAGAGCATGGACCGCGGCATCGCGCTGATCCGCGACGAGATCATGCCCGCGGTGCTCGACATGTCGGGATGCATCGGCATGTCGATGCTCGCGGACCCGGAGTCGGGCCGCTGCATCACGACGACGGCCTGGGACTCGCGGGAGGCCATGCAGGAGTCCGCCGCCGAGGTCCGGCCGATGCGCGACCGTGCGGTCGACGCCCTCGAGGGCACTGCGCAGGTCGACGAGTGGGAGATCGGGGTGCTGCACCGCGACCACCCGTCCGCGCCCGGCGCGTGGGTGCGGGTGACGTGGGTGCGGGGGGACCCGGCGCGGATGGACGGGGCCGTCGAGTTCTACACGTCGACGCTGCTGCCGGAGATGGAGCAGTGGGAGGGCTTCTGCAGCGCGAGCCTGCTGCTGGACCGGGCGGAGGGGCTCAGCGTCTCGTCGGTGACCTACGACAGCCGGGAGGCGATGGCGGCGGCCCGTGACACGGCCTCCCGGACCCGGGAGTCGGCGATGCGGGAGACCGGCGGCGAGGTCCTCGAGGTCCGCGAGTTCGAGCTGGTCCTGGCCCACCTGCGGGTGCCCGAGCTGGTGTGACGTCGGCGTCCGGGCGTCGGTCCGCCGGCGCCCGGGTCGGCCACGCGCCCGGGGTCGGGACCGGGCCGGCGTCCACGGCCTCGCCGCGATCCCCCGCCCGCGATCCCCGTCCGCGATCCCCCGTCCGCCCCGTCCGCGATCCCCCGCCCGCGATCCCCGTCCGCGATCCCCCGTCCGCGCTCCCTCGGGCTCCCGTCCGGGGCCGTGCGCCGTCACCGATCGAGGACGAGCCATCCACCGTGGTGGACCGAGACCTCGTACGGCAGCCCGGTGGCGGCACCGAGCTCGTGCAACGCGGCCTCGTCGAAGGTCGTCACGTGCCCCCACGTCTCGTTCGGCAGCTCCTCGAAGGGTACCGCGACGACGACCCGGCGCCGGGCCAACCGGGTCGCCTCGACCAGCACGGCCTTGCCCTCCGCGGCCGACAGGTGCTCGAGCAGGTGCACCGCCAGCACGGTGTCCGCGTGGCCGTCGGGCAGGGGGACGGCGCGGGCGTCGGCGACGAGGGTGTCGACCGCGAGCCCGAGCCGCGCCGCCATCCGGGCGAGCAGGCCGACGGTGCCGGGAACGAGGTCGGCCGCGGTGACCTCGTGCCCGGCCTGCGCGAGCCGGAGCGCGAGGAACCCGAAGCAGGACCCCAGCTCCAGCACGCTCCCGACGGCCAGCTCCCCTGCCCGTTCGTGCACCGGCTTGAGTTGGGCGTTCGTGCCGCCCGGCTCGGGCTCACCGCGCAGCGCGTCGAGGGTGTTGCGGTAGAAGGCCAGCCAGGCGTCCTCGGGGTCCGGGGCGCTCGAGGTGACGATCGCGACGAAGGCCTCCTCGAACCGCTCCGGCGGCAGGACCCCGGGCACGACGAGCGTGCGGTCCAGCCAACCGGCCAGGTCGTTGTCCAGCCGTGCGAGCCCGATCATGGCGCTCCCTTCCGCGTCCCCCTCGACGCTAGGGAGCGGGGGGTCGCCGTGGGGCGGGAACCGTCCGGCCCGGCACGGCGAACCGTCCGACCGGACAGGGCGGGGTCGGCCCGTCCGGCGGGTGCGCGGGGAGGGCGCCGGCGCCGGCGCGCTCGAGGGAAGCGTTCGATGTTCGCCTCGACCCGGCGGCGCAGGCCGTCGAGCGGGGCGTCGGCGTCCCGGCCGAGCGCAGTGGGACGAGCACGTCGTGGGCCGCGAGCCGGGCACGCTGGACCGGGCGGAGGCCGCGGCGATGGTGGCCCAGCCGACCCTCTGACCTCGTGAGTGGCGATGGTTCGCCATGACGACCATCGCCACTCACAGGGTCCTTCACCGCCCGATGAGCTCGCCGGCCATCTCGTGGGTGGTCTGTTCGAGGCCCGTGAGGTCGCGGACCACGCGGACCCGGTCGCAGTACTCGGCGTAGTCCGGGAGGTCGCAGCGGCCCAGACCCCACGAGTAGCGGGGCTCGGGCGTCAGCCAGATGGTCTCCCGGGCGCGCCGGGTGATCTCGACGAACGCCTCCATGTTCGGGTCGTTGCCGTTGCCCCGGCCGTCGCCGAGGACCAGCACGGTCGAACGCCGGGTCACGGCCGAGCCGTGCTCCTCGAGGAAGCGGCCGAAGGCCAGTCCGTAGTTCGAGTTGGCGTCGACGTCGACCACGTCCCCGCCGAAGACCAGCCCGAGCGCGTGCTCCACGGGGTGGTCGGCGAACAGCTCGGTGACCTCGGCGATCTCGTCGACGAACGCGAACGACCGGACCTGCCCGAACAGGTCCTGCAGGCCGTGGACCAGGTGCAGGGTGAACCGGGCGGTGGCCCGCACCGACAGCGACACGTCGGTCAGGACGACGAGCCGGGGCTTGTCCTCCTGCCGGCGCACCGTCACCGGTGTGAACGGGATGCCGTCGAACCGCATGTTCCTGCGCATCGTGCGGCCCGAGTCGATCCGCCCCTGCGGCGAGACCCGGCGGCGGTGTGTCAGCGCCCCGTGCAGCGTCTTCGCCAGGCGGCGCAGCGAGTCCTCCAGCTGCATCCGCTCGGTCTCCGACGCCCGGTCGACCTGCGCCGTCCGCCCCTCGCCCTCGCCGCCGTCGATGATCCGCTGCTCGATCTCCAGCAGCCGCTCGAGGTGCGCCTTGATGGCGTCCGGGAGGTTCTGCAGGACACCGGCGAGGCGGCGGCGCAGGGCCGCGGCGTCGTCCTCGGTCCCCGCCGTGGCGGCGACGTCCTCCTCCGCGGCGGTCAGCCAGCCCAGCAGCGCCTCCTGCTCGGCGACGGAGAGGTCCGCGTCGACCTTGGTGCCGGTGGCCGTCGAGATGTCGCCGGGCAGCCCGGCACCGGAGAGCCGGTCGGTCTCGATCTGGACCCGGTTGCCCTCCGAGACCTGGTTGGCCGTGTCGTCCTTCGAGAAGACGATCTCCTCGGTCATCGCGGCCAGGTCGATCTTGTTGGCCTCCTGGTGCAGGTTGTACTGCTGCGCCAGGTCCTCCGGGTCGAAGTAGTCCCGGATGTCGACGGGCTTGCCGTGCTCGTGGCCCTGCTGCGGGGTCTCCGAGGGGTCCTCGGAGAAGGTGAAGTCGTCGAGCGTGCCCTCGTCGGAGAGGTCGCCGTGGCCGTGCCCGTGCCCGTGCCCGGTCTCCGGCTCACCCACCTTGACCAGCGCGAAGAACAGGTCGAAGACCTCGTCGAACGTCGCTTCGTCCCGCCGGTCCTTCACCAGCGCGACGCGCAGCGCCTCCTTGAGGACCGCCTTGTCGGCCAGCACGCCCGGCTGCGACGCGCACCGCATGGCGTCGACGGCCTCGGAGACCGAGACCCGCACGCCGCGGATGCGCAGCAGCCGGACGAACCGGTGGATGCTGGCCTCCATCTAGAGCGCCCGCTTGCGTCCGAGGCCGAAGGAACGCGAACCCTGGCCCGACGTGACCGACCGCGGCGTGGCGGGGGCGTCGCGCTCGGACCCCTTGGCGTAGTTCGGCGTGCCGTAGACGCCCTCGCCGTGCCGGCCCGCGGTGTCCCGGTCGGCGCGGACCTGCCGGCCGTCGACGTCCCCGTCGTCGTCCTCGTCGTGCGAGTGCCCGTGACCGTGACCGTGCCCGTGCCCGTGCCCGGGCTCCTCGATCTCGGCGTTCGGGTCGACGAGGCGGGGCAGGGCGTCGAGGGCCTTCGTGACGTCCTTGTCGTACTTGACGACCACGGAGACGGTGTCGGAGAGGACCTGCGAGTTCAGCTCGTCGACGCCGAGGACCGCCAGCGTGCGGGCCCAGTCGATCGTCTCGGAGATGCTCGGCGCCTTGCGCAGCTCGAGCTCGCGCAGCCCGCGCACCACGTTGACCAGCTCCTCGGCGAGCGAGTCCGCCAGCCCGGTCTTCTTCGACCGCACGATCTCCAGCTCGCGCTCGGCGGAGGGGTAGTCGAGGAACAGGTGCAGGCAGCGGCGCTTGAGCGCCGCGGCGAGGTCGCGGGTGTTGTTCGAGGTCAGCAGCACGTACGGGCGCTGCTTCGCGGTGAAGGTCCCGACCTCGGGCACGGAGATCTGGAACTCGCCGAGGGTCTCCAGGAGCACGGCCTCCAACGCTTCGTCGGCCCGGTCGACCTCGTCGATCAGCAGCACGACGGGCTGCTCGGACCGGATCGCCTCGAGCAGCGGGCGCGGCGCGAGGAAACGCTCGGAGAAGAACACGCTCTCGTTCTCGCCGATCCGCTCGACGGCCGTGGCCAGGTCCGGGGCGTCCTCGACGACCTGCCCGATCTTCTCGCGCAGGATCTGCGTGTACATGAGCTGCTTGCCGTAGTCCCATTCGTAGAGGGCCTTGGTCTCGTCCTGGCCCTCGTAGCACTGCAGGCGGAGCAGCCGGCGGCCGGTCGCCGCGGCGAGCATCTTGGCCAGCTCGGTCTTGCCGACGCCCGCGGGTCCCTCGAGCAGCAGCGGCTTGTCCAGCCGGGTGAGCAGGAAGACCGTGGTGGCGAGCCGGGTGTCGGCGATGTAGCCCTGGTCGTGGAGCGCGGCCACGACCTCGTCGACGGACTCGAACGGCGGGTCGGGATCGGTCTGCGGGCCGTCGGAGAGGCCGTCGGACAGGCTGGTCAAGGCCGGAACTCCTTCCGCGCGGCTCGCCGGCGAGCCGCGGTGGTGCGCACGTAGGGGGCGCCCGGGCGGCCGGGCCCGCCACGGATCCAGTGTGCGCCGGATGCGCGTGACGGGCCCGCCGAGGCCGGACGCGGTCGTGAGTGGCCAGTGCCGCCGGAGAGCAGTCGCCACTCACGGGGTCAGCTGAGCAGGTCGTCCAGGTCGCCGTTGATGCAGTGGTCGACCACGGGGCGGACGGTCTCGAAGGTGCACTCCTTGGGGTTGCCCGGGGTGCACGCGTCGCCGAGGACGTGGTTGGTGATCCGGTCGACGTCGGCGGCGTCGCCCTTGATCTCCTTGGCGTTCTCGTAGTACTTGGTCGGGCCCTGGCCGAGCCGGTTCTTCGAGTACGTGTCGGCCTTGACGTCGATGAAGCGCTCCGGGATGCCCACGTCGCGCAGCAGCCGGATCGCGGCGGCCAGCGCGGCCTCCGCGGCCTGGACCTTGGTCATGCCGTGGGTGTCGATCCCCATGGCCTCCGCGATGTCCGCGAAGCGCTCGTAGGCGACCGGCATGTTGAACGCCCACACCCGCGGCAGCGCGATGGCGTTGTTGAGGCCGTGGTGGGTGTCGTAGAACGCCGACACCGCGTGCGAGATCGAGTGGATGATCCCCAGGCCACCGGAGTTGAACGCCTGGGCGGCGATGTACTGCGCGTACATCATGCCCTCGCGACCGGCCAGGTCCTGGCCGTTCCACACCGCCGCGCGCAGGCTCTGCGCGGTCAGCTTGATCGCGTGCAGGGCGTTGCCCAGCGACGGCTGGAAGTTCAGCCGGGACACGTACGGCTCGGAGGCGTGCGCGAGCACGTCGAACCCGCACTGCGCGGTGTAGTCGATCGGGCAGTCGTAGTAGAGCACCGGGTCGTCGATCGCCAGGCTGGTCACCGAGGCGTCGTCGAACGCGACGTACTTGTGGGGGTTGTCGGGGTCGGTCGTGGTGTCCGTGATGACGTACGCCCACGAGGTCTCCGAGCCGGTGCCGGCCGTGGTGGAGACCGCGATGTGCGGCGGGTTCTGCGGGTTCTCGGACTTGTTGAAGCCCTCGAACTCGTTGACGTTGCGGCCGTCGTGGGCCACGGAGATGCGCGCGCCCTTGCAGGCGTCGTGCGAGGACCCGCCGCCGATCGAGACGAACGAGTCGCAGTTGTTCTGCTGGTAGAGGCCCACAGCGTCCATGACGTTGTAGTCCTTGGGGTTCGACTCGACCTGGTCGTACACGACGACCTCGAGGCCGTGGTACTTCATCGACTCGACGATCTTGTGGACGATGTTGGTGCCGCGCAGGCCCGACGTCATCACGAGCGTCTTCCTGAAGCCGAGCTTCAGGGCCTCCGGCCCGATCATCTCGTGCGCACCCGGGCCCAGCAGAGCCTTGGGGAACGGGTGGAACTCCTTGAGCGGGAACGGTTTGAGCAGTTCGTCGACCTGCATGGCAGCCCTTTCTGGTGCAGGTGAGGTCGGCGGAGGCGGAGCCTGCGGAGCCGACCGATCGGGTCGATTCCCGACGCTAGGACCGGCGTGACGCCGGGCACAGAGGCCGACGGCCCAAACCGTCAAGAGGTGGGGGCGGAAACCGTCGGGTCGGAGGGGTGGGCCTGCTGCGGCCGACGGGTGCGGGCGCCGAAATAGTTGCCCATGACTGGCAACAGGTCAGTCCGTCCGGCCCGCGTTCCACGCCTCCCCGACCTCCCCGAAGCCGCGCCGGAGGTACCACTCGCGCGGTGCGCCGCCGGCGTCCGCCTGCAGGGCGAGGAGATCGCACCCGGCCCGCTCTGCGATCCGCAGGGCGCCGCTGACCAGCGCGTTCCCGTGCCCGCGGCCCCGGTGGGGTGCGGCGGTCTCCACCGCCTCGAGGACCGCGGTGGCGCCGTCGAGGTAGAGCGCGGCCGCCGCGACGACCAGGTCGCCCTCACGCACGGCGAGCACGCGCAGGTCGGTGCCGCGGTCCTCGACGAGGTACCGGTCGGGGAGCCGGAGCCGGCGGGGGTCGGCACTGGGCAGGTCGGGGCGCCAGGCCTCCGTCCAGAGGTCCCGGACGGCGTCGAGGGGCACCTCGTCGGCGGCCGGGCCCGGGTCCGCGTCGACGGCCCGGGCCAGGACGACGTCGTGCTGGAGCCACCAGCCGGACCGGTTGAGCTCGCGGGCGACCGGGCCGGGATCGGCACCCCGGATCGTCACGCAGCGGTGGTCGCGGCCCGCCCCGCCCAGCACGCGGTCCGCCTCTGCGGCGATCTCCTGCGCCGGGGTGCCGTCGTCGACCAGCAGGCGGTTGAGCGCGGGCGCCCACGGCACGTCGTGCTGCAGGACCGCGATCCCGCCGGCGACGGCGTCCTCCGAGCTCGCCACGCGCCGCGGCAGGGAGTCGGCGAAGGCGCGCAGCCGCCCGGCGTGATCGGTGCGGGACGGCGGCGCGGGCGGAGCGGCGAAGGTGCCGCCGGGTCCGGGGCGGTAGGTCGAGACCGCGACGACGGCCGACACCGGGACGGGGCCGTAGGCGTGCGGGAAGCGCATGGCGCCGGGATCGCCGGGCACGCCGGGCTCGTAGCGGATCTCGCAGCCGACCGTGGCGGCGTCGACGGCGAGCAGCAGCAGGTCCCGCCGCCCGGCGAAGAGCCGGTCGGCCGGGAGGGCCACCTGGTCGGCCGTCGAGAGGTGCACGAAGCCGACCTCGGCGAGGGACGGCGGTGTGACGACGCCCGCTCGCAGCGCTGTGCGCCACTCGGCAGGGGTGGTGAGATGCAGCAGGGTCGCGGGTACGGACACGCCGTCAGCATGCTCGTCCACCTGCGTCTTCGTCCTCCCCGGGGCGGGCGCGAAGATCGTCGGACCGGTCCGCGCCGCCGCTCCGAACGGACGGGGATCCCTCGGGCCCCTTGCTTCCGGCACCCGGTGCCAATATCGTCCGACCTGCCGGCCGGCACGTCCGACACCGATGTCCACCAGGTCGCACCAGGAGGTACCCGATGGCCCCGATCGAGCAGTCCGAGCAGGTCGAGGACGCCCCCGTCGTCGAGGAGACCCTCGTCGAGGAGGTCTCCATCGACGGCATGTGCGGTGTCTACTAAGAGCGCCGAGGGTGTGGCCGGGATCGACTTCGATCCCGGCGCCCCGTACCGCTGCAGCCCTCAGGTGTCGCTGCGGCCGGAGCCCTTCGGCGCACTCGTCTACCACTTCGGCACCCGCAAGCTCTCGTTCCTGAAGACCCTCCCGCTGGTGGAGGTCGTCAAGGGCCTGGAGAGCCATCCGGACGTCCACTCCGCCGTCGAGGCGGCGGGCGTCGAGGAGGCCCAGCGCCCCGCGTACCTGAAGGCGCTGGCCGGACTGGCCGCCTCCGGGACGATCGAACCCCGCTAGCCCCACCACCGCGCGCCCATCGGAGTGCCCCCGTGAAGCTCGTCGACCACTTCCAGTACGGCCTGAACTCCCCGATCTGTCTGACCTGGGAGCTCACTTACGCCTGCAACCTCTCCTGTGCCCATTGCCTGTCCTCGTCCGGGCGCCGCGACCCGCGGGAGCTGACCACGGCCGAGGCCAAGGCCGTGATCGACGAGCTGCAGCGGATGCAGGTCTTCTACATCAACATCGGCGGCGGCGAGCCGACGGTGCGCCCGGACTTCTGGGAGCTGCTCGACTACTCCATCGCGCACAACGTCGGGGTCAAGTTCTCCACCAACGGCCTGAAGATCGACAAGAAGCGGGCCGCCCAGCTGGCGGCGACCGACTACGTCGACATCCAGATCTCGCTCGACGGCGCGACCCCCGAGGTCAACGACTACGTCCGCGGCCCCGGCTCGTACGACATGGCGATCAAGGCACTGGAGAACCTCGCCGAGGCGGGCTTCCAGCAGCCGAAGATCTCGGTCGTCATGACCCGACAGAACGTCGACCAGCTCGACGAGTTCAAGGCCATCGCGGACAAGTACGGCGCCCAGCTGCGGATCACGCGGCTGCGTCCCTCGGGCCGCGGTGCCGACGTCTGGGACGAGCTGCACCCGTTGCCCTCGCAGCAGAAGCAGATGTACGACTGGCTGGTCGAGCGCGGCGACCAGGTCCTCACCGGGGACTCCTTCTTCCACCTCTCGGCGTTCGGCGAGGCGCTGCCCGGGCTGAACCTGTGCGGCGCCGGGCGCGTCGTCTGCCTGATCGACCCGGTCGGCGACGTCTACGCCTGCCCCTTCGCGATCCACGAGAACTTCCTCGCGGGCAACGTCCGTTCCCCGGGCGGGTTCCAGGAGGTCTGGGAGAACTCCGAGCTGTTCACCGAGCTGCGCCGGCCGCAGACCGGCGGCGCCTGCTCCGGATGCATGCACTACGACTCCTGCCAGGGCGGGTGCATGGCGGCCAAGTTCTTCACCGGCCTCCCGCTCGACGGGCCGGACCCCGAGTGCGTGCGCGGGTTCGGCGAGCAGGCCCTCGCCGCCCGCGGCGAAGACCACGTGATCCCGAAGTCCGAGGTCGACCACTCGCGGACGACGCTCGGCAAGAAGGCGCCGGTCCTGCTGCAGCTCTCGATGACACGACCCACCCCAGCCCGCCCGGACCGCGCCTGCGAGACCAGTCCGCTCGCCGGGTTGGGCGCGTCGGAGACCGACTCGGGCCTGCGCCTCCCGGTCGCCGGCTCCTAACCCCACAGACCGCCGGCGCCGGGCCCGGGGACGACGGGTCCGGCGCCGCGCGACCAGCCATGACCGACGTGCGCGGACGGAACCCTCGTTCCTCGGAAGCGAACGAGCGTGCCGGTCGTGCGCTGGCCGGTCAGGTGGTGCTGCGGGGTCGAACGGCACCGTCGCGCGTGCTGTTCGGACCGCACGTCACCAACCTCGGGCGCGAGCGCGGGTTCTCCGAGCGGCACGTCGCCTACTACGCCGAGCGGGCCGCGGGCGGGTGCGGCGTGATCGTCACCGAGACGGCGTCGGTGCACGGGTCGGACCGGCCGTACGAGCGGGCGCCACTGGCCCCGGAGTGCGTGCCGGGGTGGCGGGCGATCCGTGCGGCGTGCCCCGACACGCTGGTCCTGGCCGGGCTCGGGCACGCCGGCGCGCAGGGCACCAGCGCGTTCACCGGGCGGGCGCTCTGGGGCGCCTCCCGGGTGCCGGACGTCGTGTCCCGCGAGGTCCCGCAGGTCATGGAACAGCCGGAGATCGACGCGCTCGTCGCCGGGTTCGCCGCGGCCGCGGCGGAGGCGGTGGCCGCGGGACTCGACGGGGTGGAGATCCAGGCGGGCCAGCACTCGCTGCTGCGGCAGTTCCTGTCCGGGTTGACCAACCACCGCCCCGACGCCTACGGGGAGGACCGCTCCCTGCTCCTCCGCGAGGTCGTCGGGGCGGTGCGTGCCGCGCTCGGCCCGCACCACGTCCTGGGCGTGCGGCTCTGCTGCGACGAGCTCGCCCCCTGGGCAGGCATCACCCCCGCCTCCGCCCACGCCCTCCTCTCCACCCCGCGAGTCGCGCTCTGGGCTTCCGCGAGTCGCGCTGTGGGCTCCCGCGAGTCGGGCTTTGGGCGTCCGCAAGTCGCGCCCTCCGCTCCCGCGAGTCGGCAGTTCCACGAGACCGAGACGGCATTTCCGGGTGAGCCGGCGAGCCTTGCGCAGCTCGTCGACTACCTCGTGCCCGTACGTGGCTCGGGGCTGACCATCCCCGCGACCCGTCCCGACCTGCACACCCCGCCCGGTTTCAACCGCCCCCTTGCGCTCAGCCTCCTCGGGCTCGGCGTCCCGATCGTGCTGCAGGGCAGCGTGGTGGACCCGGAGATGGCGGAGGCGGCGCTCGACGAGGGGATCGCACTCGTCGAGATGACGCGGGCGCAGATCGCCGACCCTCGGCTCGTCGCGCACGTCCGCGCCGCGACGCCGGAACGCATCCGCCCCTGCACCCTCGCCAACCAGCACCGCGCCCGCGACCCGCGCAACCCGCTGATCACCGACGAGGCGGAGCCGCGGTCGGGTCACGAGACGCTCGACCCGGCGCTCCCGCTCGCACCCGTGGACGGAGCGGGCGATCTCGTCGTCGTCGGCGGGGGTCCGGCGGGGTTGGAGGCCGCCCGGACGGCGGCGCTGTACGGCTACCGGGTGCGGCTGATGGAGAGGGCTCCGCAGCTCGGCGGTGCGCTGCGGCACGCGGCGGCCGTGCACGGTCGCGCCCGCTTCGGGTTGCTCGTCGAATGGTGGGAGCGCGAGCTCGACCGGCTGGGCGTGGAGGTGGCCCTCGGCGCAGAGGCACGTCTGGCGGATCTGACCGCCGACGTCGTGCTCGCGACCGGGTCCGTGCCCTCGCCGGTGGGCTTCGTGGCCGGGCCGGACGTCGTCGTGCTGCCGGCGGGCGAGTTCGAGGCCGCGGTGCTCGCCGCGGCCGGACCCCGCCGCCCGTCCGACCCGCCCGCGCCCGATGCGACGGCCGCCGTGCTGCCCGCCGGCGCCCATGTCGTCGTGCACGACCCGGTCGGCGACTGGACGGGCCTCGGGATCGCGGAGCAGGTGGCTGCGGCCGGGCTGCCGTGCGCGCTCGTCACGCCCGACGCCGTCGCCGGCACCCAACTCGCCCGCACCGGCGACCTCGCCGACGCCAACGGCCGGCTCGAGCGGGCGGGCGTCGCGCGGGAGCTGTTCGCGCGCCTCCGGTCGGTCGGGGGCGGGACCGCGCTGCTCACCGACGTCGACCACGGAACGGCCCGGGAGATCCCCTGCACGGTGGTGATCGACTGCGCCCACCGCCTTCCCGACGACGGTCTGTGGCGCGGGCATCCCCACCTCCTGCACGTCGGCCAGCTCGACGACACAGATGCGCTCACGGCGCGACTCGGGGGAGCCCTGGGCGCGACTCGCGGAAGCTCGGGGCGCGACTCGCGGGAGCTCACGGCGCGACTCGGGGGAGCCCTGGGCGCGACTCGCGGAAGCCCAGAACCCGACTCGCGGAAGACCGAAGCGCGACTCGGGGGAGCCCAGGGCGCGACTCGCGGAAGCTCGGGGCGCGACTCGGGGGAGCCCAGGGCGCGACTCGCGGGAGCCCAGAGCGTGACTCGCGGGGTTTCGCAGGGCGGTGCGGGGAGACGGCTGGTAGTGGCGGGGGACTGCGTGGCGCCCCGGACCGTGCACGAGGCGGTGCGGGAGGGGCGGCGCGCGGTGCAGTATCTGCGCAGCTCAGCCGAGGTCGTGGGGGCCGACAGCCCCTCCGGGGGCAGCTCATGATGCTGCACGAACCGCTGCGCGTCGGCCGGCTGACCCTGCGCAACCGGATCGTCTTCACCGCTCACCTCACCGGCTACGCGACCGACGGCCGGCCCACCCCGCAGCACGCCGCCTACTACGCCGCGCGGGCCGCGGGCGGTGCCGGGCTGGTGATCACCGAGGAGCACTCGGTCCACCCGCACGACCGCCCCTACGAGAAGCTCATCCGCGGCCACGATCCGGCGGTGCTGCCCGGGTACCGCGCGATCACCGAGGCCGTGCACGCCCAGGGCGCGGCCGTGCTCGCCCAGCTCAACCACAACGGCCCGCAGTCCTGCGGGATGTATTCCCGCGAGCCCGTCCGCGGCCCCTCCGCCGTGCCCGACCCGATGTTCCGCGAGGTCCCGGTCGCGATGAGCGAGGCCGACCTCGACGAGGTGGTCTCCGGCTACGCCCTGACCGCCCGGCACTGCGTCGAGGGCGGGTTCGACGGCGTCGAGCTGCAGTGCTCGCACGCCTCCCTGATCCGCTGTTTCCTCTCGCCCGCCACCAACCACCGCGACGACGACTACGGCGGGAGCCTGGGGAACCGCGCGCGGCTGCTCCTGCGGGTCGTCGCGGCGGTCCGGCGGGAGCTCGGCGACCGGGTCCTCGGCGTGCGGATCGGCGGTGAGGAGGGCATCGAGGGCGGCATCGGGCTGGATGAGGGCGTCGCCCTGGCCCGCCTGCTCGAGCGGACGGGCGAGGTCGACCACCTCAACACCTCGATCGGCGTGGCGACCGCGTCGCTGCACCTGATCGAGGCCTCGATGCACACGCCGGCCCACTACGCGACCTTCATCCCCTCGGCGATCCGCGCGGCCGTGCGGATCCCGGTCGTCGCGGTCGGCCGCTTCACCGAGCCCGCCGTCGCGGAGCAGGCGCTGGTCGAGGGGCACTGCGACCTCGTCGGCGTCGCACGCGGCCAGATCGCCGCCCCGGACTTCGCCGCCCCCGGCGGCCCGACGCGGGTGTGCGTGGGCTGCAACCAGGAGTGCGTCGGCCGGGTCGGGGTGAACCGCCCGCTCGGCTGCGCGGTCAACCCGCGCGCCGGGCACGAGGCCGTCCCGCTGCCGGCTCCCGGAGTGCCGCGCCGGGTGACCGTGGTCGGGGGCGGGCCGGCCGGGCTGCGCGCCGCCGCGACCGCGGCCGCCCGCGGGCACCGGGTGACCCTCTATGAGCGCGACCGGCTCGGCGGCCAGCTCGCCCTCGCCGCCCTCGCGCCCGGGCGCGGCGAGCTCGCCCACGTCGTCCGGGACCTCGTGGCCGAGTGCGAACGGGCCGGGGTCGAGATGGTGCACGGGGAGCCGGACCACCTCGGAAGCGCCGACGTCGTCGTCCTCGCCACGGGCGCCCGGCCCGCCCGCCGGCCCGGCACGCTCGACGTCCGGGACGTGATCGACGGCAGCGCCGCGCCCACCGGCGCCGTGCTCGTCGTCGACGAGCTGGGGTTCCACCACGCCACCTCGGTGGCCGAGCTGCTGGCCGCCCGCGGCTGCGCCGTGGAGATCGTGACCCCGGGGATGGTGGTCGGCCAGGACCTCGGGCTGACGCTCGACCGTGAGGGCTTCCGCCGCCGGGCGCACGCGGCGGGCATCCGGCTCAGCACCGACCGGCTCGTGACGGCCGTCGAGCCGGGCCGGGCGACCCTCGTGCACCATCCCACCGGGAGGACGGAGACGAGGGAGGTCGACGCCGTGGTCCTGGCGCTCCCCGCCGAGCCCGACGACGCCCTGTGGTCCACGCTGCGTCACCGGTCCGGGGTCCACCGGATCGGTGACTGCCTGGCCCCGCGGCGGATGGACGCCGCACTCCGTGACGGCGAGCGGCTGGCGGTGAACCTGTGAAACCCGAGAGTGGTGTCCACCTGTGGACCGACGCTGTGGGCAACTGCGTTGTCGCAGGTCAGCGGTGAGGACCGACGAGCTCACGTGGACGACCCTCACCGACGGTCCACCCCGGACCCTGGTCGTCCCGGTCGGATCGGTCGAGCAGCACGGACCGCATCTGCCCCTGACGACCGACGTGCGCGTGGCCGAGCGCGTCGCCGCCCGGATGGAGCAGCGCGACCCCGATCTGGTGCTTGCCCCCGCCGTCGCCTACGGGGCCGCGGGTGAGCACGAGGGGTTCCCGGGGACCGTGTCCATCGGGCACGAGGCGTTGCGGGCCGTCCTGGTGGAGCTCGGTCGCTCGGCCTGCCGGTGGGCGGCCCGGCTCGTGTTCGTCAACGGCCACGGCGGCAACGTCGGCACCCTGGTCGAGGCCGTCCGGCTGCTGCGGTACGAGGGCCGCGACGCCGCGTGGGTCCCCTGCGTGGCTCCGGGTGTCCGCGGCGACGCGCACGCCGGCCGCACCGAGACCTCCCTGATGCTCGCGCTCGGAGCCCGGGTCGGCCCCGAGCGCGAGCCCGGCGCGACCGCCCCGCTGCGGGAGCTGCTGCCGGAGATGCGGGAGAAGGGGGTGGCCGGGGTGAGTCGCAACGGCATCCTCGGCGACCCGCGCGGAGCCTCCGCCGAGGAGGGGGAGGCCCTGCTCGCCGCGATGACCGACTCGCTCGCCGCCGCCGTCGAGCGGTGGGAGCCGGACGAGGGGACGGGGCGCCTGGCGTTCGGGAGCTGAGCCGTTCGCGCTGGTGAACGATGCCCCGGTTCCGCGCGCCCGACCGGGCCGAGCTGCGCCGGATCGTCGGTCGGGGCTGCCATCATGGGTTCGGGAAGGAGACGCACGATGAGCCTGACGTGGCCCGACCACCCCATCACGCTCGCCGAGTGGGAGGCGTTGCCCGAGAACGGCGACCTGCGCCTCGAGGTGACCGAAGGGATGTTGGTGGTGTCGGCGAAGCCGATGTTCGGTCACCAGCGGGCCTGTCTGTGTCTCACCGCCCGGCTCGACGAGGCCCTCCCCGGCGATCTGATCGCCCTCAGCGATGTCGAGGTCATGCTGGAGGAGTCGCCGCTGACGATCCGGGCCCCGGACGTGGTCGTCATGCGGACCGACGTGTACGAGCCGACCCGGGCGCGAGCCGACGTGGCGGAGGTGCTGCTCGCCGTCGAGATCCTCTCCGACGGAACCCGGCGGATCGACCGGGTGCTGAAGTACTCCGAGTACGCGGACGCCGGGATCCGCCAGTACTGGCTCGTCGACCTCCTCGACCAGGTGACCCTCACGACCTTCCAGCTCGTCGACGGCGGGTACGAGCTCACGGGGGAGTGGACGGGCAGCGCCTCGCCCCTGGTCGCCGGCGTCCCCGTCACCCTCGACCTCGACCGCCTCACCGCGCGGTAGTCGCCACCAGCAGCGGCACGAGCTGCTCCTCCGCGGTCAGCGAGCCGTGCTGGCCGGGCAGGCCGGCGAGGACGGGCTCGGCGAGCGTCCGCACCACCCCCGCCGATCCCCGCAGCGCCACGACGAGGTCCCCGATCCGCTGGGCGACGTGCGGCCCGAGCGGGCCGAACCAGTCCGCGGCCACCGCCTCGTCCCGGGTCACGATCCAGGCGTCGTCACCGAGGGTCTCCTGCCAGGCGGCGTGGACCTCGTCGAGCGCGCCCTCCTCGACGTAGACGTGCCGGGCCCGCGGGTCGCCGCCGAGGAGCCGGACGCCGAGCCGCAGCGGGGTGAGCTGGTCGGCGTCGTAGCGGCGGGTCACCTGCACCATGCCGTGGTCGCCGGTGACCGCGAGCAGCGCGTCCGGTGGCAGCCGGTCGGCGATGGTCGCGGCGAGCCGGTCGATCTGCCGCAGCTGGTAGCGCCACGCCACCGAGCCGGGCCCGTGCACGTGGCCGAGGGTGTCGAGATCGGCGTGGTAGCCGTAGCAGAGTCGGCGGCCCGGCCCGTCGAGCGCGTCGACCACTTCGGCGGCGAGGTCGCCGAGCGCCAGCACGCCGCGGTACTGGCCGCCGCGCAGGGCCGCGCGGGTGAGACCCGAGCCGCGGAAGGCCCGCGGGCCCACCGAGGTGACCCGCACGCCGTCGGCCGCGGCCCGCTCCAGCGCGGTGGGCGCGGGCTGCACCTGCTCGGGCGGCAGGGTCTCGCGCAGGTCGGCAGGCTCGGGATCGCCGTAGGTCGTCCACTTGAGGGAGTCGAGCAGCGCGTCCCCGCAGGCCCGGAAGCTGATCCCGACCACGCCGTGCCCGCCCGGCGGCAGCCCGGTGCCGAGCGAGGTGATGCTGATCGAGGTGCTCGCCGGGAACCCGACGGTCAGCTGTTCCCCCGGGAGCGAGGAGAGGAACGGGGCGTCCTCGGCGTGGGCCCGGAGCAGCTCGGCGCCCAGTCCGTCGACCAGCAGGACCGCGGCCGCGCGCACCTGCGGAAGCGTGATCGCGGGTGCCGGCCCCGGGACGTCCAGCGCGGCGAGGACGGCCGGGAACACCTCGGCCAGCGAGCCCTCGCCGTAGCGGGGGAGGAGCGGATCACCGGAGGGCACGGCGTGAGGGTCCCACGGCATGGGGCGGCCCCGGCACCGCAGCGGCGTGTTTGGATTCCCCGGTGCACACGACGGGGGCCCTGCCGGACGGGATGCGGGTGACGCTGGACCGGCGGGTCCGACGGCTGGCCGGACGGGACGGCGGGGCGGCGTTGCTCGGCGGGGCGCCGCCGAAGCTGGTCCACCTGACCGCGCGGGCGCAGGCCGTCCTCGGCGACGGCGACACGGTGACCGTCGCCGACCCCACCTCCCGGGCGCTGGCCCGCACCCTGCTCGACTCCGGCTTCGCCCACCCGGCCCACCCGATCCCGGGCGGCCCGGGCCCGGGCGAGGTCACCGTCGTCGTCCCGGTGAAGGACCGGCCCCTCGACCGGCTGCTCGCCGCCCTGCCCGCCGATCTCGGCGGCCTGGTCGTGGTCGACGACGGCGGCGCGGATCCGGCGGGCCTCGCCGCCACGGTGGAGGCCGCGCACGGCCGGGTGATCCGGCACGAGACCCCGCGCGGGCCGGCCGCCGCCCGCAACGCCGGCCTGGCCGCGGCCACCACGCCGCTCGTGATGTTCCTGGACTCCGACGTCGTGCCGCAGGAGGGCTGGCTCGACCCGCTGCTGGAGCACCTCGCCGACCCCGCGGTCGCGCTCGTGGCCCCGCGGATCGTCGCCCTGCACCCGGTGCGCGGCCCGATCGCACGCTACGAAGCCGTGCGGTCCAGCCTCGACCTCGGTCCCCATCCCGCACTGATCGTGCCGCGCAGCCGGGTCGCCTACGTGCCGAGCGCCGCGATGCTGGTGCGCCGCGAGGCCGTCGGTGCCGGGTTCGACGAGGACATGCACGTGGCCGAGGACGTGGACCTCGTGCTGCGGCTGCACGCCGAGGGCCGGCGGCTGCGCTACGAACCGGCGGCCCGGGTCGCCCACGACCACCGGACGTCGCCACGTGCCTGGTGGGTGCGCAAGGCGTTCTACGGCACGGGCGCCGCGCCGCTGGCCCGCCGGCACCGAGGTGCCGTCCCGCCGATGGTGCTCAGCCCGTGGACCGCGGCGGCCTGCGCGGCGCTGCTGGCGCAGCGCCGGTGGTCCGTGCCGGCGGCCGCGGTCGTGACGGGTCTCGCGGCGGAACGGTTGTCCCGCAAGCTCTCGCGACTGCAGCGGCCGCGGCTCTCGGCGGCCCGCCTGGCCGGGCTGGGGCTCTCCGGTGCCGGTCTGCAGGTCGCCAACGCCCTGCTGCGCCACCACTGGCCGCTCGCCGCGGCCCTGCTGCCCCTCTCCCGGCGGGCGCGGCGCGCGGTGCTGTTCGCCGCCGTGGTCGAGGGGCTGGGGGACTGGTGGACCCACCGAGGGCACGACCCGGCCGCCCGGCCGGGCCCCGTGACCCATCTGGTCGCCCACCGCCTGGACGACGTGGCGTACGGCACGGGGCTCTGGTGGGGTGCGTGGAAGGCACGCGACACCGCCGCACTGCTCCCGGTCTCACCCGGTCGGAAGTAGCGGCACCCTCCGTCAGGTCTGGTCCGGACGGGTGATTGACTTCCGCCGTGACCGCCGCGGCTGCGGAGGACTGGTCGCTTTCGATCCGCGGATACGGAGTGACGTCGGACGGGGTCGTCGTCGCTCTACGGAGGTTCGTCCGAGTGCCTTGCACGTCATGAAGATCGGGAGTGTGATGTGCTCGCCGCCACAGATGCGTGCGCGGCCCGAGAGCGCACCGGCCACCGGTGGCTCTCCCGGAGGACGCGACCACCACCGCGGTTGGGAGAGAGACTCATGGCAGAGGTCCGGGTCACCGTCGACGGCGTGAACTACGCCGACGAGGTGGAGCCCCGCATGTTGCTGGTCCAGTACCTCAGGGAACGGCTCGGGAAGACGGGCACGCTGATCGGCTGCGACACGAGCAACTGCGGTGCCTGCACCGTTCACCTGAACGGGCAGAGCGTGAAGAGCTGTTCGGTGCTCGCGGTCCAGGCGGACGGCGGCGAGGTGCTGACCATCGAGGGCCTGGCCCGCGACGGCGAGCTGCACCCCGTGCAGAAGGCCTTCAACGAGTGCCACGGGCTCCAGTGCGGCTACTGCACGCCGGGCATGATCATGGCCGCCGTCGACCTGCTCGGGGACAACCCCGACCCCGACGAGGACGAGGTGCGCGAGGGCATCGAGGGCAACCTCTGCCGCTGCACCGGCTACCAGAACATCGTCCGCTCGGTACAGCGTGCGGCCCAGACGATGAAGCCCGGCGCGTCCGCCCCCACCGAGACGCCCGCCCCCGTCGCAGGAGACTGAGAGATGACCGCGACCGCCGACACCACCGCACTCGAGTTCGGCAAGGCCCGCGCCCGCAAGGAGGACGCGCGCCTGATCGCCGGCCGGAGCCGCTACACCGACGCGATCACCCCGCCCGGGACCCTGCACGTGGCCGTCGTCCGCTCTCCGCTGGCGCACGCGCGGATCACGAGCATCGACACGGCCGAGGCCAAGCGCGCCCCGGGCGTCCACGGCGTCTACACCGTCTCCGACCTGGGCGCCGACGAGATCGGCATGCCGTGCGCCTGGCCGATCACCCCGGACCAGAAGGCGCCGCAGCGTCCCGTCCTCGCCAAGGACGCCGTCCACTTCGCCGGTGAGGGCGTCGCCGTCGTCGTCGCGCGCAGCGCCGCCGAGGCCAAGGACGCCGCCGAGCTCGTCGAGGTCGACTACGACCCGCTCGACCCGGTCCTCGACATGGAGGCCGCGCTCGCCGAGGGCGCCACCCTCGTGCACCCCGAGCTGGGCACCAACGAGTCGGCCACCTGGGTCTTCGACTCCGCGGAGGCCGGCACCGGCGGCAGCGCCACCGACGCGATCGCCGCGGCCGAGGCCGACCCGGACCAGGTCGTCGTCCGGCGCCGGTTCCGTCAGCAGCGCCTGATCCCGGCGTTCATGGAACCGCGCTCCTGCGTGGTCGACCCGACCGGCGAGCAGATGGTCATCTGGTCGGCCACCCAGATCCCGCACATCCTGCGCACCATGACCACGGTGACGCTCGGCATCCCCGAGTCGAAGGTCCGAGTCATCGCTCCCGACGTGGGCGGCGGGTTCGGCGGCAAGATCGGCGTGCTGCCCGAGGAGATGATGACGGTCCTGCTCGCCCGGAAGCTGGGCAGGCCGGTCAAGTGGACCGAGACCCGGTCGGAGAGCATGCTCACGGCCCACCACGGGCGGGACCAGATCCAGGACATCACGATCGCGGCGCGCAAGGACGGCACGATCACCGCCCTGGACGTCAAGCTCCTCGCCGACATGGGGGCCTACCTGGGGCTGGTCGGGCCCGGCGTGCCGATCCTGGGCGCGTTCATGTTCAACGCCATCTACAAGATCCCGGCCTACCGCTTCCAGGACACCAACGTCTTCACCACGAAGACGCTGACGGACGCCTACCGCGGCGCCGGTCGCCCCGAGGCCACCTTCGGCATCGAGCGCATCATCGATGAGCTCGCCGTCGAGCTCGGCCGGGAGCCGCTGGAGCTGCGCGAGCAGAACTGGATCTCCCACGAGGAGTTCCCGTTCACCACGGTGTGCGGGCTGACCTACGACTCGGGCAACTACGAGCAGGCCACCGCCCGGGCCAAGGAGCTCTTCGACTACGACGCCCTGCGCCGCGAGCAGGCCGAGCGCCGCGAGCGGGGTGACCAGGTCCAGCTGGGCATCGGCATCTCGACCTTCACCGAGATGTGCGGCCTCGCGCCGTCGCGCGTGCTCGGCTCGTTGTCCTACGGTGCCGGCGGCTGGGAGGCCGCGAGCATCCGGATGCTGGCCACCGGCAAGGTCGAGGTCATCACCGGCGCCTCCGCGCACGGCCAGGGCCACGAGACGGCGTTCAGCCAGATCGTCGCGGACAAGCTGGGCGTTCCGTTCGAGGACGTCGAGATCCTGCACGGCGACACCGCGTCGTCGCCCAAGGGCCTCGACACCTACGGTTCCCGCTCGCTGGTGGTCGGCGGCATCGCGATCACGATGGCCGCGGACAAGGTCGTCGAGAAGGCCAAGAAGATCGCCGCGCACCTGCTCGAGGCCGACGAGGCCGACATCGAGTTCGACGCCGGGCAGTTCACCGTTCGCGGCACGGACAAGGGGAAGGCGATCCAGGAGATCGCGTTCGCCGCGTTCATGGCGCACGACTACCCGGAGGGCATGGAGCCCTCGCTCGACTCCGACGCCGTGTACGACCCGGAGAACTTCTCCTTCCCGCACGGCACCCACCTCGCGGCCATGGAGGTCGACACCGAGACGGGCCGCGTGAAGCTGCGCCACTACGTCTGCGTCGACGACATCGGCAACGTCGTCAACCCGCTGATCGCGGAGGGCCAGGTCCACGGCGGCCTCGCCCAGGGCATCGCGCAGGCGCTGTTCGAGGAAGCCAACTACGACGACCAGGGAACCCTGGTCAACGGCACCTTCGTCGACTACACCCTGCCGTCGTCGGCCGACCTGCCGAGCTTCACCACGGAGATCGTCAGCACCCCGGCCACGTCGAACCCGCTCGGCGTCAAGGGCGTGGGCGAGGCGGGCACCATCGCCTCCACCCCGGCGATCGTCAACGGCGTGCTCGACGCGATCCGGCACCTCGGGGTGCAGGACATCGAGATGCCGACGACCTCGCAGCGCGTGTGGCGTGCGATCCAGGAGGCCAAGGGCCGCTCCACCCAGGAGACCCCGATCGACACCCACTCGCCGGGTGCCGGCCTCGGCTCCATCGACCCCAACAACCCGCCGCGTGAGATTTCCGAGGGAGAGGTCCAGTGATCCCCGCCAAGTTCGACTACGTCCGGCCGTCGACGGTCGAGGAGGCCGTCAGCGCGCTCCAGCAGGGCGGGGAGGACGCCAAGATCCTGGCCGGCGGGCAGAGCCTGCTGCCGGTCCTGCGGCTGCGGCTCGCCGCGCCGTCGGTCGTCATCGATCTGGGCGCCATCCCGGAGCTGCGGCAGATCAGCGAGGAGGGGGACCGGGTCGCCATCGGAGCCATGGCCCCGCACCACGACGTCATGCGCGACGACCTGGTCAAGCAGCACGTCTCCCTGCTGTCGCAGGCCACCGCGACCGTCGCGGACCCGCAGGTGCGCCACCGGGGGACGCTCGGCGGCGCGCTGGCGCACGCCGACCCGGCCGGTGACCTGGGCGCGGTCGCCCTGGCGCTCGACGCCGAGTTCGTGATCGCCGGGTCGTCCGGGACCCGCACGGTCCCGGCGAGCGAGTTCTTCGTCGACTACTTCACCACCGCGATCGGCGAGGGCGAGATCCTCACGCAGGTCCGGTTCCCGAAGTACACCGGCTGGAGCACGCACTACGAGAAGTTCAACCGCACCGCGCAGGCCTGGTCCATGGTGGCCGTCGCCGCCGCGCTGCGGGTGGAGGGCGGCTCCATCGCCGAGGCCCGGATCGGCCTGACCAACATGGGCACCACCCCGATCCGGGCCACCGGCGTCGAGCAGGCGCTCGTCGGCCAGGCCGCGACCGCGGACGCCGTCCGCGCCGCGGCCGAGCACGCGACGGAGGGAACGGCCGCTCCGAGTGACGCCGATGCCGCAGCCGACTACCGTGAGCACCTGGCCAGGGTGCTCACCGGCCGAGCGGTGCTGGCGGCCGCCGGCTGAGGGCAGCCCGCGGGGCGGAGGCCACTTCCGTGGGCACCCGCGAGACGGCTGGACGCCTGCCCGGGGACCTCGGGCAGGCGTCCGGCCGTTTCTCCTACCAGGAGCCCGCCCGCACCCGCCGGGCGCGGCTCGCCGACGAGGAGACTGGAAGTCATGCAGCTGGAGAACAAGTTCACGATCGCCGCGCCCGTCGCCGAGGCATGGGCGGCCATGAACAACCCGGAGACGGTCGCGCCCTGTTTCCCCGGCGCCACGCTCACCGAGTACACCGGTGACTCCTTCACCGGCACGGTGAAGGTCAAGCTGGGCCCGATCTCGCTGACGTACAAGGGCAAGGGCACCTACGTCGAGCGCGACGACGCGAACCACAAGGTCGTGATCGATGCCAACGGCCGGGACTCGCGGGGCAACGGCACCGCGAGCGCCAAGGTCACCGGCACGATGAGGGCGGACGGCCCGGACAAGACCGAGGTCACGATGGTCACCGACATGACCATCACCGGCCGCCCCGCCCAGTTCGGCCGCGGCGTGATCTCGGACGTCGCCGACAAGATCATCGGCCAGTTCTCGTCCTGCCTCGCGGACAAGCTGACCGAGAAGGAGACGCCGGCCGAGCCGGTCACTCCGGCGACGACGGCCGCCCCCGCCACCCCGACCGCGGGCGGCGTGGCGGCCGAGACGCCCGACGCGACCACGCCGTCCCCGATGGGCACCGAGCCGAGCGGGAGCGCGGCCAAGCCCGCCACCACCACGCCCGCCCCGATGAAGAGCACCGTCGACGCCATCGACCTGCTCGACACCGCGGGCGCCCCGATCATGAAGCGGCTCGTCCCGGTCGCGGGCGTGCTCGCCGTGCTGCTCGCGATCTTCGTCATCGTCCGGAGCCTGCGGAAGAGCTGAGCCGGGCACACGCACGGTCGAGGGCCGGCGACCCATCGGGTCGCCGGCCCTCGGTGTTCCCGCGTGGTGTGTCAACGCCGCTGAACTCCGTCTCGGTGTGCTCACGGTGGTGCGGTCGGCCGTCACTGCACCGGGACGGTGATCACGACGCCGCTGCGGGCCGGTCGTCGCGGCCGGTGATCGCCGGCTCGGTGCGCTCGCGGTCGGGTGGTCAACGCTGCATGCACGTAGCCGGCGATCATGGCGCCCGCCCGGCGGCGACGGGGTGGAGCAGCGCGTCCGGGTGCGAGGATCGGGGCATGCACGCCGGACCACACAACGCGATCACCGACGTCCCCGGCATCCGGGTCGGCCACGCGGCCCTGACCGCGGACGACGCGCTGAGCGGCACCACCGTCGTGCTCTGCCCGCCCGGGGGCGCGGTCGCCGGGGTGGACGTGCGGGGGGCCGCGCCCGGCACGCGGGAGACGGACCTGCTGGCCCCCGGCAACACCGTGCAGCGGGTGCACGCGGTCGTCCTGTCGGGCGGCAGCGCCTACGGCCTGGCCGCCGCCCAGGGTGTGATGGACCGGCTCGAGGCGGCGGGGGACGGTTTCGCGGTGCCGGGCGGCGTCGTCCCGATCGTCCCGGCCGCGGTGCTCTTCGACCTCGGCCGCGGCGGCCGGTTCGCGGCGCGCCCGACCGCGGACACCGGGGCCGCGGCGTACGACGCGGCCACCTCGGGTCCCGTGCCGGCGGGGGTGGTCGGCGCGGGGACCGGCGCGACGGCGGGCGGGCTGAAGGGTGGGATCGGCACCGCCGGCGTGGTCCTCGACGACGGCACGACGGTCGCCGCCCTCGTCGCGCTGAACGCGGCGGGCTCGCCGGTGCACGGCCCGACCGGGCGGCTGCTGGGGGCCCGGCACGGGCTGCCGGGGGAGTTCCCGGACGACGAGGTGTCGCCGGAGGCGATCGGGGAGCTCGCGGCGGCACTGCGCCGGCGGGGCACGCTGACCCCCGGGACGGCGACCTCCCTCGCGGTCGTCGCCACGGACGCGACCCTGGACAAGGCCGGGTGCGGGCGGCTCGCGACGGTCGCGCACGACGGCTTCGCCCGCTCGCTCGACCCCGTGCACACCGTGATGGACGGCGACACGATCTTCGCCCTGGCCACCGGCGACCGCCCGGTCCCGGGCGCCGAGGAGCTGTACGCGCTGCACGCGGCCGCGGCCGACGTCGTCACCCGCGCCGTGGTGCACGCGGTGCTGGCCGCCACCCCGGTCACGACGGCGGGCGGCTCGTGGCCCTCCTACCGGCAACTCGCCGGGCTCTGAGCGGGATCGTGGCGCGGGGCACCACCGGATTCGTGCGGTTGCGGCTCGCCTCGGTGCCGTCACCGCACGGATCCGCGGGCCCCGACCACCGGCCCCGCACAGGCTGGTCGTCCGAGGACCCCGCCGGCCGGCCCGGCTCAGCCGCCCGCGAAGGGGGGCAGCACGTCGACGACGGCGGCCTCGGGCAGCACCCGCTCCGTGTCCCGCACCGCGACCTCGTCCACGAGGTAGGAGCAGCGGGCGAGCACCCGCGCGAGCTCCGGGCCGTGCCGCTCCGCGAGGAGTTCGGCGAGCGAGGCCACGCCGGCCTCGCGCGGCACCTCGACGGTCTCGGCGTCCCGGCCGGCCGCGGCCCTGGCGGCAGCGAAGTAGCGGACGGTCACGGTCCGCACGCCGGTGCCGGTCGCGTCGGTGGTCACCGAACCCATCCTCCTCACCCGCCGATCGCGCTCATCGGGCGGTCGGGCTGCAGGAACCCGGGATCGTCGATGCCGTGCCCGGCGAGCTTGCCCCACATCGCGTCCCGCCAGACGTCGGCGATCTCGGCGTCGCTCGCGCCGCCCCGGACCAGCGACCGCAGGTCGGTCTCGGTGCGGGCGAAGAGGCAGGCCCGGACCTGCCCGTCGGCGGTGAGCCGGGTGCGGTCGCAGGCGCCGCAGAAGGGCCGGGTGACCGAGGCGATCACGCCGACCCGCGCCGGGCCCCCGTCGACCAGGTAACGCTCGGCCGGGGCGCCCCCGCGCTCCTCGCCGTCGGGGGTGAGGGTGAAGCGGGCGGACAGCTTCTCCATGATCTCGCCCGCAGTGATCATCTCGCTGCGCTCCCAGCCGTGCTGGGCGTCGAGCGGCATCTGCTCGATGAACCGCAGCTCGTAGCCGTGCTCGACGGCGAAGGCCAGCAGGTCGGTGGCCTCGTCGTCGTTCACCCTGCGCAGCAGCACGCTGTTGATCTTCACGGGGTCCAGGCCCGCCGCGCGGGCCCCGGCGAGCCCGTCCAGCACGTCCGAGAGCCGGTCGCGGCGGGTGATGGTGGCGAAGCGCTCGGGGCGCAGCGTGTCCATCGAGACGTTGAGCCGGTTGACCCCGGCCGCGGCCAGCGCCCCGGCGCGGCGGGCCAGCCCGATGCCGTTGGTGGTCAGCGAGATGTCCGGGCGGGGCTCGAGGGCGGCGGAGGCGGCGATGACCTCCTCGAGGCCCTTGCGCAGCAACGGCTCGCCGCCGGTGAAGCGGAGCTCGTGCACGCCGAGGTGTCGGACCGCGATCGTGATCAGCCGGACCAGTTCCGCGTCCGTCAGCTGCTCCTCGCGCGGCATCCAGTCGAGCCCCTCGGCGGGCATGCAGTAGGTACAGCGCAGGTTGCATCGATCGGTCAGCGAGATGCGCAGGTCGGTGGCGACCCGGCCGAACCCGTCGATCAGGCGGCTGTCGTCGGGGCGGCGCGGGTCCCGCTTCGCGGTCCCCCGCAGTGCGGGGAGACCCAGCTCGGTTGCCGTCACGTGCACGAGGGTAACCGGCTTCCGCGATCTTCAACCAGGGCGGAAAACGCCAGGTCAGAAGGCTCCGCAGATGCGGAGTCGGACGCCGTCGCGGGCACGCAGGAGCGGCCCGCGACGGCGTCGCGGCCTGTCCGGAGGACGAGGATCACCCCATCGGTAGGGGCACCGGGTGCCGGGTCAGATCTCGGTCTTGAGGATGCAGATCGCGAGGTGCGCGTCGAGCACGGCCTCGCGGGCCTTCGCGTCGAGGCCGGGGTCGGCCTCCGCCGCCGCCTTGGCGCTGTCGGCGGCCTGCTCGAGCTCGACGACGGCGTCGTGGGCGGCGGCGTCGCTCTCGGCGGCCAGCCGCCCCGCCTTCGCCGCCTTGCCGTCGAACTCCCGGACGACGGCGAGCAGGACGACGGACGCGCCCGTGTCCGCCTCGGCCGCCCGGAGCGCGGCGTCGGACTTCTCCCGGCATTCGGCGAGCCTGGTCTGGATGTCGGTCATCGTGAGCATCTCTGACTCCCGTGGTGGTGCGTGCGGTCAGGAGCCGGACCCGGACCCGCCGTCGGCGGGTGGCTCGTCGGGCGGGAGGGAGATGGCGGAACCGGGCCCGGACACCGTTCGGCTCCCGCGGGCGGGGACTCTGCTCACGGACATCGCCTCCCTCGACCGGGCGCTCCACCGTGCCCGGCCGCGGGAGGCCGGGCAAGGGCCGTTCGGGGGACGGCGGGCGGTGCCGCGGCGCGGACCGGCCGCAGCCGGTACCCTGGACCGGGAGATCCGGCTCCGCCGAGCCCGTCGCGGCTCGGCACGGCCCGTCCGCGGGTGCCGGGACCGGTACCCGCGTGCTCGCCCGGTGCGAGCTCCCGGAGCCCCGGGGCCGCCGTGATCTCCCCAGGTGGATGGTTCGAGTCGCCTCTCGTGGGAGCCATGGTCGGGCTCCCCGGGCGACACCCATCGCCGGACCGTTGCATGCGTGTGCGGCACGGCCGCCGGAGCGGCCCTGCCGGGCACACCGAGGAGGATTCGTTGGCTCGAGGAGGCAGGCCCCGGACGAGGGCTCGCCGTGGTGTCCCCCGCGACCGCCGCCGCGGTCGCGACGGTGCGACCGACGTCATGTCGGTGCTCGCGCGTTCGGTGCGCGAGGTCGAGGCCGCGCTGCGCCGCGGCCGGGTGTCGCCGACGACACGCACGAAGTTCCAGGCCGTGGCGCTGTTGCTGCGCGAGGAGCGCGCCCGGGTGCGGGCCGAGCAGGGCACGAGCGAGCGGCACCGCGCCGAGCAGCTCAAGCGGGTCGACGGGATCGCGAAGGCCCTGGCCATGAGCGCCGTCCGCGAGCCGACGCTCCTGGCGCTGCTCGACGACGACGCCGTCGTCTCCGACGAGGCCCGCTCGCTGAGCCGCGAGGTGCTGCGGACCGCGGGCGTCGAGACCGGACCCGAGCCCGGGCCCGAGCAGGCGGACGACGCCGCGGAGGTCCCCGCCGCACCCGCCAGGCCCCGCGTGGTGCCCCAGGCGGTGGTCTCCCGGCAGTTGGCGAACCCCTTCCTCGCCCCCGACTTCTCGGCGCCCCGGCCGAGTGCGCGCCGGCCCACGCCGCTGGCCGGGTGGGAGCTGCTCGGCCCGCTGCTGCGCTCGTTCGAGCGTGCGGGCGGCGGGGCCGCGGCGTGCATGAGCCTCCCCGACCCGTCCCCGCGTCGGGCCCCGGGCGGGCAGCAGCTCATGCCGCACCAGGCCGGGTTGGTCGCCGCGGTGGAAGCCGGCCACCGGACGTTCCTGCTCGCCGACGAGCCCGGGCTGGGCAAGACCGCCCAGTCGCTGCTCGCCGCGCAGGCGGCGGACGCCTACCCACTGCTCGTCGTCGTGCCCAACGTCGTCAAGACGAACTGGGTCCGCGAGGCCGAGCGGTGGACCCCCCGTCACCCGGCCACCCTGATCCAGGGCAACGGCGACTCCCTCGACGGGTTCGCGGACATCGTCGTCGTCAACTACGAGGTGCTGGACCGCCACATGGGCTGGCTCGGCGACTTCGGCTTCCGGGGGATGGTCGTCGACGAGGCGCACTTCATCAAGAACAAGACCGCCCAGCGCTCCCGGCACGTCCTGCAGCTGGCCGACCGCATCCGGTCGCGGACCCCCCGCCCGCTGCTGATGGCGCTCACCGGCACCCCGCTGATCAACGACATCGAGGACTTCCTCGCCATCTGGCAGTTCCTCGGCTGGATCGACGACACCGCCCCGCGCGCGGAGCTGATGAACGCCCTCACCGCCACCGGCCTGACCCCGGCCGATCCCGGCTTCTACCCCGCCGCCCGCCGGGCCGTCGTGGATCTCGGCATCGTCCGCCGTCGCAAGGTCGACGTGGCCGCCGACATCCCGGCCCGGCGCATCGCCGACCTCCCCGTCGAGCTGGACGGGCAGGCGGGCCGCTCGATCCGGGCGGCCGAGCGGGACCTCGCCCGCCGCCTGGTGGCCCGGTACTCCGACGCGTTGACGACCCGTCGGGCGGGCGCGGTGGTGGAGGGCGTCGACCACGACCTGGTGCGGCAGGTCGCCCGCTGGGAGCTGAAGGACGCGACGTCGTCGTCCGCGGGCGACAACGTCTTCGGCATGATGCGCCGCATCGGCCGGGCCAAGGCCGCCCTCGCCGCCGACTACGCCGCCCAGCTCGCCCGCAGCGCGGGCAAGGTGGTCTTCTTCGCCAAACACGTCGACGTGATGGACGCCGCCGAGGAGACCTTCGCCAGGCAGGGTGTCCGGTTCTCCTCGATCCGCGGCGACCAGACCCCTGCGGCCCGGCAGCGCGAGATCGACGCCTTCACCGGCGATCCCGACGTCGCCGTCGCGGTCTGTTCCCTGACGGCCGCGGGCGTGGGTCTCAACCTCCAGGTCGCGTCGAACATCGTGCTCGCCGAGCTCTCCTGGACCGCGGCGGAGCAGACCCAGGCCATCGACCGCAGCCACCGCATCGGCCAGACGGAGCCCGTCACCGCCTGGCGGATCATCGCCGCGCAGACCGTCGACGCGCGCATCGCCGAGCTGATCGACAGCAAGGCGGGCCTCGCCGCCCAGGCCCTCGACGGCTCCGACGACGAGGTCGGGTCGTCGGCCGACGTGCAGCTCGAGGCTCTCGTCACGCTGCTGACCGATGCGCTGTCGGACGCCTCGCCCTCCCAGGAGGCGTCCGACGGCCACCGCCGGGCCGGGTAGGGCGACACCCGCCCGGCCCGGCGGTCACGGCCTGGCCGACCTCCTCGACGGCGCTCGCGCGGAGCCGGCCGCTCGGTCCTCAGTGCCGGGCCAGCTCCTGCCGGGCGACCGAGCGGAGGTGCACCTCGTCGGGGCCGTCGGCGAAGCGCAGCGCCCGGGCCCAGGTGTAGAAGTAGGCGAGCGGGAAGTCGTCGCTCATCGCGGCGCCGCCGTGGACCTGCATGGCGCGGTCGATCACCGTGCAGGCCATCCGCGGCACCACGACCTTGATCGCGGCGATCTCGCTGGCCGCGCCCTTGGCGCCGAACTTGTCGATCAGCCAGGCGGTCTTGAGCACCAGCAGCCGGGACTGCTCGATCTCCATGCGGGACAGGGCGATCTGCTCGCGGACCACGCCCTGGTCGGCCAGCGGCCGGCCGAACGCGACGCGGTCCTTGGCCCGGCGGACCATCAGGTCCACGGAGCGCTCGGCCATGCCGATCAGCCGCATGCAGTGGTGGATGCGGCCCGGTCCGAGGCGGGCCTGGGAGATGGCGAACCCGCCCCCCTCCTCGCCGAGCAGGTTCGACACCGGCACCCGCACGTCGGTCAGGCGCAGCTCGGAGTGCCCGTGTTGGTCCTGGTAGCCGAACGTCGGCAGGTGCCGGGTGATCTCCAGGCCCGGGGTGTCGCGGGGGACCAGGACCATCGACTGCTGGCGGTGCTTGGCCGCCTCGGGGTCGGTCTTGCCCATGACGATGAAGATCCGGCAGCGTTCGTCGGCGGCGCCGGAGATCCACCACTTGCGGCCGTTGACGACGTACTCGTCACCCTGGCGCTCGATGCGGGTCTCCACGTTCGTGGCGTCGGAGGAGGCGACCTGCGGCTCCGTCATCGCGAACGCCGAGCGGATCTCGCCCTCCAGCAACGGGTCGAGCCACTGCTCCTGCTGCTCGGGCGTGCCGAACAGGTGCAGCGTCTCCATGTTCCCGGTGTCCGGGGCCTGGCAGTTGATCGCCTCCGGCGCGATGACCGGCGACCAGCCCGACACCTCGGCCACGGCGGCGTACTCCAGGTTCGACAGCCCCGAGATCGCCGGCAGGAACAGGTTCCACAACCCGCGCCCGCGCGCGGAGGCCTTCAGCTCCTCGACGACGGGCGGCAGGTCCCACTCCTGCGGGGTCCCGCGGCGTTCGGCGCGGAAGGCGTCGTACGCGGCCTCGGCGGGGAGGACCTCCTCGTCGAGGAACGCGCGCATGCGCTTGGTGTAGTCGGCAGCGGCGGCGCTGGGTTCGAAGTCCACGGGGGCATGACACCACAATGCAGCTGCATTAAACAACGCCGTCGGCGTGATGTGCGTCCCGCAGCGGGTGGCGAATCGCGCATCCGCGGACATAGGATCCCGCCCGTGCCGCAATTCCGGATCGCTCGCGGTGGCTGTCGTCCCGTCCGCGAACGTCGTGGTGGAATCCCCGGAGGAAGTTCATGAAGCGTCTGGTGGTCGCGGGCGTCGCCGGCCTGGCCGTCGTGCTCGTCGCGGCGTGCGGTTCGCCGTCGCAGGCATCCGGCACGGGTGGATCGTCGGCGGCCCCCGAGGTCCGCACGCTCACGGTGTTCGCCGCGGCCTCGCTGACGGAGTCGTTCACCGCGCTGGAGAAGCAGTTCGAGGCCGCCCATCCGGGCGTGGACGTCACCGTCAACTACGCCGGATCGTCCGACCTCGCCCAGCAGATCGTGAACGGGGCCCCCGCGGACGTCTTCGCGGCCGCGAACACCTCGACGATGAAGACGGTCGCCGAGGCGGGCCTGACCGCCGCCGCCCCGGTCACCTTCGCCACCAACGTGCTGGAGATCGCGACGCCGCCCGGCAACCCGAAGAACGTCACCGGGCTCGCCGACCTCGCCCGGCCGGACGTGCAGACGGTCGTGTGCGCCCCGCAGGTACCGTGCGGGGCGGCCACCCAGAAGGTCGAGCAGGCCGCCGGCGTCACGATCGACCCGGTCAGCGAGGAGAACGACGTCAAGTCCGTGCTGAGCAAGGTGTCCACCGGCAACGCCGACGCCGGGCTCGTGTACGTCACCGACGTGAGCGCGGCCGGGGACACGGTGCAGGGGGTGACCTTCCCCGAGGCCGACGCCGCGGTGAACGAGTACCCCATCGCCGTGGTGAAGAACGGGCCGCAGGCCGGCCTCGCGCAGCAGTGGGTCGACCTCGTGACCGGCGACGTCGGGCGCACGACGCTCGAGGCGCAGGGCTTCGGCGCGCCGTGAGCCCCGCCGCGAGCGCCGTGGGCCCGGTCGTGAGCCCGTCGTGAGCCGGGCGTGAGCACGGCATGACGGCGCCACCCGCCACCCGGGCCGCGCGGGGACCCGACCGGCACGAGCAGTCGGTCGGGCTCCCGTGGTTCGTCTGGATCCCGGCCGGGCTCGCGTTCCTGCTGATCGCGCTGCCCGTGGTGGGGCTGCTGTGGAAGGCCGACTGGGCGCGGATGCCGGAGCTGCTGCTCAGCGACTCCGCGCTCGACGCCCTCCGGCTCTCCCTGCAGACCGCCGCGATCTCCACCCTCCTGTGCATCGTGCTGGGCGGCCCGCTCGCCGTGGTGCTCGCCCGCTCCCGGCTGCCCGGCCTGCGGACGGTGCGCTCGGTCGTGCTGCTGCCGCTCGTGCTGCCGCCCGTCGTCGGGGGGTTGGCGCTGCTGTTCCTGCTCGGCCGGACCGGGCTGGTGGGGCGGGGGCTGGACCTGGCCTTCGGCATCACGATCCCCTTCACCACCGCCGCGGTCGTGCTGGCGCAGACCTTCGTGGCCCTGCCCTTCCTCGTCGTCGCGCTGGAGGGGGCGCTGCGCACCGCCGGCCGGCGCTACGAGGCGGTCGCGGCCACCCTCGGCGCCTCCCCGTCGCTGGCCTTCCGGCGGATCACCGTCCCGCTGGTCCTGCCCGGGCTCGCCTCGGGTGCGGTGCTGGCGTTCGCCCGGTGCATGGGGGAGTTCGGCGCCACCATCGCCTTCGCCGGCAGCCTGCAGGGCACGACCCGGACGCTGCCGCTGCTCGTGTACCTGGAGCGGGAGACGGACGTCGACGGTGCCGTCGCCCTGTCGCTGCTGCTGGTCGTGGTGGCGATCCTGGTGATCGTCGTCGGCCGCCCGCGCGGCTCCGAGGGGCTCTCGTGAGTCTCGACGTCGACGTCCGCCTGGACCGCGGTGCGTTCTCGCTGGAGGTGGCCCTCTCGGCCGGGCCCGGCGAGGTGGTCGCCGTCCTCGGGCCCAACGGCGCGGGCAAGTCGACGCTGCTCGGCATCCTGTCCGGGCTGCTGCGGCCCGACGCCGGGCACGTCCGGGTGGGCGACGAGACCGTGACGGACGTCCGGGCGGGGGTCTTCGTGCCCCCGCACCGGCGCGGGGTGGGGTTGCTCGCGCAGCAGGCGCTGCTCTTCCCGCACATGACGGCCGGGGCCAACGTGGCGTTCGGGCCGCGGGCGCAGGGCGTACCCAAGCGGGAGGCCGAGGCCCGGGCGCGGGCCCTGCTCGCCGACGTCCTGCCCGACGTCCCGGGGCTGGCCGGGCGCAGGCCCCTTCAGCTCTCCGGTGGGCAGCAGCAGCGGGTCGCCCTGGCCCGCGCCATCGCCCCCGAGCCCGGCCTGCTGCTGCTCGACGAGCCGCTCGCCGCCCTCGACGTCGACGCCGCGCCTGCCATGCGCTCGCTGCTGCGCCGGGTCATCCGGGACGGCAAGCAGACCGCGGTCCTGGTCACCCACTCCGCGCTCGACGCGCTGGTGCTCGCCGACCGGGTCGTCGTGCTGACCCACGGGCGGGTGGTGGAGCAGGGGTCGACGCGGGAGGTGCTCGGGCGCCCGCGCAGCCCGTTCACCGCCCGGATCGCGGGCCTGGACCTGATCCCGGGGGTGCGCACGGTCGGTGCGCTGCGCACCGACGACGGCACGGTGATCGCCGGGCGGGACGGGCAGCCGGGGGGTGTGGACGGGTCGGGACGTGGTGCGCCGGGCGGTGGGGGGGAGCCGGCCGTGGCCGTCTTCCCGCCGTCCGCGGTGGCGGTGTTCGCCGAGGAGCCGCACGGCAGCCCCCGCAACGTCCTGCCGGTGCGCCTGGCCTCGATCGAGCCGCGCGGGGACGTCGTCCGGCTGCGGGCGGCGCCGCGGGAGGGCGGACCGGGCTGGCTCGACGGCCTCGCCGCCGACGTCACGCCCGCCGCGGTGGCCGACCTCGGAGCCGAGCCCGGCAGCCTCCTCTGGTTCGCGGTCAAGGCCACCGAGGTGGAGATCCACCGCGCGGGGTAGGACGGGCCGCCCTGATGATCGCCCGGTGCCGGGGCGAATCGCCCGGGTCGGGCGTTCACACCTCGTCCACTCCTGCAACCGACGGTCACCTCATCGGTCACAAGGGTCACCCGAGCCACTATCGTGTACCTATGTCGCAGGGCGATCGGGCCTTACCGTCGCTTTCCGTGACACGTCAGCTGCTGCGGCTCGTCTGCGTCGCGATCGCCGTCGGGCTCCTCCCCGTGACCGGGTCCGTCGCGCTGGCGAGTCCGGGGGGGCACACCACCGACACGGCGGGGCCCGCGGTCTCCGCCGACCTGTTCGCGGGTGCACCGGCCGCGGCGGGCCTGCCCGGCGACTACGTCGTCCTCGCCCGGGACTCGCAGCGGGCGACCGACGCCGCGGCGCAGGTCGGGGTCGCCCCGAACACGGTGTTCACCAGGGCGTTGACCGGCTTCGCCGCCCGGCTCACCGCGGACCAGCTCGCCCGGCTCCGGGGGCTCCCGGGGATCCTCGGGATCGAGGAGGACCGGCGCATCGACCCGCTCGGGCCCCGGACGGGGCGGCTCCCCGGGCTCACCGAGGCGACCCAGGAGAACCCGCCGAACTGGGGCCTCGACCGCATCGACCAGCGCGGCCTGCCGCTCGACGAGCGCTACACGACCCGCGCCACCGGCCGGGGGGTCACGGTCTACGTGGTCGACACGGGCGTCGACGTCACCCACCCCCAGTTCGGCGGGCGCGCGAGCTGGGGTACCAACACGATCGACGACACGGACACCGACTGCGACGGCCACGGCACGGTCGTCGGCGGGATCGCCGCGTCCCGCGACTACGGCGTCGCCAAGGACGCGCAGGTCCGCGCGGTGAAGGTGCTCGACTGTCAGGGCTCCGGCACCCTCTCCTCGCTGCTGTCCGGCCTCGACTGGGTGCTGCAGAACCACCGGGCCGGCCCGGCGGTGGCGGTGATGTCCTGGAGCTACGGCCCCTCGGACGCGCTGCTCTCCGCCGTGACGAACCTGGTCGACGACGGCGTGTTCGTCGCCTCCTCGGCCGGCAACAGCGGTGCGAACGACTGCGCTGCCGCCCCGCGCGCCGCCCCCGAGGTGCTGGTGGTGGCCAACTCGACGATCGACGACCGGCGCAACAGCTCGTCGAGCACGGGGCCCTGCGTGAGCCTCTACGCGCCCGGGACGAGCATCGTCGCCACCACACCCGGCGGCCGGACGGCCTCGTACACCGGCACCTCGATGGCCGCGCCCTTCGCCGCCGGCGTCGCCGCGCTGTACAAGCAGACCTACGGCGACGCCCCGAGCTCCACGATCAAGAAGTGGCTCGTGGACAACGCGGTGCCGGGGACGATCGCGGGCGGCGAGACGGGCGGCACCCCCAACCTGCTCCTCAACACCGCCGGCCTCTGACGACTGCACGAACGGCACTCGTGTGCAGCAGGTCCGCACGAACGGCACTACTGCACCGCGAGTCGGGGGTTTCCTGCAGCGCGAGTCGGGAGTGCCGACTCGCGGGTCGGTCAGGCGGGTTCGAGGACCTCGAAGCCCGTGTAGGGGACGAGGGCGGGCGGGATGCGAACGCTGCCGTCGGGCTGCTGCCCCTGCTCGAGCACGGCGACGAGGGTGCGGCCGATCGGGAGGCCCGAGCCGTTGAGGGTGGCGGCGAACCCGCGGGTGCCGTCCTTGGCCTTGGTCCGGATGGCGGCGCGGCGGGCCTGGAAGGTGCCGAAGTCCGAGACCGAGCTGACCTCGCGGTAGCGGCCCTGGCTGGGCAGCCACACCTCGATGTCGTAGGTGTACTCGGCGGAGAAGCCGATGTCGCCGGCCGCGAGCCGGACGACCCGGTAGGCCAGCCCCAGCGCCTGGACGACGGCCTCGGCGTGACCGAGCAGGACCTCGAGCTCCTCGCGCGAGCGCGCCGGGTCGACGATCCGGACCAGCTCGACCTTCGAGAACTCGTGCAGCCGGATCAGCCCGCGGGTGTCCTTGCCGTAGGACCCGGCCTCCGAGCGGAAGCACGGCGTCTGCGCGGTGTAGGCCAGCGGGAGCCCCTCGGCGGCGAGGGTCTCGCGGGCGTGCAGGTTGGTCAGCGGCACCTCGGCCGTGGGGATGAGGAACAGCTCCCGGTCGGCGACCTCGGTGCGGAACAGATCCTGCTCGAACTTGGGCAGCTGGCCCGTGCCCGTCATGGTCGGCCGCGTGACGAGCACCGGCACCGACCACTCGGTGTACCCGTGGCGCTCGGTGTGCAGATCCAGGAAGAAGCGGGCGAGCGCGCGCTCGAGCGCGGCGCCGCGGCCCTTGAGCACCGCGAACCGCGGACCCGACAGCTTGGTCGCGCGCGCCAGGTCCAGGATCCCGAGCTTCTCGCCGAGGTCGACGTGGTCGAGCGGGTTCTCGACGACCGGGATCTCGCCCCAGGTCCGGACCTCCTCGGCGTCCTCGTCGCTGGCGCCGTCGGGCAGCTCGTCCGCCGGGAGGTTCGGGATCTCGAGGAGGTACTCGGTGAGCTGGGCCTCGAGCTCGCGGTGCTCCTCCTCGGCGAGCGTGATCGCGGCCTTCGTCTCCCGGGCCTGCCGGACGAGGCCGGGCCGTTCCTCCGGGGACGCCCCCTTGACCGCCTTCTGCAGCCGGTTCGCCTCGGCCCGGGACTCGTCGCCCTTCTGGATGGCCGCGTTGCGGCCGCCCAGCAGCTTCTCGAGGCGCTCCAGGTCGAGCGAGTAGCCGCGGCGCGCGAGCTTGCGCACCGCGTCGGTGGCGGGATCGAGCAGGACGCGGGGGTCGTGCATCGCCCGAGCGTATCGCCCGACGGCACGGCGTTCTCCCGCTCCTCCCCGACAGGAGGTGGCGTCGGGGGTGGGTCGTCGGCAGGATGGGCCGTGGATCACGTGACCGGGCGCACCGCTGCGCCGCTCGCACCTCACAAGGAGGACGCAGGTGACCACCTCCACCCCCGCGCTGCCGTCGTACGCCTCCGGAATCGCGGACGTCCCGTTGTGGGGGGACACGATCGGGGACAACCTCGACCGCACCGTCGCGGCCGACCCGGGGCGGGAGGCCCTGGTGGAGGTCGCGACGGGGCGTCGCTGGACCTACGCCGAGCTGCGCGCGGACGTCGACGCCCTCGCCCTGGGCCTGTTGGCCGACGGTGTCGCCAAGGGTGACCGGGTCGGGATCTGGGCGCCGAACATGGCGGAGTGGACGTTGTTGCAGTACGCGACGGCGAAGATCGGCGCGATCCTGGTCAACATCAACCCGTCGTACCGGACCCACGAGTTGGAGTACGTGCTCAAGCAGGCCGGGATCTCGCTGCTGGTCGCGGCGCGGGAGTTCAAGACCTCCGACTACGCGGCGATGATCGAGGACGTGCGCGGGAACTGTCCGGACCTGCACGCGGTGGTGCTGATCGGGTCGGGCGAGTGGGACGGGCTGCTGGAAGCCGGTCGCGGCGCCGACGCGGACCGGTTGGCGCAGGCGCAGGCGGGGTTGTCCCCGGACGACCCGATCAACATCCAGTACACGTCCGGGACGACGGGCTTCCCCAAGGGCGCCACCCTGAGCCACCACAACATCCTGAACAACGGCTACTTCGTGGGGCGGCTCTGCGGCTACACCCCGGCGGACCGGGTGTGCATCCCGGTGCCGTTCTACCACTGCTTCGGGATGGTGATGGGCAACCTGGCCTGCACCTCCCACGGGGCGACGATGGTGATCCCGGCGCAGGGGTTCGACCCGAAGGCGACCCTGGACGCGGTCGCGGCCGAGCGGTGCACGTCCTTGTACGGGGTGCCCACGATGTTCATCGCCGAGCTCAACCACCCCGACTTCGAGTCCTACGAGCTGTCGAGCCTGCGGACGGGGATCATGGCCGGGTCGCCGTGTCCGGTGGAGGTGATGAAGCAGGTCGTCTCCCGGATGGGCATGGAGGAGGTCACGATCTGCTACGGGATGACCGAGACGTCCCCGGTGTCGATGCAGACCCGCGCGGACGACTCGCTCGAGCTTCGCGTGTCGACCGTCGGCCGCGTGCACCCGCACCTGGAGATCAAGATCGTGGATCCGGACACCGGGCTGACGGTCCCGCGCGGGGAGCCCGGGGAGCTGTGTACGCGCGGGTACTCGGTGATGCTGGGCTACTGGGACGAGCCGGCCAAGACCGCCGAGGCGATCGACGCGGCGCGCTGGATGCACACCGGGGACCTCGGGGTGATGGACGCCGACGGGTACGTCAACATCACCGGGCGGATCAAGGACATGGTCATCCGGGGCGGGGAGAACATCTACCCCCGCGAGATCGAGGAGTTCCTCTACACCCACCCCGACATCCTGGACGCCCAGGTCGTCGGGGTCCCGGACGTCAGGTACGGCGAGGAGCTCTGCGCCTGGGTCCAGGTGCGCGAGGGCGCCCAGGTCACCGCCGAGTCGCTGCGCGAGTTCGCCAGCGGCAAGCTGGCGCACTACAAGATCCCCCGCTACGTGCTGGTCGTCGACGAGTTCCCCATGACCGTGACCGGCAAGGTCCGCAAGGTCGAGATGCGCGAGAAGTCCGTGGACATCCTCGACCTCCGGGACGCGGCGTCCGTGCGCAACGCCTGACGTCGTCGTGAGTGGCGACGGCTGCCATGGCGCCATCGCCAGTCACAGGGTGGGGCGGCGAAGGACGGTGCGCCGCACGGTTTGCGCGACTAGGCTGTGACGTAGCGCGTCCCGGTGTCGCTCGGCGAGCCCACCATCCGTGTGCGGCGGACCAGGGAACCCGGGGCGCGTTCGTCGTGCGCGGCGCGTACGGCGGGATGTGCGGTACCGAACGAGGAACGGGTGAGCAGGGTGCCGACCGGCAGGGTCAAGTGGTACGACGCCGAGAAGGGGTTCGGGTTCCTCTCCCAGGACGGGGGCGAGGACGTCTACGTCCGCAAGGCCTCGTTGCCTCCGGGCGTCGACGCGCTCAAGGCCGGGCAGCGGGTCGAGTTCGGCATGGCCGAGGGCCGGCGCGGGCCGCAGGCGCTGTCCGTGCGCCTGGTCGAGACGCAGCACTCCGTCGTCGAGGCCAAGCGCCGCCCGGCCGAGGAGCTGCACGGCCTCATCGAGGACATGATCAAGCTGCTGGACGCGCGCGTGCAACCGGACCTGCGCCGCGGCCGCTACCCCGACCGCAAGACGTGCAAGCTCGCGGCCGAGGTGGTTCGGGCGGTGGCCAGGGACCTGGACGGCTGACCGCCGTGCGCGGGAAGCGGTGCTCGGAGCACCACTTCCCGTGCCCGGGCGGGGAGCGCTCAGGGGCAGGGCTCGCGGGGGGCCGTGAGGTCGCGGGGCTTGCGGATCGACTCGAACCCCATGGCCGTGGTCTCCGCGCAGAAGGCCGAGGTCTCGAGGTCGTACTCCACGTGCAGGACCGGCTTGCCGGCCCGGACGAACGGCTCGAGCCGGGCGCACTCGTCGTACTCGGCGCACTGCTCGTTCACGGCGAAGTCGAAGTCCGGCTCCAGCTCCGCCACCTGGTCGAGGTCGTTCTTCAACCCGATGCTCAGCGAGCGCTCGTGGGCCAGCCGGGCGACGAGCCGGTTGTAGGTCAGCTGGTCCTGCGCGGTCAGGTCGAAGCCGGAGTCGTTGGTCCAGCCGTCGACGTTGTCGGCCTCGACGCCGTCGAACCCCTTGTCGCGACAGAGGTCGAAGCGGCTCGCGAGGAAGGGCCCGAGCAGGTCCGTGCGGCGGACGTCGTACCAGAACTCGCCGGGCCAGTCCTCGAGCTCGTTGCCGCGGACCTCGGCCGGCAGCGCGGCGGAGTCGGGACGCCAGTCCTCCGAGGCGCCGACGTTGACGTAGCAGATCACCGTCCGCCCGCTCGCCCTCAGTTCCTCGACGACGGGCTCCGGGGTGTCGAAGAGGTCGACGACGAAGGTGCCGGCCGGCACGGAGGTGTCGACCGGTCCCTGCAGCTGGTACTGCCAGCGGGTGTCCGCACCGTCGGCGGACTCGTGGGTCGCCGCCGGCCCGGAGCCGAGCGAGCAGGCCGCGGACACGGCAACGGTGGCCGCGATGCCCGCGAGCCTGCGCACACCCCGCACCGGTTGCGCCCCTCCTCCGTCGGGCCCCGGCGCGGTCACGCGCGGACCGTCGATCCGGCGGCCCGGGGCAACCCGTCCCACGGGTTCGGGAGCCTACGGTCGGTGACGTAGCCGTGGTCGGCCCCGGCCGCACGTACCCACTCCCGGGTGTCCTCGATCATCCCCTCGGGCGTCCCGTGCACCAGGTGCCACGTGCGGGCCCGGCCGGTACCGGTCTCGACCGGCCGCTGCGCGCGGTAGGCCTCCCAGGTCCCCTCGAAGGTGACGACCACGTCGGCGATCTCCAGGTACCTCTCGTCCGGGCGGACCCCGGGGTTGATCAGCAGCGGCCCGCAGCCCGCCGCACGCAGGCGGGCGGCGAGCGCGGCGTAGGCCGGCAGGTGGTCGTGGCCGGAGGGGACCTGGTCGGCGAAGACCCCCCGCACGCCGTACCGCTGCGTGTAGGCGCGCGCCTCGGCGACGATCTCGCCGGCGGACCGGGTGCCGTACGCCGTGTCGACGTACCCGGCCACCACCACCCCGGTCCCGGCCAAACCGGCGCAGGCGCGCCGGTACGCCGGGTCCGCGCCGGAGCCGGCACCGGAGGCCGGATTGATCACGACGATGTCGACCGTGCCGGCCCGGGCCCCGGCCGTGAGGACGGCCCAGTCGGCGGCCTCCCGGTCGGGGTGGAAGTAGGCGGGCACCCCGTCGCTGCCGTTCACCGGTGGTGGACCGGCGTGCCGGCGTGCCGGCGGACCAGGAACGCGTGCAGCACCAGCAGGACCGTCGAGACGGCGCCCTGCCAGAGGATCGCGGTGAGGTCGTCGACGCGGTGGTCGGCCACGACCTGGAAGACGAGCAGGGCGGCGACCGCCCCGCCCGCGGTCTTCAGCACCGTCTCGAGGCGGCCGAGCAGGTTGAGGACCATCCCGGAGAATACCGCCGTGCCGAGGATCAGGTAGTCCACGCCGAGGACCACGTAGCGGATGTCCTCGAGGTCGAACAGGGCCGCGCCGAGCCCGCCCAGCGCCACCGTGATCAGGGCGAGCGCCGCGGTGAACTGCAGGTGGGCGCGCAGCATGGCCCGGCGCATGCGGCCGGCGAACTCGGCGGTCGTGCGGGACCCGGCGAGCAGCCGGGCGGCGGCCGCCCGGTGGTCGCGCAGCAGGGTCTCCGCCACGCCCATCCCGAGCACCAGCGGCAGCGCGGCGAGCGTGACCGAGAGCGGCAGCGAGTCGTAGTTGCGGACGGTGAGCTCGAACAGCGCCGGGTACAGCACCAGCACCGCCACCATCAGCCCGTACGCCACCTGCAGGACCGCGTCGAGGTAGGTCGTGCGGGGCAGCGGCTGACGCGGTGGCGCCGCCCGGCGGGTGGCCTGCACGGCGAACACCAGCGCCAGCAGCACGGTCGCGGCCAGCCAGCCCAGCTCCCAGCCGCGCCCGGGCTCGCTCGGGCCGGCGAGGGGGGCCGCGATCTCGCCGTCGACGGCGTTGATCAGCGCACCGATCCCCGCGGGCGTGAGGGCGACCAGCAGCCGCGCCTCGCTGCCGGTCATCAGGAGCGTGGCTGCGGAGAGCAGGTAGACCGTCTGCCCGACCAGCAGGGCCACCGTCCCGAGGGTGACCTGCATGGTCATCGTCCAGACCAGCGACCCGAACACGGCGACGACGGCGACCACCGTGGCCGCCGCGGTGCCGGCGGCGATGGCGCGGCGGAGGGAGCGGTGGGCGGCGGGCACGTCGAGCGCACCCAGGTAGGACCAGGCGACGTAGGTGACGCCGTAACCGAGCGCCCAGCTCAGGGCGAGGCCGCCGATCAGCAGGCCGGACTCGACGTGGTCCCCCGCCGGGAGCAGGGACAGCGCGACGAGCGCCGGGACGGCGTACAGCAGCCCGCGGACGTGGAACCAGCGGCTCGCACCCGGGCCGTGCGCCACCCCTGCGGCGGGTGGCGGGTCCGCCTCCGGCTCGGTGCGCGGCCGGCCCGCGGCGGCGACGCCGGCGTACCCGGCGAGGGCGAACACGTCCCGGGCGGCGAACCGCTCCCGGGCGACCCGGTCGTTGATCCCGACGCTCTCCAGGGTCACGGCGACCTCGGCGGGGTGCGTCGAGGTGGTCGCGGCGTCCGCGAGCTCGGGCGAGAGCGCGGGCCGGCGCGGGCCGGGCACGAAGGGGGTGCGACTCATCCGGCCTCACCCACCCGCACCCGCTCCTCCGAGGGCCGGGGCGCCGACGGCCGCACCGGCCCGCGCGGCCTGCCCGCCGGGCGCGGTGCCTGGCCCGGGATCCGGTTCCGTGGCGCGACCGGGGTGAGCCGCGACGTCGGCGGGTCAAGCTGTTGCGGGACCCGCGCGAGCCGGGTGGTCGGCGGGTCGAGGGACTCCGGCACGACGGCCGCGATCCGGCTGGTGGGGACCTCCGCGGGCTCGCGCGCCGGGACGGTGCCGGTCCGCGCGGCCGGGATCTCGACCGGGTCGGGCGCGGGGACCGCCTCGATCCGCGAGGTCGGGACCTCGACCGGCTCCGGCGCCGAGGCCGCGTCGATCCGCCCGGCCGAGGCCTCGACCGGCCGCACGAGCGTCGCCGCCGAGAGCCGCACGGCGGGCCGCACCGACACCGCGGGCCCGACGGGCAGCTCCTCGCCCGCCCCGACGCGGACCGGCAGCGGGCGGCGCCGGGCGAGCGAGACGTAGACGGACCGGAAGTTCTCGGCGAACCGCTCCAGCGTGAACAGCTCGAGTGCGCGCTCACGGCCGCGCGCGGCGAGCTCGTGGCGGAGCTCGTGGTCGCGCAGCAGCCGGATGCACGCGGCGGCGAAGGCCGGGGCGTCGCCGGCCGGCACCACCAGGCCGCCGTCGCCGACCGCCTCGGCCATGCCGCCGACGTCGGTGGCCACGGTGGCGCGTCCGGACATCGCCGCCTCGATGATCGTGAGCGGCAGCCCCTCCGACCTGCTGGACAGCACGACGAGGTGGCCGCGCCGGAACGCCTCCGTCACCGGGGAGACCGGTCCCTCGAAGGTCACGGCGTCGGTGAGACCGAGCTCGGCCACCCGGGCCTCGCAGCGCCGGGCGTAGTCCTCGTTGCCGGCCGGGACGCCGCCGAACAGTCGCAGGCGCGCCGCCGGCATGGCCCGCCGCACCTGCGCGAACGCCGTGACCAGCAGCTCGATGTCCTTCAGCGGGTCGATCCGGCCCACGAACGCGAGCGTCGGCTCGGCCGGCTCCTCGGTCAGCAGCGGCAGTGCCGCGGGGTCCACGCCGTTGTGCATCGTGCGGACCCGCCCGGGTGCCGCGCCGCCCCGCCGCGCCCACCGGCCGTTGAACCCGCTGACGGGCGCGACGAGGTCGGTGTGCCGGTAGCAGAGCTCGGTGAGCCGCAGGAAGAACCGGACCTGCGCCGCCCGCGCCGCCCGGGAGTCGCCGCTGCGCCGGATCGCGAGCATGCGTTCCCGCAGGTAGACGCCGTGCTCGGAGAGCAACACGGGGGTGCCGTGGGTCCATTTCGCGAGCAGCCCCATCAGCGCGCCCGGGCCGTTGGCCGTGGCGTGGACGAGGTCGGTCTCGAGCACCGGCAGGGCCAGCGGGCGCAGGAAGTGCTCCATCAGCTCGGTGACGGCGAGGGCGTCGCCGACCGAGAGCGTCCCGGTGTCGGCCTCGGCCCGGTGCCGGTCCCAGGCGTCGACGAACAGGTCGACGGCCCGCTGCCCGCGCAGCAGGGGGACCAGCGGAGTCTCCGCGGCGAGGGCGTGCAGGGCCCGCACCGCGGATTCGAAAGCGAGCGCGGAGTGCGGCCCGTCCTCGCCCAGCATCGCCTCGAGCAGCTCCTCGTAGGCGATCGCGAAGCGCGACGCGAGCGCCCGCGGCACCCGGCGGGCGCGCGGCGGCGGTGCCCACAGGCCGATGCGGCGCACCGCCCGCACGTTCTCCGGCACCGTGAACACGGCCGGCTCGCGCCCGGAGCCGGACAGCGCCACGACCTCGAACGAGACCTCGGGCAGGCCGCGGATCAGCTGCTCGCACCAGCCGCTCACGCCGCCGGACTGGATCGGGTAGGTGCCTTCGGTGACGAGGGAGACCCTCATCGCTGCTCCTCGCTCGCGGTGGGAAGGGTGAGGGTGCGCGGGCCGTCCGCCGGGAACCAGCCGGAGCGGACGGTGCCGTACGCGTCCCCGAAGTCGCCGGCGACGCCCTCGAGGCGGGTGCCGGGCGGGGCGGTCAGCGGCACGTCGACGTGACCGTCGCTCGACACGGTGACCACGCCGTCGACCACGTAGGCGTCGACGCGGCCCTCGTCCACCGCGCGGGCGAAGGCCGCCCGGCCGTTGAGCACGTCCCGGGTGGCGGTCATCGTCGGCACCAGCAGCGGCCGCTCCTCGGTGAACAGCGAACGGTAGGTGCCCAGGACGCGCTCGAGGATCGGGTAGAGCGTGCGGTCCTCGGTGAGCTGCGGTTGGTGGACGTAGTGCGGGCGCGGGTCGTTGGCCATGACGTGCCGCAGCGCGAGATCGGCCTCGGCCGGCACGACGACGTCCCGGAAGCCGCTCACGGGGTCGGCCGGCGGGATGCAGCTGCCGTCGGCCTCGCAGGTCCCGTCGCCGCCGTCGGCCAGCGAGGTGGAGATGAAGTTGTACTGGTCGACGGTCTCGGCCTCGGTCGCGGTGTTGAAGTCGAGGTTGATCGGGTGCCGCGGCACGGAGTTCGCGCCCCCGACCATCCGCTGCTCGGCCTCGGAGGAGGCGTCGGAGGCCAGGGTGAGAATGCCGGTCCGGTCGAGTGCGTCCGCCAGGTTCGGGTTGTCCTCCGGCATCCGCGGCGGCTTCGCGAGCCCGCCGTGCTCGCCGGTGACCAGCTCGGCCTCGTCGATCGGCAGGCCGTGCCGGCGGGCGAAGTCGATGTTCAGCCGGATCTCCTCGGCGATCGTGTTCTCGCCGACGAACCGGGTCCAGCCGAACAGCGGCACCTCGTCGCACTGCCACGGGGTGACGGAGAAGTCCCGGATGCAGCCGAGGTAGAGGTGCGACCAGGTGTGGTTGATCCAGCCGAACTCTCCCTTGGCGGCGACCAGGGCCTCGGTCAGCGGGTCGACGGCGCCGGGCGCGGCGGCGACGCTGCCGGCGCCGTTGTAGACCATGTCCATCCGGAAGTCGTTGCGGCGCTGCCAGTCCACGGCGTGGGCGACGTCCTCGGCGGTCATCCGGATGAGCGGCCGCGGGCCGACCTCCGGCGGGCAGTCCGAGCCGGCCGTGCAGTTCGCCTCGGGCACCCACCGGGCGTTGGGCAGCAGGACGTCGTCGATGTGCACGGCGAACCACGCACGCTCGAGGCCCAGGTGGACCCCGCGCGTCAGCCACCGGATCATGCCCGGCGCCAGCACCTGGAACTGCGATGCGCCCGTCCGGTAGCCGACCGTCAGCACGAGCTCCTCGCGGCCGCCGTCGGAGCGGATGCCGGCGACGGTGAGCCCGCGCGGCGCTCCGGGCGCGTTCACCGTGACCAGGGGCCGGACGCCCGGCAACGCCCGGCCGGCCTCGGCCCAGCTGTCCGGGTGCGGACCGGGGTCCTCGAACGGGACCGGGCCGCGGGCGTAGCCGAACTCGGCGCCGAGCGCGTCGGTGGTCAGCCGGCCGGACAGGCCGTCGAGCGCGCCGCTGAACCCGGGCTCGCCGGTCCCGGCGGCGGGACCGCCCGTCGCGAGCGCGGAGATCTGCCGGACGTCGAAGCGACGCTCGTAGGCGTGCAGGGCCGTGAGTTCCGCCGGGGCCAGCTGCTGCGGCGCCGGGCCGGGGAGCACGACGCCCTGGAACTTCGCCCGCGGCCGGCCGTCGACCCGGTCGGCCAGGAAGGCCGCGTCGATCCGGGGCCGGGCGGGGTCGGCCAGGTCGAGGACCTCCACCGGCACCCCGGTCGTGTCGAGCGCGTCGTGGAACGCCTCGACCTCCCGGGACCCGTCGGTCACGACGAGGACCTGCAGGTCGACCCGGGCGCCCGCCGGCGCCACGGGCCGGGCCGCGGCCGGGGCGGCGCCGGCCAGCAGCAGGACGGTCACGAGCAGCAGGACGGAGGCGGCGGGCCCGAGCGGTCGCCGCGGTACTGCGAGGGACACCGGACTACAGGCTCCGCATCCAGTCGAGGGTGTGGCGCAACCCCTCCTCGAGGGGGGTCGGCTCCGGCAGGCCGAGGTCCTGTCGGGCCCGGCGGACGTCGAGGCAGCTGCGCGGCACCTCGCCGGCCCGCGCGGGGGCGAGGATCGGCTCCGCGAGCGCGGGGTCCGCGCCGGCTGCCCGGGCGACGGCGGCGATCAGCTCGCGGATGCTCACCTCGCGCCCCGTGCCGACGTTGTAGACGGGCCGGAGCGGGCCCTCGGCCTCGGCGGCGGCGAGGTTCGCCCGGGCCACGTCGCCGACGTGGACGAAGTCGCGGGTCTGGGAGCCGTCGCCGAACACGGTCGGGCGCCGGCCGGCGAGCACGGCGTCGCAGAAGATCGCGATCACGCCGGCGTCGCCCTTCGGGTCCTGGCGCTCGCCGTAGACGTTGCCGTACCGCAGGGTGACGACGTCGAGGCCCTTCGCCCGGCGGAACCAGTCGGCGTAGGTCTCGACGGTGCGCTTGCTGAGGCCGTAGGCCGACAGCGGCTCGGTCGGGGCCGTCTCGGGTGTCGGCACCGGGGCGTCGGGGCCGTAGATCGCGCCGCCGGTCGAGGTGTTGACCACCCGCCGGGCGCCGGCTGCCCGGGCGGCGGAGAAGACGTTGACCGAGCCGACGACGTTGCGCCAGGCGTCCTCGGCCGGGTCGGCCATGGAGGCCCGCACGTCGATCTGGGCGGCGAGGTGGAACACGACCTCGGGCCGGAAGGCGGCGAGTGCGCGGTGCAGCGTGTCGGCGTCCCGGATGTCGATCTCGGCCAGCTCGGCGCCGGCCCCCGGGCCCTTCAGGTTCTCCGGGCGTCCCCGGCTCAGGTCGTCGACCACGAGGACCTCGGCGCCCCCCGACGCCAGGCGTTCCACGACCGACGAGCCGATGAAGCCGGCTCCACCCACCACCACTGCACGCGCTGACGCGGCCACGAATCCCCCCCGGGTCGCTCGGCTCAGCTGTCCGGTATGCGCGATTTCACCGGTTCAGCCCTCTGAATCCGTATCGAGCGATCAGTGCGGTCCGTTACGAACCCGGGAGGAGTGCGGCCGACCGGCCGTACATTCGTCGTGCGTTCGGCTCAGCACGTCACAGGGGGCGGTCGCCAGGAGGGCCGAACGGGTGTACCGAGCGGTGCGATCGGTGCACCTGCCTGCGAACGCCTTCCGAAACCCGCTCCGCGCTGCGGGATCGGTGCCGGTACGGGAATGTCCGGGTATGACCTCCCGGACCAGGCCGGCCAGACCCCACCACGACCGCGCGACCGGCCGCGCCTTCCTGTACCGGGCGGTCCGTCGCCCGCACCTGTTCGGCTCGCCGGCGCCGTCCGGCCGCCCGCTCGGCGCGCAGGTCGCGAGCCTGCTGCCCGACTCCGGCAGCCCGACGGTCGTCGAACTCGGTGCGGGCACCGGGGCGCTGACCACGTGGATCCACAAGCGCCTGCCGGCGGGGTCGCGGTTGCTGGCGATCGAGCTGGACGAGGTGCTGGCCGCGCACCTGGCCGCCCGGCTGCCCGCCGTCGACGTCCGGCAGGGCGACGCCGAGCGGCTCCCGGCGCTGCTCGCCGAGGCCGGTCTGACCCGGGCCGACGCCGTCGTCACGTCGTTGCCGTGGACGTTGCTGCCCCAGCGCCGGCGGGACGCGCTCCTGGACGCCGTGGCGGCCTCCCTCGCCCCCGAGGGCCTCGCGACGGCGGTCGTGACCCGCACCGCCCTGCCCGGCCGGGTCCGGGACCTGCGCCGCGCCTTCGAGGCCCGCTTCGGGGAGGTGACGGTCCTGCCGACCGTGTGGCGGAACCTGCCGCCGGCGGCGGTGCTGGTCGCGCGCCGGCCCCGGCGTGCGGCCGCCGAGGACGCCTGATCCGCGCTCCGCGCCGTCGGGCTCGGCGGGGAGCCCGGCTCACTGGTGGGCGACGAGCACCCAGGTCGCGCGCGCCGGGAACGCGATCTCGCCGGTGCCGGGGTCGGCGACGGGCGCGGCACCGAGCAGCTGGACCTGGGCCGTGCCCAGCACGTCGCCCGGCTCCGGCAGGGTGAGCGTGTAGCTCGTCCGCGCGTCCGGGGCGAACACGGGGCTCCGCCCGTCCGTACGCTGCCCGTCCGGCCCGGTGTAGGAGAAGACGACCGACCAGGGGGCCCCGGAGACCTCGTCGGGCACGGTCACCTCGACGGGGGTGCCGGCCGGGACGGGGAGCAGGGCCCGCGCGGCCTCGTCGTTGGTGCAGTCCTTCATCGTGAGGTCGCAGAACTGGGCGGGGCCCACCGTCGCGCTGGCCTCGCCCGCGGACCACGTGACCTGCGGCTCGGAGTCGCTCCCGCACCCGGCCAGCACGAGGCAGGCGGCGAGGGGGAGGGCGGCGAGCAGGCTCCGGCGGGTCCGGGACACGCCGTCCAGCCTACGGAGCCGCCCGCCCGGCGCCCGGGCCGGCCTCGGACGCGGCGGCGTCGACGGGCCGGCCGGACGGCCCGCCGGTGGCGCCGTGGTCCCGGCCGGTGGGACGGCCCGCGCCGGTCCGGCGCTCGGGCAGCGGCTCGCGCAGGCCGAGGCCCGGCACCAGCGTGCGACCGCGCCACACGAGCGCCGCCTGGACCCCCACGACGGCCACCACCGCGGCCAGGACGGCGAACCCGAGGCGGAACCCGCTGTGCGGCAGCAGTACGCCGAGTGCGCCGCCGGACACCCAGGCCAGCTGCAGCACGGTCTCGGAGCGCCCGAAGGCCGACGCCCGCGACTCCTCGGGCAGGTCGCGCTGGATCACCGCGTCGAGGCAGACCTTGGCCAGCGCGCTGCCGGTGGCCCCGACCAGGCCGACGACCGCGGCCGTGAGGATGCCCGGGAGCACCGCGGCCACCGCGGCCGCGGCACAGGCCGCCGTCACGCAGCCGATCACCATCGCCTCCGCGCGCCCGAAGTGGATGCGCGAGCCCACGCCGTTGCCCAGGAAGGAGCCGGCCCCGGCCGCCGCGCCGACGACGCCGATCAGGAACAGCTGTTGGGCCGCGTCGCCCTGCGACTGCTCCTTGACGACGAAGGCCACGAACAGGGTGAGGAACCCGGTCACCACCCGGGCCGCCCCGTTGGCCCACAGTGCGACCACCACCGAGCGGCCGACGGGTCGCCGCCGCGGGCGGCGGGTGCTGCGCAGCCGCGCCGGCACCTCCCCGGCCGTGACCTCCACCCAGCGCGGGATGCGGCTGCACAGCAGCGCACCGACCACGCCGAGCGCGGCGGTGTAGTAGAGCGCGCCGGGCGAGCCGAACAGGTACGCGACCCCACTGGCCACCCCGCCGAACACCGCCCCGGCGATCAGGCCGAACGTGGTCAGCCGGGAGTTGGTGGTGGCCAGCGTGATGCCCTCGGGCAGCACCCGCGGGGTCACCGCGGCCTTGAGCACGGTGAACGACTTGCTGAGCACCATCGCGCCGAGCGCGGCGGGATAGAGGATCCAGTTGTCGTAGTTCAGCGCCATGACGACGGCGAGCACCGCCCGGCCGAGCATGGCCGTGGCCAGCGCCGCGCGCCGGCCCCGCTGGAGCCGGTCCAGCAGCGGTCCGATCACCGGGGCGACCACGGCGAACGGCGCCACGGTGATCAGCAGGTACAGCGCGACGTTGGTCTTGCTCTCCGCGGTGGCCGCGGCGAAGAAGAGGGTGTTGGCCAGCGCGACGGCCACGGCGGCGTCGACCGCGTAGTCCATCATCGAGGCGTAGGTCAGGGAGGTCAGGCCGGAGCGGTCGGCGCCGTCCGCCGTGGCCGCGCGCCGGAACGTGTCGACCGCCGCCCCGGTGAGCTGGCGGCTGCGCAGCGCGGCGACCCGGGTCACGGTGAGTTTCTTCGGCAGCCGCGGCGGGGGAGGCGCCTGCTCGCCCGGCTCGCCCGGCTCGCCCGACCGAGGGCCCCGGCCGGACGCCTGGTCGGGGCCGGACGCCTGAGCGGTGTCGGACGTCTGGTCGGGGCCGAGCGGACCCCGGGCGGACTCCGGGCCCTGGCCGGACGCCGTCCACGGTCCCTCCGAGGGCCCGGGGCCGGCCGGGCGAGCCTGTTCGATCCACTCGGCGAACCGCGTCGCCCCCGGACCGGGCTCGCGGTGGTACTCGGCCGGGTCGTAGTCCGGGTCGTCGTGCCACGGGTAGCGGCGCCGGACGGTCGGGACGTACGGGGGCGGTTCCGGCCGGTCCCCGTCGGGTCGGGACGTCTCGGGTCGGGCCCCCTCCGGTCGCGCCGCCTCCGGCTCCGGTGCGGGCCGGCGGTGGGGCGCGCCGTCGGCCGTGGCCCAGCGGCGCGCGCGCCGGCCGAACCGCGGGGTCCGATGATCGCGCGCCATGCCCTCATTCTGCCCGGGGAACCGCGGGTCCGCGGCCTCTCCGGGATGGCGGGCGCGTCACGTCACCCGGGTACCCGGACGTGGAAGGCGGCGGGCCAGAGCTTGCCCGTGAGGAGGTACTCGTCCCCGCCGAGGTGCGCGATGCCGTTGAGCACGTCCGTGTCGGCCCGGCGGGCCGGGTCCAGCAACCCGGACGCGTCGACGACCGCGGTCACCACACCCGTCGCGGGGTCGATCCGGACGATCCGGTCGGTGCGCCACACGTTCGCCCACACCGCGCCGTCGACGCACTCCAACTCGTTGAGCTCGGGCACGGGCGCGCCGTCGAGCGTCACCACGACCGAGCCCGTCTCGGCGAAGGTGACGGGGTCGTGGAAGCGCAGTCGCTCCGTCCCGTCCGAGCGGACGAGCCGGCCGGGTCGGGCACACAGCCCCCAGCCCTCCCCGTCGACGGGCACCGTGCGGCGGAGGGTGAAGGTGGCCCGGTCCCACTCCAGCGCCACACCGTCCTGCCAGGTCAGCTGCCAGATCGACGGGCCGACGACGGTGATCCCCTCGCCGAACCGGTTCCCCGGCAGCGGGACCGCGCGGCGGACGGCGCCCGTGGCGGCGTCGAGCTCGCGGAGCTCGGAGCGGCCCGCCAGCCCGGTGCCCTCGTAGAGCGTGCCGGGGTCGTCGGGGGACAGCTCCAGGCCCTGGGTGAAGGCGGTCGGGTCGTGCGGCAGCTCGGCCAGCACCACGGGACGGACGGCGGGGGCGGACCCCAGCGCGGCGGCAGGGGGCGCCGCACAGGCCGCGGCCCCCGTCGCCACGACGGTCACCGCCGCGACCAGTCCCAGCAGCACCCGGCTCATCGCCCGCGATCCTGCCGCACGGCCCCGAGCATCGGTGTGGACGGTGCTCCGACGCGCCGGGCGCGGGTGGCACAATCGTCCGGATGAGCGCGATCACCGGCATCGACCCCGAGACCAGTCCGGCGGACGCCCCCGCCGTGCCCGGCCGGCCGGCCGGGGCGGTCGAGCAGGCCCGCACCGCCGCCGTCGAGGAGGCGTCGGCGGACATCGGCCTGCGTGCGGGCGCCGCCGCCGTCGGCGAGCACCTCGGGTTCGTGGTCGAGGACGAGGTCTCGGTGAGCCACCACTTCGCCGCGCACCTCGCCGGGTACCACGGCTGGTGGTGGTCGGTCACGCTCGCCGCCGTCGACGACGGGCCGGTGACCGTCAGCGAGGTCGTGCTGCTCCCGGGCGCGGAGGCGCTGGTCGCGCCGGCCTGGGTGCCGTGGCAGGAGCGGATCCGCCCCGGCGACCTCGGCCCCGGCGACCTGCTGCCCACCGAGCCGGACGACTCCCGGTTGGTGCCCGCCTACGTGCAGTCGGACGACCCGGCCGTCGAGGAGGTCGCCGTCGAGGTCGGGCTCGGCCGCACCCGGGTGCTCAGCCGGGAGGGCCGCCTCCAGGCCGCCGAGCGCTGGCGGGACGCCCGCGGCCCGGGATCCGACCTCGCCCGCGCCGTCACCGAGGTCTGCGGGACCTGCGGGTTCTTCACCCCGCTCGCCGGGTCGCTGCGCGCCGGGTTCGGCGTGTGCGCCAACGAGTACGCGCCGGCCGACGGTTCGGCCGTCTCGGTGGAGTTCGGGTGCGGGGCGCACTCGGAGCTGAAGGTCGAGCAGGGCTCGCCGGTGCACGTCGCCGCGCTGGTCTACGACGACGGGACGGACCTCGAGCGGGTGCCCACCGCCACGGCCCCGGTGGCGGACGTGGAGCCTGCCGGCGAGGAGCCCGAGCCCGTCTCGCCCGTCGCCGAGGACGCGCCCGCCGCGGTCGCCGACGCGGCCGAGGCACCGGCCGCCCCCGCCGCCGTGACCGACTCGGACGAGGCGGTGGAGGAGGTCGCGGCGCCGGACGAGCCGGTCGCCGCGGCGGGCACCGAGGGCGTGACCTCCTGACCGACGCCGTGCCGGACCTCGGGGCTCCGGACAGGATCGGCCCGGACAGGATCGGCCCGGACAGGATCGGCCCGGACACCGGCGGCGGCGATCTCGCCGGCGAGGAGCTCGCGGACGGGGACCCGTTCGGCACGGCGGCGCTGCGCACCGCACTGCTCGCGACGTGGTCGGACTCGCCCACCCGGTTCCGCGAGGACGCCAACGCGGAGGAGGACCTCGTCCTCGGCGGCTACGCCGAGACCTGGTTCGTCGAGCTCGCCCAGAACGCCGCCGACGCCGCGCGCGCCGCCGGTGTCCCCGGCCGCATGCGCCTCGGCGTGCACGACGGGGAGCTGCGCGTCGCCAACACCGGCGCCCCGCTCGACGCCGCCGGCGTCACCGCCCTGGCCTCGCTGCGCGCGTCGGCCAAGCGCGACGACCCCGGTGCCGCCGGGCGCTTCGGCGTCGGCTTCGCCGCGGTGCTCCCGATCTCCGACGCGCCGCGCCTGGTCACCGGGCCCGGGACCGGCGTGCGGTTCTCCGCGGCCGCCACCGCGGCGGCCGTGTGCGCGCTGCCCGGCCCCGCCGCCGAGCTGACCCGACGCGGCGGCCACGTGCCCGTGCTGCGCCTGGTCTGGCCCTGCGAGCCCGACGAGTCCGGCCCGCCGCCCGGCCACGCGACCGAGGTCCGGCTCCCGGTGCGCCCGGGCCTGGACCCCGCCGAGCTGCTGGAACGGGCCCGCGCCGCGGCCCCCGACCTGCTGCTCGCCCTGCCGGACCTCGCGGAGGTGGTCGTCGCTGCGCCGGACGGGGAACCCACCGTGGTGCGCCGCACCGAGGTCGACGGGATCACCACCGTCGGCGAGCGGCACTACCGCGTGATCCGGGCCGCCGTCGCGACCGACCCGGGCGCCGCGGTCGAGGAGCGGCACCGTCGCGAGCGCGGCGTCTGCTGGGCCCTGCCCGTCGACGTCCGGGGTGATCCGGCTCCCTTGGGCCCCGACTCCGGCGAGGTCCTGCACGCGCCGACGGCCGCCGTGGAGCGGCTCGGGCTGCCCGCCCGGCTGATCGCCGACCTGCCGCTGGACCCGGACCGCCGCCGGGTCCGGACGGGCCCGGTCGCCGACGCGGTGCTCGCCGCGGCCGCCGCGGCCTTCCTCGACCTGGTCCGGGCCGTCGCGCCCGAGCGCAGGCTCGACCTCGTGCCCGCGCCGGGGTTCCCGCTCTCGGAGCTCGACGGCCGGCTGCGCGCCGCCGTCGTCGCCGCCCTGGCCGAGGGTGCGTGGCTGCCCGGCGCGGCCCGGGAGGCGGAGGACCTCGTCCCGCGGCGTGCCGAGTGGCTCGACGTGCCCGGCGCCCCGGACCTGCCCGCGCTGCTCGCGGCCGCCGATCCCGCCTTCGCCCGGCTCGCCGCCGTCGAGCCCCGGCACGCGGCGGCGCTCGGCGAGCTCGGCGTGCGCCGGATCGGGGCGGCCGGGCTGGTGGAGCGCCTGCACGGCGTGGACCGCGATCCGGGCTGGTGGCGCTCGCTGTACGCGGCACTGGAGCCCGCCGTCGAGACGGTTCCCGGGCTGACCGAGGAGCTCCGGGCCCTGCCCGTTCCGCTGCTCGACGGCCGCCTGGTCGCCGGACCGCCCGGCGTCCTGCTCCCGGGCACCGGCTCGGACACCGTTCCCGACACCGGCACCCGGGCCGTCGCGGAGCTGGCCCTGCCCGGCCTGCACGTCGCCGATCCCGGGGCGGTCCACCCGCTGCTCGAGCGGCTCGGGGCCACCGCCACCGACCCGGCCGCGCTGCTCGACGACCCCGCGCTGCGCGAGGCGGTCGAGCGCTCCCTCGACGACGCCGAGGCCGGGCTGGACACCGCGCCCCTCGCCGAGGCCGTCCTGGGCCTGCTCGCCGTGACGGCCGCTCCCGGGTTCGGGGCTCTCGCCCTGCCGGACGCCGACGGCCGGCCCTCGCGTGCCGACGAGCTGATGCTGCCCGACGCCGCGGTCCGGAAGCTGTTCGACCCGGAGGCGCCGGTCGGCGTCATCGACCCCACGTGGACGGCGCGGATCCCGCGGGAGGCGCTGGTCGCGGCCGGGGTGCTCGACGGGTTCGCCGTCGTCGTCGACGAGGATCCGGCCGGCCCGGACCACGACCTGCACGACGAGGACCTGTGGTGGGACGAGGGAGCCGGGCCCACCCGGCTCGCCGGGGTGCGGGATCTCGACCTGGTCGCGGACGACGCCTGGTCCGCCGCCCTCGCCCTGCTCGCCGCCCGGCCGGAGACCCGGGCCGCCGTGCTCGAGCCCGGCGGCTACACCGGCTGGTGGCTCGCCCGCCACGCCCTGCTCGGCGGGTACGAGCCCGGGCACTGGCGCCTGCCCGACGCCGAGCGGCTCGCCGGCCTCTACGACCCGGTCCCGGTGGGGCTCGACGAGCGGCTGCTCGCCGCGATCGGTGTCCGCGCCGAGCTGGCCGTCGGCTCCACCGAGGAGGCCGCGGACCTGCTCGAGCGGCTCGCCGACCCCGCCCGCACCGTCGACGCGGCCCTCGCCGCCGACGCCCACGCCGTGCTGGCCGCGGCGGTCGCCGAGGGCGTCGTCGAGGTCGACGACCTCGACCTGCCGGACCGGGTCCGCTCGCTCGCGGGCACGGTCGTGAGCGTCGACGACGCGGTCGTGCTCGACGCCCCGTGGACGGCGGCGGTGCTGCCGGCCCGGGACGTGGTCGTCGGCGGGGAGCCGCACGCGCTGGCCGACATCCTGGACCTGCCGCTCGCCTCGGACGTGGTCGCGGCCGAGGTCGTCGGCACCGGCCGGCCGGTGCGCTGGTCGGCCCTGCCCGAGGTGGTGGTGGCCTGTCGCACAGCGGGCCTGCCGGTCCCCGCCGGTGAGCTGTGGGTGCACGAGGCCCTGGAGGTCGACCTGACCCGGCCCGAGGCGGGCAGGCGCAGCGTCCCGACCTGGGTCGACACCGCCGGGCGGGTGCACGCCGCGGATCCCGCGCGGGCCCTGCTGGCGCTGTCCCGACGCACCGGCGACGACGGTGACCACCCCGGCCTCGTGCTAGGAAGAAGCATGTGAGAAACCGAGCCGACACGGACACGCCCCCGCCGGTCCGTGGCCGCGTCGCCATCCTCTCGGTCCACACCTCCCCGCTGGAGCAGCCCGGCACGGGCGACGCCGGCGGGATGAACGTCTACATCTCCGAGACCGCCACCCGCATGGCACGCCGCGGCATCCCCGTCGAGATCTTCACCCGGGCCACCTCGTCGGAGCAGCCGCCGGTCGCCGAGCTGGCGCCGGGGGTGCTCGTCCGGCACGTCGCCGCGGGCCCGTTCGAGGGGCTCGGCAAGCACGACCTCCCCGGTCAGCTGTGTGCCTTCACCGCCGGCGTGCTGCGGACCGAGGCGCGCCACGAGCCCGGCTGGTACGGCGTCATCCACTCCCACTACTGGCTCTCCGGCCAGGTCGGCTGGCTCGCCCGGGACCGCTGGGGCGTGCCCCTGGTGCACTCCGCCCACACCCTCGCCCGGGTCAAGAACGCTGCGCTGGCCGAGGGCGACCAGCCCGAGCCGATGGTCCGGGTGATCGGCGAGGACCAGGTGGCGGCGGAGGCGGACCGGCTCGTCGCGAACACCGACATCGAGGTCCGCCAGCTCGTCGAGCTGTGCGAGGCCGACCCGCTGCGCACGGTCGCCATCCCGCCGGGCGTCGACCTCGACCGCTTCCGCCCGGCATCGCGCCGCGCGGCCCGGGCGGCGCTCGGGCTGCCGCACGACGCCGTCGTGCTGGGGTTCGTCGGACGGATCCAGCCGCTGAAGGCGCCGGACGTGCTGCTGCGCGCCACCGCCGAGATGCTCCGCCGCGATCCCGGCCTGCGTGCGCGGCTGGTCGTGCTGGTCACCGGCGGGCCCTCCGGCAGCGGGCTGGCCGAGCCGACCTCGCTGCAGGAGCTGGCGGCGCACCTGGGGATCGCGGACGTCGTGCGGTTCCTGCCGCCGCAGGGCGGTCCGGCGCTGGCGCGGGTCTACCGGGCCGCCGACGTCATCGCCGTGCCGAGCCACAACGAGTCGTTCGGGTTGGTGGCGCTGGAGGCGCAGGCCTGCGGGACCCCGGTCGTCGCGGCCGACGTCGGGGGCCTGCCCGTGGCCGTCGCGGACGGGCGGTCGGGGCTGCTGGTCCCGGGGCACGGGGCGGGGCAGTGGGCCTCCGCCCTGGCCGCCGTCGCCCTCGACCCGGGGCGACGCGAACGGCTCGCCCACGCCGCCGTGACGCACGCCCGCGAGTTCTCCTGGGACCGCACCACCGACGCCCTGCTGGCCACCTACGCCGACGCCACCCGGGAGTTCCGGGCCCGGCTGCGGGACAGGATGGTCGCGGGCATCATCGAGGCGTGATGCAGGAGAAGATCGACACCGGCGGGACGCTCGACGCGGAGCACATCGACGCGGCGGTCGGGAAGGCCCTCGGCGAGCTGGAGGTCGGGTACCAGCGGCGCGGGGCGGGGCAGTACCTCGTCACGCTGGAGGGCACGAACCGGCTCAACACGCCGACCTGGCTCGTCGTGCGCGAGCGGACCGTGTTCGTGCAGGCCTTCGTCTGTCGTCAGCCGGACGAGAACCACGAGGGCGTCTACCGCCACATGCTGGCGCGCAACGCCCGCCTCTACGGCGTGCACTACGCGCTCGACCGGGTCGGCGACATCCACCTCGTCGGCCGGATCCCCTTCGTCGCCGTGAGCGCCGACGAGCTCGACCGGGTCCTCGGCCAGGTCCTCGAGGCCGCCGACGGCGACTTCAACACGTTCCTCGAACTGGGCTTCGCGACCTCGATCCGCCGCGAGTACGCCTGGCGCACGGAGCGGGGGGAGTCGCTGGCCAACCTCAAGGCCTTCGAGCACCTCGTCGAGTAGGGCCGCGCCGCAGCCGCTCGCACGAGCCGAGCCGAGGACGTCAACGCCCCGGTCGCGGATCTGGAGGGGCGGGTCGTGGCCCAGCGGGCGAGCGTGGCGCGGGTCCGCGGACGCCGGCGGGCCGGTGTGAGAGGGGGCGCCGTCCGGCCGCCCCACGCCCGGTGCGGGCTACCCTCGGGCGAACGCCGACGGTCGATCCTCAGGAGGTCGCGATGGCCGCGCGCCCCCTGGTGCGCAAGGGTGCCGAGCCGCTGTGGGCACAGCTGCTGGCGGACCTGCGCGCGCGGCTCGAGGCCCACGAGTTCGACCGCTCGTTCCCCGGCGAGCTCGCCCTGGTCGGCGAGTACGGGGTCAGCCGGCACACCGTGCGCGAGGCGTTGCGGCGGCTGCGGGAGGAGGGCGTCGTCGTCGCCGGGCGGGGCCGGGCGCCGCGGCTCGCCGCGCCGGTGGAGATCGAGCAGCAGCTCGGCTCGGTCTACAGCCTCTTCTCCGCCGTCGAGTCCACCGGCCGCGAGCAGCGCAGCGTCGTCCGGACGCTCGACGTCCGCGCCGACGGGGTCGTCGCGGCCCGGCTCGGGCTGGAGGAGTCGACGCCCCTGGTGCACCTCGAGCGGCTGCGGCTCGCCGAGGGCGAGCCGCTCGCCGTCGACCGGGTGTGGCTGCCGGAGCAGGTCGCGGCGCCGCTGCTCGAGGTCGACTTCACGCACACCGGCGTCTACCCCGAGCTCGAGCGGCTCTGCGGTCTGCGGGTCGCGGGCGGGCGCGAGAACATCCGCGCGGTCGTGCCGAGTGCGGGCGAGCGCCGCCTGCTGGGGATCGACGCGGGCGTCGCCGCGCTGGCGATCGAGCGCCTCGGCAGTGCGGGCGGGCGGCCCGTCGAGTGGCGGCACACGCTCGTCCGCGGCGACCGGTTCACGCTGACCGCCCAGTACAGCGCCCGGGACGGCTACCTCGTCGGGTCCTCGACGGGCTGATCCGGGCCGGCCCGGGGGCCGAGGTGGCCCGCTCGCCACCGTCAGCGGACGGAGACGCCGACCCCGCCGCGTGTCCCGGCGCCGTAGCGGGCGATCTCCGCCTCGAGGTCCAGCGGTGCCGTGCGCATCCCGGTGTCCGGCCCGAGCAGGTCCGCGGGGACGAGCCAGCTCACCTCGAACTCCAGCCCGTCCGGGTCCGCGGCGTACAGGGCCTTGGTGCTCCCGTGGTCCGAGGCACCGACGAGTGCGCCGCGCTCGCGCAGCACGCCGCGGATCCGGTCGAGCTCGGCGAGCGTGTCGACCTCCCAGGCCAGGTGGTAGAGGCCGACGCTGCCGCGCCCGGCCGTCGTGTCCCCGGCCGCCTCGCCGATCGCGAACAGGCCGAGGTCGTGGTCGTTCGACGAGTCCTCGGCCTGCAGGAACGCCGCCCGGCCCGGTACCGACGAGACGACCCGGAACCCGAGGGCCTCGGTGTAGAAGGCGACGCTGCGGGCGACGTCGCGGACGTAGAGCACGGCGTGGTTCAGGCGCTGGACGGGCATGGGCCTGCCTTTCTGTGAACTTTCAACGACACCGTAGCCCCTGACAGATGAATGTTCAAGCGATCTGGCGTAGGCTGGTTCGCATGGACGAGACCCGCTGGCTCTCCGCCGCCGAGCTGCGGGCGTGGCTGGCGTTCACCGCGGCCACCACGCTGCTGGACGGCGCGCTCGACCGCCAGCTGCAGCGCGACTCGGGCATGCCGCACGCGTACTACCTCATCCTCGCCATGCTGTCCGACGCGCCGGAGCACACCCTGCGCATGAGCGAGCTGGCCGCCGCCACGCAGAGCAGCCAGAGCCGGCTCAGCCATGCGGTGACCCGGCTGGAACGCACGGGCTGGGTCTGCCGGCGCCCGTGCCCGGAAGACCGGCGCAGCACCTTCTGCACCCTCACCGAGGAGGGCTACGCGGCGCTGCGGGCCGCGGCCCCGGGACACGTCCGGACGGTGCGCGAGAACCTGTTCGACGCCCTGACCCCCGAGCAGGTCGGCCAGCTCGAGGGGATCTGTCGGGCCATGCTCGTCCGGCTCGGCCGTGATCCCGAGGCGGTCCCGATCCCGGGGGTGTGCCCGGAGCGACAGCGCTGACCTCCAGCGCCGACCCGCGCTCGTTTGGCAAGCTGTCGCGCATGCCGACACTCGTGCTGCTGCGCCACGGTCAGAGCGACTGGAACGTGAGGAACCTCTTCACGGGCTGGGTCGACGTCCCGCTCTCGGAGGCCGGCGAGGCCGAGGCCCGCCGCGGCGGGGAGCTGATGAAGGAGACGGGCCTGCTCCCGGACGTCGTGCACACGTCGCTGCTGCGCCGGGCGATCAACACCGCGAACCTCGCACTCGACGTGGCCGACCGGCACTGGATCCCGGTGCGCCGCGACTGGCGGCTCAACGAGCGGCACTACGGCGCCCTGCAGGGCAAGGACAAGAAGCAGATCCGCGAGGAGTTCGGCGACGAGCAGTTCATGACCTGGCGGCGCAGCTACGACACCCCGCCGCCGCCGATCGAGAAGGGCTCGGAGTGGTCGCAGGACGGCGACGTCCGCTACGCCGGCGTCCAGGCGCCGCTGACCGAGTGCCTCGCCGACGTCGTCGAGCGGATGCTGCCGTACTGGGACGAGGCGATCGTGCCCGACCTGCGCGCCGGCAAGGTCGTGCTCGTCGCCGCGCACGGCAACTCGCTGCGGGCGCTGGTGAAGGAGCTCGACGGCATCTCCGACACCGACATCGCCGGGCTCAACATCCCCACCGGCATCCCGCTGCGCTACGAGCTCGACGACGACCTGACGCCCGCGGTGCCCGGCGGTGAGTACCTCGACCCGGCCGCGGCCGAGGAGGCCATCCGGGGCGTCGCGAACCAGGGCCGGTAGGCCGGTCCCTCCCCCGCCGGGTGAACGGGCCGTGAACGGGCGCGGAAAAGTCCTCGTCCGCCACGTCAGGCCGCTCACTCGGGGCCCGTCGAGCTGGCGTCGGCCCTGGTCGGGCTGCCTACGATGCCCTCGTGAACGCAGTGGCGTCCGTCGTCCTGGTCGCCGTCGCCCTCGCCGCCGGGCTGTGGGCCGGTGTCCTGATCGGGCGACGCCGCGCCCGGCCGGCCCGGACCGGTTCGGACGGCCGGCGCGTGCCGACGCTCGGCGAGCTCCTCCAGCGCGTGTTCCGGTCGACCGGGTCCGGGCTGGCCGTGCTCTCCGGTGGCGGCGACGTGGTCCTGCACAACCGGCGGGCCGCCGAGCTCGGCGTGGTCCGGGCCGGCCGGCCCGACCCGCGCGCCTGGGCGGCCTGCCAGAAGGTGCTCGAGGGTTCGACCCAGGTCGAGGTCGACCTCGCCCCGCTGGAGGCCTGGGGCCGCCAGCCCGCCGCCGTCGTCGCCGTGGTGCGGCCGCTCGGCGAGGGGTTCACCCTGGTCGAGGCCGCGGACATGTCGGATGCGGTGCGGCTCGAGGCCACCCGGCGGGACTTCGTGGCCAACGTGAGCCACGAGCTGAAGACGCCGGTGGGCGCGGTCGGGCTGCTGGCCGAGGCGGTCCTCGACTCGGCGGACGACCCCGAGTCCGTGCACCGCTTCGCCGGCAAGATCCTGCGTGAGTCGACCCGGCTCGGTGCACTCGTCACCGAGCTCATCGCCCTGTCCCGGCTGACGGGCGCCGAGGCGCTGCCGGACCTCGAGGCCGTCGACGTCGACGAGGTCGTCGACGAGGCACTCGGCCGCTCCCGGCTCTCCGCCGAGTCGGCGGGTATCGACATCACCGTCGACGAGCCCTCCGGCCTGGAGGTGGCCGGGGACCGGACGCTGCTGGTCACGGCCCTGTCGAACCTGCTCGAGAACGCCATCGCCTACTCGCCGCCCGACGCGTCGGTCTCCGTCTCCCGCCGGCTCGAGGCGGGCTGGGTCGAGATCGCCGTGACCGACCGCGGCATCGGCATCGCACCGGAGCACCAGGTCCGCGTGTTCGAGCGGTTCTTCCGGGTGGACCCGGCCCGCTCCCGCGCGACCGGCGGCACCGGTCTGGGCCTGGCGATCGTCAAGCACGTCCTCGCGAACCACGGTGGCGAGGTGCGGCTGTGGAGCCGCCCCGGCACCGGATCGACCTTCACCATGCGGCTCCCCGCCACCGGTGTCGCCGACACGTCGTCCGACGAGGACGGCGCGGCGGACCGGGCCCCCGACCGAGACCCGGCCGGCGCGACCGGCCGAGCTGGAGGATGAGATGACCAGGGTGTTGATCGTCGAGGACGAGGAGTCCTTCGCCGACCCGCTCGCGTTCCTGCTGCGCAAGGAGGGCTTCACCGCCGCCGTCGCGACGACCGGCCAGGAGGCGCTGGAGGAGTTCGACCGCAACGGCGCCGACATCGTGCTGCTCGACCTCATGCTCCCCGGCATGAGCGGCACGGACGTCTGCAAGGCCCTGCGCTCCCGCTCCGCCGTCCCGGTGATCATGGTGACCGCGCGGGACAGCGAGATCGACAAGGTCGTCGGGCTCGAGCTGGGCGCCGACGACTACGTGACCAAGCCCTACTCCGCCCGCGAGCTGATCGCGCGGGTGCGGGCGGTCCTGCGCCGCGGCGGCGAGGGCTCCGCCGAGGCCGACGGCGCCGGCGTGCTCGAGGCGGGCCCGGTCCGGATGGACGTCGAGCGGCACGTGGTGTCGGTCGACGGCACGGACGTCGCGCTGCCGCTCAAGGAGTTCGACCTCCTCGAGTACCTGCTGCGCAACGCCGGCCGGGTGCTCACCCGGGGCCAGCTCATCGACCGGGTGTGGGGTGCGGACTACGTCGGCGACACCAAGACCCTCGACGTCCACGTGAAGCGCCTGCGCGCCAAGGTGGAGAAGGACCCGAGCGCCCCGCAGCACCTCGTCACGGTGCGGGGGCTGGGGTACAAGTTCGAGAGCTGAGCGGACCTCCGCGGCGTCGCGGCGTCGCGGCGGCAGGACGTGACGGCTCCGGGGTGCATCGCGTCCCGGGACCGCCACGTCCGTTCATCGCGTCATGTCGCACCGATCAGGTTCGCGTAGACGACGATGTTGTCGCGGTAGCTGCGAGCCGCTCGATCGAGCTCTCCGCCGCAGGTGATCAGGCGCAGTTCGGCCCCGGCGACGTCGCCGTACACCTGCTGGGTCGGGAACGCGAGGTCGATCACGCCGCGGGCGTCCACGGCGATCGCCGGGATGCGCAGCCGCGTGGGGTGCGACGCCGCCATGACCGGCTGGTCCGGGTCCACCGAGGCCGCGGCCGGCTTCGGAGCCGAGATCACCGGCCCGCTGCTGGCCGTCGGATCCTCGGTGCCGGCACAGCCCGCGACGAGCGCCAGGAGCACCGCCGCCCACCACGCGAAGCGGATCCCGATCCGGCGGCGCTGGTCGGTGCTCGTGCTCATGCGTCAGTCGAACCGGCGCCGGCTCGCCGCGGCGGCCGTGGTGGCGACCGCGCCCCACCCCGGCGAGGGCGATCAGGACGGGCGCGTCGGCGGCTCGTCGAAGGAGCCGTCGCCGGTGTCCACCCCGCCCGTCGGCAGGTCCGCACCTGACCTCCATCGGTGCTGTCGGTGCTGTCGGTGCTGTCGGTGCTGTCGGTGTTGTCGCCGAGGACGACGGCGAACGCGGTGTTGCGACGGCGCATGGGGTGGGCCTTTCGTACTGACGTCGATTGTCGGCGCGCTTCGGGGGCGCGCGGCCGGAAAGTCGACGCCCTCGGGCGCCTCGTCACGGAATGCGCACAAGTTGCTACTCGGGGACGAACAGGACGGTCCGGTACGCCGTGGGTGGTGGCGGCCTGGTGGCCGGGCGGTCGCTCACCGTGACGCGCCCAGCGGCGCCAGGAGGTGCGGGGCGCCACCCGGGGGAGCAGACTGCGCGTCGTGGGATGGGGGCGATGGGTTCCCTGGGCGGCAGGGCTGGGCGGCATCGCCGCGCACGACCTGCTCCAGCGCCGGCACGCACTGCTGCGGAACTACCCGGTGATCGGCCACGGCCGGTACCTGATCGAGTCGATCGGGCCGGAGCTGCGCCAGTACGTGGTGGCCGGCAACGACGAGGAGCGACCGTTCAGCCGGGACCAGCGCCGCTGGGTGTACGCCTCCGCCAAGCGCGAGAACAACTACTTCGGGTTCGGCACCGACAACGACGTCGAGCACACGCCCGGCTACGTGATCATCAAGCACCGGACGTTCGGCCGGGCCGCGCCCACCCATCCCCGCGGCGGCGACGAGCCGACGTGGCTGCCGTGCGCGAAGGTCCTCGGCGCCGCCCGCGGCCGCCGCGCGGCGTTCCGCCCCGACTCGGTGGTCAACCTCTCCGGGATGAGCTACGGGTCGTTGTCCGGCCGGGCCGTCGAGGCGCTCAACCGGGGGGCGGCGACGGCGGGGTGCCTGCACAACACCGGTGAGGGCAGCATCTCGCCGTACCACCGGTGCGGAGGCGAGCTGATCTGGCAGATCGGCACCGCCTACTTCGGCTGCCGCGACGAGCGGGGCCGGTTCGACCTGCAGCGGCTGAAGGCGGGTGTCGCCGGGGCGCCGGTCCGCGCCCTGGAGATCAAGCTGAGCCAGGGCGCGAAGCCGGGCCTGGGTGGGTTGCTGCCCGCCGCCAAGGTCACGGAGGAGATCGCCGCGACCCGGGGCATCCCGGTCGGCGAGGACTGCGTGAGCCCGTCGCGGCACACCGCGTTCCGCAACGTCGACGAGCTGCTCGACTGGGTCGAGCTGCTGGCGGACGAGACCGGGCTGCCGGTGGGCATCAAGTCCGCGGTCGGCGACATGGAGTTCTGGACCGAGCTCGCCGATCTCATGGTCCGCACCGGGCGTGGGGTGGACTTCGTGACCGTCGACGGCGGCGAAGGTGGCACCGGCGCCTCGCCGCTGGTGTTCACCGACTCGGTCGCGCTGCCGTTCCGGCTCGGGTTCAGCCGCGTGTACCGCGAGTTCGCCCTGCGCGGTCTGCACGAGCAGGTCGTGTTCGTCGGGGCGGGGAAGCTCGGGCTGCCGGACAACGCCGTCGTCGCGTTCGCTCTCGGCGCCGACCTGGTCAACGTCGCGCGCGAGGCCATGCTCGCCGTGGGCTGCATCCAGGCCCAGAAGTGTCACACGGACACCTGTCCCACCGGGGTCGCCACGCAGAACCGCTGGCTCGCGCGCGGCCTCGACCCGGCGCTCAAGTCGGCGCGGCTGGCCAACTACATCCTGACCCTGCGCCGCGACCTGGGGAAGGTCGCCGAGGCGGCGGGCGTCGAGCACCCCGGGCTCGTCCGCACGGACGACATCGAGATCCTGGACGGGCAGACCGTGGCCCGCGGCCTGCGGGACGTGTACGACTACGAGCCCGACTGGGGTCTGCCGTCGCGGCGGGACCAGGACGCGCTCGTCGCGCTGCTGCGGGAGGGCCGGCCGCACACCGATCTCGCACACCGCTGACCCGAGCCGAGCCGGCGCGACGCCGTCGTCCCGCGCAGCCGCTGCCGACGGACGTGGCAGCCCGCCGGAGGCCGATCGTCCCCATTCTCCCCGGTGCACCGTCGTGGGTGGGGGAACGAGCGTGCATCGGGTACCCGTGCGCCCGGATCCCGACGGGCGGCCGGATCCCTGCGGCGCCCGTACGGGACGTCGGCGCGGATGGGTCCCCGTCGGCGGCGCCGTGGAGGACGAGGGTGAGTGTGATGGCCGAGTCGAAGAGCACGACCACGCGGCGCCGGCGGAGCGCCCCGGCACGGTCCGCGGGCGCCGACGTCCGGGCGGGCGACGTCCGGGCCGGTGACGTCCGGGCCGAGGACGCGGGCCCGGAGGAGGTGGGTCCGGAGGACGCGGGTCCGGAGGACGTCGCTGTGGAGGACGTCGCTGTGGAGGACGTCGGTGCGGTGGACGTCGGTGCGGTGGACGCCGTCGCCGGGGAGGGCGGTGCCCGGACGGGCGGCCCGGAGGAGGACGACGGCTCCGCCGGGCACCCGGACGGCACGATCGTCCGGATCGCCCGCCGGGCCGCGGAACAGGTCGGCGTGCTCACCGGCCGGCACCCGGAGACGGTGATCTCGATCGAGCCGCGCGACGGCGACTGGTGCGTCGGGGTCGAGGTCGTCGAGGCGCAGCGCATCCCCGACACGACGGACGTCCTGGCGATCTACGAGGCCCTCGTCCGCCCCGACGGCGACCTGATCTCCTGTCGTCGCGCCCGGCGGTACTCCCGCGATCAGGTCGACCGGCCCTGGCACTGACGTGGGGACGACCGGTGCGGCCCGCCGCGGCCCTGGTCACGCTGCGAGTACGGGGGAGGCACGGGCCGGTAACCTGATCGCGTGCGACTGGGTGTGCTCGATGTCGGCTCCAACACCGTGCACCTGCTGGTGGTGGACGCCCGTCGCGGAGGGCACCCCACCCCCGCCACCTCGCAGAAGGCCGAGTTGCGGCTGGCGGAGCACCTGCTGCCGGACGGCGCACTGAGCGGGATCGGCGTCGACTCGCTGATCGCCGCCGTGCACACCGCGCGCGACTCCGCCACCGACCTGGGGTGCGACGACCTGCTGGCCTTCGCCACCTCCGCGCTGCGCGACGCCACGAACTCCGCCGCCGTCCTGGCGAAGGTGCGCTCCGACACCGGGGTCGCGCTCGAGGTGCTGCCCGGCGAGGACGAGGCGCGCTACACCTTCCTCGCCGTCCGCCGCTGGTACGGCTGGTCGGCGGGGCGGCTGCTGTGCCTCGACATCGGCGGGGGTTCGCTCGAGCTGGCGGCCGGCCGCGACGAGCACCCGGCGGCGGCCGCGTCGCTGCCGCTCGGGGCGGGCCGGCTCACCCGGGAGTGGTTCACCGGGGACCCGCCGTCGCGGCGTGAGATCGAGGCGCTGCGGGAGAAGGTCGACGCCGACCTCGCGCCGGTCGCCCGCGAGCTGCGGAAGCTGGGGGAGCCGGACCTGGCCGTGGGCACCTCCAAGACGTTCCGCTCGCTGGCCCGGCTCACCGGGGCGGCGCCCTCGGGCGCCGGCAACCGGGCGCGGCGGCTGCTGACCCACGCGGGGCTGCGGCAGCTGGGCTCGTTCATCAGCCGGATGTCGTCGGTGGACCTCGCGGAGCTGGAGGGGGTGAGCCCGAGCCGGGCGCACCAGCTCGTCGCCGGGGCGGTCGTCGCGGAGGCCGCGATGCGGGCCCTGAAGGTCACCGAACTCGACATCTGTCCGTGGGCCCTGCGCGAGGGTGTGATCCTCCGGCGGCTCGACACCCTCGACGGGTCGACCAGGGACGACCGCTCGGCGCAGGACGCGCCCCGATCACTTGGACCCTTGACGTCGTACGAGGCACGGTGTAGCGGATGAGTTCCGAGACCGACCAGCCGAGACAGCGCACGGTCGCCGAGCTGCTCGCCGAGAACGGCGGGGCGGCCGGGGCCGGGCGGCGTCGACGGCGCCGCGAGGCCGACGACGCGGGCGCCGAGCAGGTCGGCACTCCGATCGCCGGGGAGGGCCCGGGCGTCCCCGGCCGGCACGGCGGGACGCAGGCCTGGCGCCCCGGACCGGCCCCCGACGCCCCGTCCGACGCGTGGCGCGGACCGCAGCCGCCCGCTCCCGCCTGGGACCGCGGCCGGCAGGGAGGACCCCATGTCGAGCGGGACGCCCTGGCGGAGGACGGCGAGCCCGCGTGGGGCGTCGGCCGGTCGGAGGGCCGCGGCACCGGCGAGGACCGGCCCGCGGGCGGCGGGCCCAGCAGCGCCGCCCTCGGCTTCGGTCCCGGTCGGGGCGGCCGCGACGAGGACCTGCCGCAGAGCGAGGTGGGCCGCGCCGAGGGCCGCCCGAACGGCGGGGCAGCGGGCGCGCCGTACGGCTTCGGCCCCACCGGCTCGGGCCCCCACGGCGCCGGCCAGCCGCGTCCCGGGCAGAACGGCGTCGGGCCGGCCGGCCCGGCCCCGAACGGGCCCGCCCCGAACAGCCCTACTCAGCACGGCCTCGCCCCGAACGGCCCTGCTCAGCACGGCCTCGCCCCGAACGGCCCTGCTCAGCACGGCCTCGCCCCGAACGGCCCTGCTCAGCACGGCCTCGCCCCGAACGGCCCTGCCCCGAACGGCCCCGCGCAGAACGGCGCCCAGAACGGCTTCGGCCAGAACGGCGTCGGCCCGAACAGCCACCGCCCGGACACCCGCGGCCCGAACGGGTTCGTCCCGCCCGGGGCCGGTCGCGGCCCCGGCCGCCCCGACGGGCCCGCGCAGGGCCCCGGTGGCCGGGGCGCGGACACGGCGGGCACCGTCGGCCTGCCCGCGGAGCCCGGGCGCGCCGGCGCCCCGGGGCGACCCGGGCCGTGGGGCCCGGGCGGGCAGGTGCCGAACGGACGGCCCACCCGCCCGGGTGATCCCGGAACCGAGCAGCTCGGCCGTGTCCGGGCGCCGCAGGACGATCCGCTGACCGCCCCGTTCGGCTCGGTGCACGCCGGCCCGCCGGCCGGGCCGGGCGCCCCGCCCACGCGTCGGGACGAGGACGACGCGGATGACGCGGGCCCCCCCACCCAGCTCGGCGCTCCGCCGCTCGGCGACGAGGACGCCGACGGCGGCCCGCCCACCCGGTTCGGCGCGCCCCCGCTGCAGGACGAGGACGACGACCACCGGGACGAGTACGGGGACGAGTACGGGGCCGAGTACGGGGACGACACCTACCGTGCCCCGGCGGGCCTCGGCCCGCGCGCCGCGGACCGGTCCTCCGAGGAGGAGGCGGACGAGGAGGACGAGGGCACGCCGCAGGGCTGGGCCGTGGTCATCGGCCAGTGGATCGCGGGCGCCCTGGTCGGCGCCGCGGTCTGGGTCGGCTTCCGCTACCTCTGGTTCAACCTGCCCGTGGTCGCGCTGGCCGCGGCGGTGATCATCACGGTCGGTCTGGTCCTCGGCGTCCGGGCCCTGCTGCGCAACGACGACCTGCGCACCACCGCCTTCGCGGTGGGCGTCGGTCTGCTGCTGACCGTCTCACCCGCGATTCTGGTACTCCTGGAACGGTGACCTCCCCGCCGGTCGCCCTGTCGACCGCCTCGGTGTACCCGGAGCCCGCCGCGGCGGCCTTCGAGCTGGCCGCGGAACTGGGGTACGACGGCGTCGAGCTGATGGTCTGGACGGACCCGGTGTCGCAGGACGTCGGCGCGGTCCAGCGGCTCGCCGAACGCCACGGGGTGCCGGTGCTGGCCGTGCACGCCCCCTGCCTGGCCGTGACGCAGCGGGTGTGGGGATCGGACCCGGTGACCCGGATCCGCCGCTCGGTCGCGGCGGCGGAGCGCTTCGGGGCCCGAACCGTCGTGCTGCACCCGCCCTTCCGCTGGCAGCGCCGGTACGCGGCGGTCTTCGCCGACGAGGTGGCCCGGGCCGGGGAACGGGCCGACGTGCGGCTCGCCGTGGAGAACATGTTCCCGGTGGCGCGCGGGCGGTTCCGCACCGTGCCCTACGCGCCGGGGTTCGACCCGACCGAGGTCGGCCACCACTTCTACACGCTCGACCTCTCGCACACCGCCGCCTCCGGGTCCGACCCGCTGGCCATGCTGGACCGGATGGGCGACGGGCTGGTGCACCTGCACCTCACGGACGGCTCCGGCGCCCCGCGGGACGAGCACCTGGTGCCCGGCCGCGGCACCCAGCCCTGCGCCGAGGTGTGCGAGCGGCTGGCGACGGAGCGGTTCGCCCGGGAGGGCGTGGTGGTCGTCGAGGTCAGCACGCGGCGCTGCCGGAACCGGGAGCAGCGGACGGCGCTGCTCGCGGAGTCCCTGGTCTATGCGCGCCTGCACCTGGTCGCGTCGTCGCCGGCCGTCCTGCCGGGCCCGCACCGGGCACCCGTGCCGCAGCCCGCCCCGCACGCCTGAGCGGCGCGCGTCACACCGCCGGCGCCGCCGTGGCGTGATACGACCGTCTCATGGCTCCCACCGAGGTGACCGTCGACCGGCCGTTCGCGGCGTCCACCGTCCTGACCGACCAGGGCGGGGGCCGCTTCACCGCGGAGCTCGGCACGATGTTCACCATCGGCGGCAAGGCCCACGGCGGCCTGCTGATGGTGCTGCTCGCCAAGGCCGCCCTCGCGCGGCTGAGCGCCGAACACGGCGGGGACATCGAGCTCGACCCGGTGGTCGTCGGCACGGAGTTCCTCCGGGCGCCGGAGCTGGGCACGGTGGAGCTGGCGACGGACGTGCTGAAGCTGGGCCGGCAGGCCTCGGTCGCCGCGGCCCGGATGACCCAGGGCGGCAGGCTGCTGCTCTCGGCCACGGTCACGGCGGGGACGCTGCCCGACACCGACCCGAGCTGGCTGGCGGGGTCGACGATGCCGCTCGAGCCGCCGGCGGACGCGATCGACGTCGTGCCCGAGGTCCGCACCCCCGGCGAGGGACTGGCCGCCGCGACCGAGGCGCGGTTCGACCCGGCGACGATGGCCTTCCTGCGCGAGGAGACCGCGGACCCGGTGGTCCGCGGCTGGCTGCGCCCACGCGGCGAGGACCCCGACCCGCTGTTCGCGCTGTTCGCCGGCGACGCGTTGCCGCCCACCGTGTTCAACCGGGGCGGTGGCCGCGGCTGGGCGCCGACCGTGCAGCTCACCGCCGCGCTGCGGGCCCGGCCCGCGCCGGGTTGGCTGGCCCTGGAGTCGCGCTCGGTGATGATCGCCGGCGCGTGGTTCGACGAGGACTGCACCGTGCGGGACGCGACGGGGCGGGTGGTCTGCCAGGCCCGTCAGCTCGCCCTCTCCCCGCTGCCGCGCGCGTAGCGCGGAACCACCTCGAACCCTCCCCGACCTGCCCCGATTCCGGCGGTTACCGTCGGTCCATGACACGTATCGCGGTTCTGGGGGCCGGCAAGATCGGGGAGGCGCTCCTGGCGGGGCTGCTCGCGGCGGGCCGGCCCGCGGCGGACCTGGCGTTCACCGAGCGGCACCCGGAGCGGGCCGCCGAGCTGTCCGGGCGCCTCGGGGTGGAGTCGACCGACGTCGCGGGCGCCGCGGCCAAGGCCGACGTCGTGGTGGTCGCGGTCAAGCCCCAGGACATCGCACCGGTGCTCACCGAGCTGAAGGCGGCACTGACCCCGGGAACGCTGGTCGTCTCGCTGTGCGCCGGCCTGCCGACCGCGCTGTTCGAGGGCGGCCTGCCCGAGGGGACGCCGGTCGTGCGGGTCATGCCGAACACCCCGATGGTCGTCGGCGAGGCGATGAGTGCGGTCTCCGGCGGCAGCCACGCCACCCCCGAGCACCTCGCGACCGCCGAGGAGATGCTGGCTGCGGTGGGCCGGGTGGTGCGCGTCCCGGAGGCCCAGCAGGACGCCGTCACGGCGCTGTCCGGCTCCGGGCCGGCCTACTTCTTCTACCTGGTCGAGGCCATGATCGACGCCGGGATACTGCTCGGCCTGCCGCGCGCAGTGGCCGCCGACCTGATCGTCCAGTCCGCGTTCGGCGCGGCCACCATGCTGCGCGAGTCCGAGGATCACCCGGTCCTGCTGCGCGAGGCCGTCACCTCGCCGGCGGGCACCACCATCGCCGCCATCCGCGAGCTGGAGCGGCACGGGGTCCGGGCCGCGTTGATCGACGCGATCGAGGCCGCGCGGGACCGGTCGGTGGAGCTGGGACGCTCGGTGCAGAATCGTTGACCCGAACGAAGGACCGCATCTCACCCTGACGCGCGGCTGAATTCCCTGCCCGAGTGGCATGGTGTGTCGAAGGCGTCACACCGGCACCGCTATCCTCAGGTGGAACACGCCGCACGGGACGAGGAACCGCGCGGGTCCGTGGGACTTCTCCAGGGAAGGCGGTGTCCGAATGGCCACGCAGCAGCCAGGGCATTCAGGGCAGCCCGAACGCATCGACAACATCGCCGCGGTGCAGTTCCTGACCGTGGCGGAGGTCGCCGCCATGATGCGGGTCTCCAAGATGACCGTGTACCGGCTGGTGCACGGCGGGGAGCTCCCCGCGGCCCGGGTGGGTCGTTCGTTCCGCGTCCCGAAGCGAGCCGTCGAGGACTACCTGCGGCACGCGTACTTCGACGCGGGCTGAACCCTCCACCCGCGCCCGGACCCCCGGCGGTGCACGATCCGGGCGGTACGGCCCCGCCCTGCCGGGTCGCCGCGGCGGGTGCCGGGTAGGATCGGCGACCGGTCATCGTCTCGCCGTGTGCACCCGCGTGCGCGCGACCGCCGCGCGGCGGGGACACACCCTCTCGGGCCGGCTCCCGGCCACGAGCGAAGCAGTGAGCACAGGAGGTACCGACGCATGGGCTCGGTCATCAAGAAGCGTCGCAAGCGCATGTCGAAGAAGAAGCACCGCAAGCTGCTCCGCAAGACCCGCGTGCAGCGTCGCAAGCTCGGCAAGTGAGGTGTGACCCCGCCCGCCCCGGCACGGGGCGGGCGGGGTCCACCGGCCCGGGCCGCGCCCGGGATCCCTGGTCGAACGACGAACGAGGTCGGGTCCGTGACGCGCACGGGATCTCCCCGCGACGCCGACCGCAGCAGCGGCGGCACCGCTCCGTCCGTCGTGCTCGTGACAGGTGTCAGCCGCTTCCTCGGCGGCAACCTGGCCGCACGGCTCGCCGCGAACCCCGAGATCGAGCGCGTGCTCGGGGTGGACACCGTTCCGCCGTCCCGGGACATGTTGCGCCGCATGGGTCGTGCGGAGTTCGTCCGCGCGGACATCCGCAACCCGCTCATCGCCAAGGTCATCTCCGGCGCCGGCGTCGACACCGTGGTGCACGCCGCCCTCTCCGCCGGGCCCGGCTCGTCCGGCGGCCGCACGGCGATGAAGGAGATGAACGTCATCGGGACGATGCAGCTCCTCGCCGCCTGCCAGAAGGCGGAGCAGGTGCGGCGCGTCGTCCTCAAGTCCACGACCGCCGTCTACGGGTCCGGCTCGCGCGATCCCGCGCTGTTCGACGAGTCGATGACACCGAAGGACCTGCCCTCCGGCGGCTACGCCAAGGACGCCACCGAGATCGAGGGCTACCTGCGCGGCTTCGGCCGGCGGCGGCCGGACGTCACGACCACGGTGCTGCGCTTCTGCAACTATGTCGGCCCGCGCATCGAGACGGTGCTGACCCGCTACTTCGCGCTGCCGGTCGTCCCGACCGTCCTCGGCTTCGACCCGCGGCTGCAGTTCCTCCACGAGGAGGACGCGTTGGCGGTGCTCGAGCGGGCCGCCGTGGACGAGCACCCCGGTGTCTTCAACGTCGCCGCGGACGGGGTCGTCATGCTCTCCCAGGCCATCCGCCGGGCCGGGCGGGTGCAGGTCGCGGTCCCGGCGCCGCTGGTCGGGCCGGTGGGCCGTGTCCTGCGCGGGGCTCGCATCGTCGACTACTCGCCGGAGCAGATGCGTTTCCTCAACTTCGGCCGCGTGGTCGACACGGCCCGGTTGAAGGAACGCTTCGGCTTCCGGCCGCGGTGGACCACCGTCCAGGCCTTCGACGACTACGTGCGCGGCCGCGCGCTGCGGCCGGTCCTCGGGGCGGAGCGGATCGAGGCGGCGGAGCGGACCGTCCTGCACGCCGCGCGGATGTTGCACTAGCGGGCCGCGGGGCCGGGGAGAAGCATGGTGCGGCGGTCGGAGAAGTCGGACACGGGCACGGGTTCTGAGGGGGTTCGGGTGCCGGAAGCGCGCGTCATCCCGTTGCGGGCGGACAAGACCGGCGGGCGGACCCGCTGGCGGCTCGGCGAGGGCCGGGACCGGGGCGCGAACCGCCCGGGCGGCCGCACCCGCGCGGGTACCGAGGCGACCCGCGAGACCACGCGCACCCGCAGCCGGCCGGCCACCAGCACGCCGCGGCCCCGCCCCCCGCACGACGGGGAGGGGGCCGACGGCCCGGCGGTGCCGCCCGTCGCCGCCGTGCCGGACCCGGAGCCCCCGGCGTGGGAGGCCTCGCTCGAGGACGCGCTGCGCTTCCTGCGCCGGCGCCTCTCCGGCGACTACACGGTCGACGAGTTCGGCTACGACGCCGACCTCGCGGACTCGGTGCTCGCGCCTGCCCTGCGCCCGCTCTACGAGCACTGGTTCCGGGTGGAGGCCCTCGGCCTGCACCACGTCCCGGACGCCGGCGGCGCGCTCGTCGTCGCCAACCACTCGGGGACGCTCCCGCTCGACGCGCTGATGACCATCCAGGCGCTGCACGACGAGCACCCCGCCGGCCGCCGGCTGCGCCTGCTGGGTGCGGACCTCATGTTCAGGCTGCCGGTGGTGGGCGAGCTCGCCCGCAAGAACGGTGCCACGCTGGCCTGCAACGCCGACGCGGAGCGGCTGATGCGCTCCGGCGAGCTCGTCGGGGTGTTCCCCGAGGGGTTCAAGGGCATCGGCAAGCCCTTCAAGGACCGGTACAAGCTGCAGCGTTTCGGCCGTGGCGGGTTCGTCTCCGCGGCCCTGCGCACCGGGGTGCCGATCATCCCGTGCTCGATCGTCGGCGCGGAGGAGATCTACCCGAAGATCGGCGAGATCGCGCCGCTGGCCCGGCTGCTCGGTGCGCCCTACTTCCCGATCACGCCGACCTTCCCGCTGCTGGGCCCGCTGGGTCTCGTGCCGCTGCCGTCGAAGTGGTACATCGAGTTCGGCGAGCCGATCTCGCTCGACGGCTACACCCCGGCCGACGCCGAGGACCCGATGCTGGTGTTCAACCTGACCGACCAGGTGCGCGAGACGATCCAGCACACCCTCTACCGGCTGCTCAGCCAGCGGCGGAACGTCTTCCTGGGCTGAGACCCGACGGGCGGCCCGACGGCCGGGGCGCGCACCGGCAGGGAGCGGACCTCAGCGCCGCCGGTACGCCACGCCTGCGGCGACGGCCCCGGCCACGGCACCGGCGCCGAGCACCGAGGGCACGCCGATCCGGGCGGCCTTGCGCCCGGTGCGGAAGTCGCGGATCTGCCAGCCGCGCTCCTTGGCGACGTCGCGCAGCTCCGCGTCCGGGTTGACGGCGACGGCGGTGCCGACCGCGGACAGCATCGGCACGTCGTTGACCGAGTCCGAGTACGCGGTGCAGCGCCGCAGGTCGAGGCCCTCGGTCGCGGCCAGCGCCCGCACCGCATGGGCCTTCGCCGGGCCGTGCAGGATCTCGCCGACCAGCCGCCCCGAGTAGTGCCCGTCGACGCTCTCGGCGACGGTGCCGAGCGCCCCGGTGAGGCCGAGCCGCCGGGCGATGATCAGCGCCAGCTCGACCGGCGTCGCGGTGACCAGCCACACCCGCTGCCCGGCGTCGAGGTGCATCTGGGCGAGCGCGCGGGTGCCGGCCCAGATCCGGTCCGCCATCAGCTCGTCGTAGATCTCCTCGCCCAGCGCCACGACCTCGTCGACCGGGCGGCCGGCGACGAAGGACAACGCGGTGTCGCGGTGCCCGGCGATGCCGGTCTTGTCCTCGCGGCCGCCGAGCCGGAACTTGAGCTGCTGCCAGGCGAACCCCGCGAGGTCGGAGGTGGTGAAGAACTTGCGCGCGGCGAGCCCGCGGGCGAAGTGGAAGATCGAGGCGCCGACCATCATCGTGTTGTCGACGTCGAAGAACGCGGCCGCCGTGAGGTCCACGTCGGCCGCTGCGGACGGCGGCGCCTCGCCCGCGGCGACGGCGGCGGCCGCCGCGGCCTGCCCCGCGCGTTGCGCGCGGTCGACCGCGGTGGCCTCCTCGATCACGTCCGTCGTCTCGGTGACGCCCGCCGTCTCACCGCGGGCACCGTTCCGAAGCGGGTCGGCGGCACCGTACCGGCCCTCCGCGTCCGCGCCCTGCGGTTCACCGTGCTCCACAACCACCTCGGGTCCTACCACCGGGGACGCCCGGCCCGGAGTGCTCTCCCCGGCCGCCGTCCCGCCACGCCGATCTCCTCCGTCGGCTCCCGGTCGGTCCGTGATCGGCCGGGCACCGCCCGTCCAGCCTACTCAGGGACACCGCTCGGACCGACTCGCAACGGGTCCGGACGCACGGCGGGGGTCGCGCGGTTCGTCACCGCGCGACCCCGTTCCGTGATCGGCCGAACGGCCCTTCGATCAGCCGATGGTGACCGGCCCGAGCCCGGGCAGCAGGGGCGGGACCTGGATCGGGGGCAGCAGACCCCCGCCCCCGCCCGGGGCGTCCGAGGACGTCGACTCCGTGCTGCTGGTCCGCGGCGAGTCGCTCGGCGTCGTGCTCGTCGCCCCGGCCTCGTCGGTCCCGGGCACCAGGCCGGGCACGAGGCCGTTCTCGGCCGCGGTCGGGTCGCCGGACGGCCGCGGGCCGGTGCTGTCCGACGGCGCGGCCGGGCTGGTGCTCGCCGACTGCGGGCTGCCGTTCGGGATCCGCTGGTCGACGGCCCCGCCGGAGCGGCCGGTGGCCTCGGAGGCGACCGGGACGCACGGGCCGGTGGCCGGGATCGGGCCGAGGTCGTCGACGCCGTCGCTCACCTCGGTGCAGCCCGTCCGCGCCTGCAGGGCGGCGGCCCGCTCCGACATGCGCTCCATCAGCCGCGCCGACCGGTCTGCGCCCGGGATGTCGCCGCCGGACGCCCGCAGCGCCTCGAGGGTGCGGGCCTGCTTCTGCGCCCACGCGTCGAGGTCGTCGAGGCCGGTGTCGGTCGGCGGCTGTGCGCCGGACAGCATCATCCGGGACCCCTCGCTGGCCGCGTCGTCGAACGCGGTGAGCGCGGTCTCGTAGGTGTCGGCGGAGGGCGAGCGGCCGGCCTGCCGCAGCTGCTGCACCTCGGTCAGCCGGGTCGCGGCGAGGTCGAGGTGGCGCCGGGCCTTCGCCGCGTCGCCGAAGGTGAAGGCGGTGCCGGTGGACTCGGTGGCGAGCTTGACCGCGTAGAGGCTGTCGCCGGGCAGCGCGTCGCGGCTCATCATCGCGGTGCCGCCGGCGAGGGCGACCAGCGCGAGCGCCGCGGCGCCGCCGACCAGGGCGACCCGCTTGCGCAGGCTCGGCCGCCGCCCGCCGGGACCGCGGGAGCCGCCGGCGCGGCCCGGGTTGTCCGGGTGGTCCGCGGGCAGCACGTGCCGCGGGCCGCGGCGGGTGCGCCGGGACCCGCTCGAGGCCGCGGTGCCGCTCGCCGCCACGGTGCGCTCACCGGCGGAGCCGGAGCGGGTCGCGCCCTCGGGCCCCTCCGGCCGCAGCGCGGCGGTGAGGTCGGCGGTCTCGCCCAGCGCGCCCGCCCGCACCGGCTCGATCCGGGTGGTCCGCTCGGTCTCGGACTCCTCCGGCGCGCCCCACTCCTTCTCCAGCGCGGCGAAGAAGTCCGACCGCATGCGCGCGGCGGTCTCGTCGTCCGGGCCCAGGTCGACACGGCTGCGATCGAGCGCGGCCGCGAGGGCCACCTCGTGCTCCAGGTCGTCCTCCGGCCCGAAGCGGGGGTCGAGGTGTTCCTCGTCCCACCACTCGTCGTCCGAGCCCCATCGTCCCGCGGGCATGTTCGCCGTCCTCACTGCATCCCTGCACTGTTCGTCAGCGTCCGGCCCGATCGGGGCCTCGCGCTCTGCCGACGTTCACCCACACAACGAGACGGGCGGTCGTCGGTTACGGCACAAGGACCGTTCACCGCTTGGTGTGGCTCACTCGTCGCATCCGTAACGACAAGCATGTAGTTCGCGATATAAGCGCCGCCGTTCACCGGAGCCCCTCGGGAAGCAGTTGCGCCAGGCGGCGGACGGCGCGGTGCTGCAGGGCCTTGACCGCGCCCTCGGCCCGGTTCATCCGCTGCGCGGTCTCGGCGACCGACAGCCCCTGCAGGAACCGCATGCGGATGCAGTCCTGCTGGTCCGGGTTGAGCTTCTCGATCGCCTTGAGCAGCTCCGAGTTCGTGGCGTTCTCGATGACCTGCTGCTCCGGCCCGTGCGTGGTGGGCGAGTGCTCGACCATGTCCGCGGTCGTCGACTCCAACCGGTACCGGCTGGACTTGACGTGGTCGAAGATCAGGTTGCGCGCGATCGTGACGAACCAGGCGCCGATGTCGCGGCCCTGGTAGCTCACCGAGCCGATCCGGCGCAGCGCGCGCAGGAACGTCTCCTGGGTGAGGTCCTCGGCCAGCGTGCGGTCGCCGAGCCGGAACAGCACGTACCGGAAGACGACCTCGTGGTAGCGCGCGTACAGCTCCTTGAACGCGTCCTGGTCGCCGGCCTGGCAGGCCTTGACCAGGGTCCAGGAGCCGCTGCCGTCCGACTCGGCGTCCGGCCGGGGCCCGGCCGCCTCGGGCCGGGGCTCGGCCGGCCGGGGCTCGGCCGGGCGGGGCGGCGCCCCCGCCGGGGGACCCGACGGCGGCGGGCCCGCGGGCGGCGGGACGGCAGGGGGTGGGGCGACGGGGGGAGCTGTCACGGGCGCCTGCTGACGTGTCGGCCGGCCGGCCGTGGTCCGGCCGTCGGCCGGGTCGGTCGGGTCGGGCGCGGACGGGGGAGCGGAGGCGGGTGCCGGTCGGGTCGTGCCGGTCGTGGTGCCGACGGACCGGGCCTGACGGGGTACGTCGGACCAGGGGGACGGGGCCCTGTCCGCACAGTTCGGGTGCGGCGGGGTGAACCGCTCCGTGGGGAGCAGCCCGTCGGGACGCATCGAGGAGGTCATGAAGCCCGGTGCACCCGGTGTCGGACAGGGCAGCGCGGGCGGACCCGCGGTGCGCTGGCAACAGGCTGCATGCCACTCCCTTGGGTGAGTTCTCGTGCCGAACCCACGGGTCCGGCGTTGGCAGGTTGTGGGGGCGGACTCTAGGGCAGCCTCCCGGCCCCCGGACGGGTGCCACCGCTCGCCGAATGCCTTATCCGGTGAGTGGACGGTCACGCGCGGTCAACGTGGTCGTGGCGCAGCGTGTTCGGTCGACGCGCCGGGTGGCGGCGTGTCGCCCTGCCGTCGGGCGCACGGGGCTTGCGCTCGGGCGGAGTTCACGGCAAGCGCGGGCGCGGTCGCGGTGCCGCGGCCGTCTGCCAGACTCGCGGCGTGCAGCCTTCCACCAGCCAGAGCCCCGGCACCGGGTCCGACGCGGTCGCGCACCTGGGTGAGCTGGTCCGGCGGGCGGCCCGGCGCGACCCCGGCCAGCCCGCGGTCGTCGACGTCACCGCCGGGCGCACGCTGACCTGGGGGGAGCTCGACGCCGCGGCCGACGCGGAGGCCGCCCGGCTGGTCGCCGCCGGGATCGGCGCCGGCGACCGGGTCGTGCTGGTGCTGCCCAACGGAGCCCGCTTCTGCGTCGCCCTGTTCGGCGTGCTGCGGGCCGGGGCGATCGCGGTGCCGGTCGGTCAGCGGTCGGTGGCCCGCGAGGTCGGCGTGATCCTGGACGACGCCCGGCCGACCGCCGCCGTCGTCGCCGAGGAGGGGGTCGCCGCGGGTGTCGCCCGGGAGGCCGGCCTGCCGGTCCTCGGCCCGCCGCCCGACGGGTCGGGCCCCGCCGCGGGTCCGCTGCCCGAGGCGCCGGGCGGTGAGGCCCTCGCGCTCCTCATCTACACGTCGGGCACCACCGGCCGGCCGCGCGGTGTGCAGCTCTCCCACCGCGCCCTGCTGGCCAACCGCGAGCAGACGGCGGCGCTGCGTCCCGCCCCGGTCACGCCGGCCGATCGCGTCCTGCTGGCGCTGCCGCTCTTCCACAGCTTCGGGCTGGCCGCGGGTCTGCTGCAGGTCTGCTGGGCCGGGGCGACCGCGGTGCTCACCGAGCGGTTCGACGCCGCCGCGACGCCGGGCATCCTGCGCGACCACCGGGTCAGTGCGCTGGCCGGCGTCCCGTCGCTCTACCGTGCCCTGCTCGACGTCCCGGCCGCGGACCTGCGTACCGCGCTCGAGGGCGTGCGGATCTGCACCTCCGGGGGCGCCCCGCTGCCGCCGGCGTGGCTGACCGCGTTCCGCGAGGCCACCGGGATGGAGGTGCTCGAGGGCTACGGGCTCTCCGAGGCCGGCCCGGTCGTCACCTGCAACGTGCCCGGGCACAGCAAACCGGGCTCGGTCGGCAGGCCGCTCCCCGGCGTCGAACTGCGGCTGGTCGACGCCGAGGGCGAGCCGCTCGCCGGGCGCGCGGCCGAGGAGGGCGAGGAGGGCGACGCGGCGGACGTCTTCTCCGACCCGGAGGAGGACACCGGCATGGTCGCGCTGCGCGGCCCCAACCTCTTCTCCGGGTACTGGCCGGACGGGGCGGGCGGCCCGGACGCGGCGGGCTGGTTCCGCACCGCGGACGTCGGCTACCTCGACGCCGACGGCGACCTCCACCTGGTGGACCGCTCGACCGACCTCGTGATCGTCAACGGGTTCAACGTCTACCCGCGCGAGGTCGAGGAGGTCCTCGCCGGGATGGCCGAGGTGGCCGAGGTGGCGGTCGTCGGGGTGCCGGACGACCGGACGGGCGCCGCGGTCAAGGCCGTGATCGTGCCGGCGCCCGGCACGAGCCCGGACGCCGACACCGTCCGGGAGTACTGCGCGACCCGGCTGGCCCGGTTCAAGCGGCCCACCGTGATCGCGTTCGTGGACGAGCTGCCGCGCACGCCGACGGGCAAGATCGCCCGGCGGGTGCTGGCGGGGACGGGGACCACATGACGGTGACCGTGCTGAGCAGGGCCGGCTGCCACCTGTGCGAGGTGGCCGAGGCCGACGTCGCGCGGATCTGCGGCGAGCTCGGCGTCGAGTGGCGCGCCGAGGACGTCGACGCCGACCCGGAGCTGCGCGCCGAGTACGGCGACATGGTCCCGGTGATCCTGATCGACGGGAAGCAGCACGGCTACTACCGGGTCGAGGAGGAGCGGTTCCGCAAGGCTCTGACCCGCTGACCGGGGTACGACTCCACGAGTCGTTCGCGCGCAGGGGTCGCGCGTAGCTCCAGATCGCGTTCGGCGCCGGGGGTCGAGCGCGGTATGGATCCATGACGCATCCGAGGGTGAGGCTCGGGCGCGGTATGGATCCATAACGCGTTCGGGAGGAGAGATCGAGCGCAACATGTTTCCATGACGCGTCCGGGCACCGGGGGCGAGCGCAGGATGGATCCATGATGCGGTCGAACCGGCCGGGTCCCGGGGACGAACCATGGACGTGAGCCGGACCCTCGCCCCACCCTCCGCCCCGATGCTGTCCCGGCCCGTCGCCGCGGTGGTCGCGGTGCTCGCCGTGGGCGCGGCGCTCGGGGTGGGCCAGCTCGTCGCCGGGCTGCTGTCGCCCTCGTCGTCGCCCTACCTCGCGGTCGGCGACGCGGTGGTCCGCGCCGCGCCGCCGCCGGTCGTCGAGTTCGCGAAGTCGGCCTTCGGCACGGCGGACAAACCGGTGCTGCTCGCCGGGGTGGCCGTGGTGCTGCTGCTGATCGCCGTGGCGGCCGGGCTCGCGTCCCGGCGGTCCTCCGTGCCGGCGCAGGTCGTGATCGGCGGGCTGGGGGTGGCGGGGACCGCCGCCGTCGTCCTCGGCCCGACCTTCACACCCGCCGACCTCATCGCGCCGCTGGTCGCGGCCGCGGCCGGCCTGTGGGCGGTCCGCACCCTGCATCGGCTCGCCCTCGCCGCCGCCGCGGCACCGGACGCGCCGGGGGTGCGCGGCCTCCCGCGCCGGACCGTGCTGATCGGGGCCTCGGCCGCGGTCGGGGTCGGCGCGCTGGTGGCCGGCGGGGTCGGCGTGGCCGTCGGGCGCGGGGTCGTCGACTCGCGCACCCGCCTCACCCAGCGGCTCGCCGCGGCGGCCGTGACCCGCGAGGCCCCGCTGCCGGCGGGCGCGGACTTCGCCGCGGAGCTGGGCACCACCCGGTTCGTCACGCCGAACCCGGAGTTCTACCGGATCGACACGGCCCTGCGGGTGCCGCAGCTGCGTGCCGAGGACTGGAGCCTGCGCGTGCACGGCGGCGTCGCGCGGGAGCTGACGCTGACCGTCGACGACCTGCTCGCCCGCCCGCTCGTCGAGCGGACGATCACGATGACCTGCGTGTCCAACGAGGTCGGCGGCGACCTCGTCTCCACGGCCAGGTTCGTCGGCGTGGAGCTGGCGGACGTGATCCGCGAGGCGGGTCCGCTGCCCGGCGCCGACCAGATCCTCTCCACCAGCACGGACGGCTGGACGGCCGGCACGCCGACGGAGGTCGTGCTCGAGCCGGGGCGCGGGGCGCTGCTGGCCCTCGGCATGAACGGGGAGGCGCTGCCCGCCGAGCACGGATTCCCGGTGCGGATGGTCGTGCCCGGGCTGTACGGCTACGTCTCGGCCACCAAGTGGGTCACCGACCTCGAGCTGACCTCCTTCGCCGCGCGGGACGCCTACTGGGTGCAGCGCGGCTGGGGCGAGCGCGGGCCGATCAAGACGGAGTGCCGCATCGACCTGCCCCGCGGCTTCTCGCAGGTCCCGGCCGGGTGGGTCACCGTCGCCGGGACCGCGTGGGCGCAGCCACGCGGCGTCTCCCGGGTGGAGATCAGCGTCGACGGCGGCCCGTGGGCCGAGGCGGAGCTCGCGGCCTCGGCGGGCGGGAACACCTGGCGGATGTGGCGCGGCACGGTCGAGGTGGGTCCGGGCAGCCACACCGTCCGCGCCCGGGCCACGGACGGGCGGGGGAACCTGCAGACCGAGGAGCGCAGCGACGTGCTGCCCGACGGGGCCACGGGGTGGCCCGCGATCATCTTCTCGGCGGCCTGAGCGGTTGTCGAGACCCGATCGTGATCTCGTGGGGCAGGCGCGTCGGCGACGAACGCGTTAGGCATGGGCAGGCCCCGGGAAGGAGAGAAGTCGTGCGAAGTATCCAGCGTCTGGTCACCCTCGGAGCGGCGGCGGCCGCCGTCGTCGTGCTGGGGGCGTGCTCCGCGCCCAGCCAGGAACCGTCCACCGCGACGGACGTGCCACCGGTCCCCACCGTGGCGGCCGCCGGCCCGACGACGCCGGCCGTCCCCGGCACCACCGGCCCCGCCGAGGTCTTCGGGCCGGGCTGCGGCGCGCTGCCCACCGGCGACGACCCGGGCTCGCTCGCGAGCATGTCCGAGGCCCCCGTGGCGGCCGCCGCCGAGACCAACCCGCAGCTCAGCACGCTCACCGAACTGATCGGTCGTGCGAACCTCACCGAAACCCTCAACGCCGCGCCCGAGCTCACCGTCTTCGCCCCGACGAACGAGGCCTTCGCCGCGCTCCCGGCGGAGCAGCGCGCCGCGCTCGAGGCCGACCCGGCCCGGCTCGCCACCGTGCTGCAGTACCACGTGTCGGCCACCCGGGCGGACGCCGAGGAGCTGCGGGCCGCGGGCACCTCGACCGAGCTCGCCGGCGGCGAGGTCCGGATCGGCGGCACCGGTGAGGGGATGACGGTGTCCGACGGCTCGGGCACGACGGCGAACGTCGTGTGCGGGAACATCCCGACCGGCAACGCCACCGTCTTCCTGATCGACGCGGTCCTCACCCCGCAGGCCTGACCCGGCTCCGCGGCACCGCCAGCGGGCCGTCCGTGCCCGGCGCGTGTCGTACGCCACGTGTGGGGTACGCGGTCGCGGTGAACGGCATGTCCCGGGCGACCACCGGTCCCCGCGCCCCGGCCGTGCCTCGGCCGGGGCCGGAGCACGACCGGGACCAAGATCGCAACTTTGTGCACGCCTTCACGAGCGACTACCGTGGACGGGCGTCGCCGCCGAACGATCCGGCCGCCTGAGGGCCGGCCGGCCAGTGCCGGTCGCGCAGGCCGCCGCCGTCCCGGCCGTGGCCCCCATCACGACGAGTACGACGCCCGAGGAGCCGCCGCGTGACGCTGCCGCCGCAGGCCGGCTCCTCGACCCCCGAGACCCCCGGGACCGCCGGGACCCCCGATACCCCCGGGAACCCTGAGACCCCCGGGAACCCCGGCCCGGAGCCGGCCACGGGCCGCGCGGTCCGGGCCATCCCGGAGGCGACGGTCACCCGGCTCGCGGTGTACCTGCGGGTGCTGGGCCAGCTCGCCGAGGGCGGCGCGGAGACGGTCTCCAGTGAGGAGCTCGCCTCCGTCGCCGGCGTCAACTCGGCGAAGCTGCGCAAGGACCTCAGCCACATCGGCAGCTACGGCATCCGCGGCGTCGGCTACGACGTGGCCTCCCTGCAGCACGAGCTGGAGCGGGTGCTCGGGCTGGACCACCCGCAGGCGGTGGCGCTCGTCGGCGTCGGCAACCTCGGGCACGCGCTGGCCGGCTACGGCGGCTTCGGCGGCCGGGGCTTCCCGGTGACCGCGCTGTTCGACGTCGACCCCGACCTCGTCGGTATCAAGATCAACGGGATCGTCGTGAAGCACGTGCGCGACATCCCGTCGGCGTGCCCCGCCGCGGGCGTCACGATCGGCATGATCGCGACCCCGGCCCAGGCCGCGCAGAGCGTCTGCGACCAGCTGGTCGCGGCGGGCGTGCGCTCCATCCTCAACTTCGCCCCCACGGTCCTGCAGGTTCCCGAGGAGGTCGAGGTCCGCAAGGTGGACCTCGCCGTCGAGCTGCAGGTGCTGGCCTTCCACGTCGCGGGACGTGGGAACGCCGCCGCGGCGGGCCTCAGCCCAGACGTCCCGGCCGTCGCCCGGGTCGTGAACGGTCGCAACGGATCGGCGGTGCCGCTCTCATGAGTGTTCTCGTCGTGGGCCTCTCGCACCGGAGTGCGCCCGTCGACGTCCTGGAGAAGGTCGCGGTGTCCGCGGACGACGTGCCCAAGCTCCTCGACGAGATGGTGCGGTGCCCGCACGTGAGCGAGGTGACCCTGCTCTCGACCTGCAATCGGGTCGAGGTCTACGCGGTGGTCGACGCCTTCCACGGCGGGCTCGCGGACGTCTCGGAGGTGCTCGGCCGGCACTCCGGCCTGCCGCTGCAGGACCTCACCGAGCACTTCTTCGTGCACTACGCCGGCTCGGCCGTGCAGCACCTGTTCTCGGTCGCCGCCGGGCTGGACTCGATGGTCGTCGGCGAGTCGCAGATCCTCGGCCAGCTGCGCCAGGCCTACGCGACGGCCGACGAGGCCGGCACCGTCGGCCGCGTCCTGCACGAGCTCGCCCAGCAGGCGCTGCGCGTCGGCAAGCGGGTGCACGCCAGCACGGGCATCGACGCCGCCGGCTCCTCCGTGGTGTCCGAGGCGCTGCGGGACGCGTCGACCGTCCTCGGGTACGCCGACGGCGAGCTGACCGGCGCCCACGCCGTGATCGTCGGGGCCGGGGCGATGGGCGCGCTGGCCGCGGCCCACCTCCGCCGCGCCGGCGCCACCGGGATCACCGTGCTCAACCGCTCCGCCGAGCGGGCCGAGCGGCTCGCGCAGAAGAGCGCCGAGCAGGGCGTCCCGGCCCGCGCCGGGCTGCTCGACGAGCTGCCCGCCGCCGTCGCCGACGCGGACCTGATGATCGCCTGCACCGGCGCGATCGGCACTGTCGTGGAGCGCGCGGCGGTCGAGGCCGGCACGGCCGGCCGCACCCGCCCGCTCGTGGTGTGCGACCTCGGCCTGCCCCGGGACGTCGACCCGGCCGTCGCCGAGATCGAGGGCGTGACCGTCGTCGACCTCATCGCGCTGCAGCGCCGCCTCGTCCGCGAGGACCTGGGCGGGTCGGCCGACGCCGTCACCGCGGCCCGCGACCTGGTGGCCGAGGAGGCCCAGAACTACCTGGCCGCGCAGCGGTCCGCGGAGGTCACGCCGACCGTCACCGCGCTGCGCCGGCGCGCGTCCGAGGTGGTCGACGCCGAGCTGCTGCGGCTGTCGTCGCGGCTGCCCGAGCTGTCCGACGACGTCCGCGACGAGTTCACCCGGACCGTCCGGCGCGTCGTCGACAAGCTCCTGCACACGCCGACGGTGCAGGTCAAGAAGCTGGCCGAGGGTCCGGACGGGGACAGCTACGCCGCCGCGCTGCGGACCCTGTTCGAGCTCGACCCGCAGAAGCCCGCCGCCGTCGCGGGCACGGTCGAGCAGTCGATCAGCGGGCACGACGTCGCCGCGGCCCTCGAGGCGCCGGTGCGCCGGGTGGGCCCCGACGGCGCCGAGGGCGACCGGTGACCGCCGTGTCCGACCGCACCGCTCCCCGCGCCCTCCGCGTCGGCACCCGGCCGAGCCGGCTCGCCGTGGCCCAGTCCGGCCAGATCGCGGAGCTGATCCGCGCCGCCGGGCGGCCCGCCGAGCTCGTCGACGTGCACACCACGGGTGACCGCTCGTCGGCGCCGATCGCCCAGCTGGGTGTGGGGGTGTTCGTGTCGCAGCTGCGCGAGGCGCTCGTCGCCGGCGAGGTCGACGTCGCCGTGCACTCCTACAAGGACCTGCCGACCACGCCGGACCCGCGGCTGACCCTGGCCGCGGTGCCGGCGCGCGAGGACCCGCGCGACGCGCTGGTGGCCCGGCAGGGCCGGGTGCTCGGCGAGCTGTCGGCCGGGTCGCGGATCGGCACCGGCTCGCCCCGGCGTGCCGTGCAGCTGCACGCGCTCGGGCTGGGGCTGGAGGTCGTCGCGATCCGGGGCAACGTGGACACCCGGATCGGCAAGGTGACCTCGGGCGAGCTCGACGGCGTCGTCGTCGCCGCCGCGGGGCTGCGCCGGCTCGGTCGGGTGGGGGAGGCGAGCGAGCTGCTCGACCCCCTGCAGATGCTGCCCGCGCCCGCCCAGGGTGCACTGGCCATCGAGTGCCGGGCCGGGGACGAGGAACTGGCCCGGTTCCTCGCCGAGACCCTCGACGACGCGGGCGTGCGCGCGGCGGTCACCGCCGAGCGCGCGGTGCTCGCCGCCCTGGAGGCCGGGTGCAGCGCGCCGGTGGCCGCGCACGCCGACGTCGTCGAGGACCTCGACGCCGACGGCCGGATCGTGGAGCGGCTGTCGCTGCGCGCGGTCGTCGGGATCGGGGAGGTGGGCGAGGGCGCACTGCTGCGCGCGTCCGCCACGGGCGACATGGAGAACGCCGAGAAGCTCGGGGCGGCCCTCGCGCACGAGCTGCTCGACATGGGCGCCGACGACCTGCCGCGGCCGGCAGCGCACGGCGCCCCGGGAACCGCTGGATCGGGAGCTGGAGAATGACTCGCACACCGCCGACCGCCGGTCGGATCGCCTTCGTGGGCAGCGGCCCGGGCGATCCGGGCCTGCTGACCGTGCGCGCGAAGGAGGTGCTCGCCTCCGCGCCACTGGTCGTCAACGACCCGGACGTGCCCGAGGAGGTCCTCGCACTGGTCGCCGAGGGCGCCGAGGTCCGGCCGGCGGTCGGCCAGCCGGCCGACGTCGCGGGCGACCTCCTCACCGAGGCCCGCGCGGGCCGGCCGGTCGTGCGCCTCGTCGCGGGCGACCCGCTGACCCTGGACGCCGTGGTGGCCGAGGCGCGTGCCGTGGCCGCGGAGGGCGTGGCGTTCGACATCGTGCCCGGGGTGACCGCCGGCACCGCCGTCCCCGCCTACGCCGGTGTGCCGCTCGGCTCCGCGCACGTCGAGGCCGACGTCCGCGCCGGGCTCGACTGGGCCGCCCTCGCCGGCGCGCCCGGCACCCTCGTGCTGCAGGCCGCCGCCGCGCACCTCGCCGAGGTCGCGTCCGCCCTGACCGCGCAGGGCCGGCCGGCCGAGACCCCGGTCGCCGTCACCGCGCACGGCACGGAGTCCGCGCAGAAGACCGTCACGACGACGATCGGCGCGATGGTGTCCGACGCCGCCGACCTCGAGGGCCAGCTGGTCCTCACCATCGGCGCCGAGGTGGCCTCGCGGGCGGAGCTGTCCTGGTGGGAGTCCCGGGCGCTCTACGGCTGGCGGGTGCTCGTGCCGCGCACCAAGGACCAGGCGGGCGTGATGAGCGACCGGCTGCGGATGCACGGGGCCATCCCCGAGGAGGTCCCGACCATCGCCGTCGAGCCGCCGCGCTCGCCCACGCAGATGGAGCGCGCGGTCAAGGGCCTGGTCGACGGCCGCTACGCCTGGGTCGTGTTCACCTCGACCAACGCGGTGCGCGCGATCTGGGAGAAGTTCGCGGAGTTCGGCCTGGACGCCCGCGCCTTCTCCGGCGTGAAGATCGCCTGTGTCGGTACCGCGACCGCCGAGAAGGTGCGCGAGTTCGGCATCGTGCCCGAGCTGGTGCCGGACGTGAACGAGGCGCAGAGCTCCACCTCCGAGGGCCTGCTCGAGCTGTTCCCGCCGCACGACGACGTCCTCGACCCGGTCGATCGCGTCCTGCTGCCGCGGGCCGACATCGCCACCGAGACCCTCGCCGCCGGGCTGACCGAGCGCGGCTGGGAGATCGACGACGTCACCGCCTACCGGACCGTGCGCGCCGCCCCGCCGCCCGCGCCGATCCGCGAGGCCATCAAGACCGGCGGGTTCGACGCGGTGTGCTTCACCTCGTCGTCGACCGTCCGGAACCTGGTGGGCATCGCGGGCAAGCCGCACGCGCGGACGCTGGTCGCCTGCATCGGCCCGGCCACCGCGGAGACCGCCCGGGAGTTCGGCCTGCGTGTCGACGTCCAGCCGGAGGAGGCCCGGGTGCCCACCCTGGTCGACGCCCTGGCCGCGCACGCCGCCAAGCTCCGCGCCGAGGGTGCGCTGCCGCCGCCGAAGAAGGTCAAGGCACGCCGGCGCTGATCGGCCGACGCAGAGGGCCGCACCCGGGTCGGGTGCGGCCCTCGTGTGTTCTCGCGCCGCTCGCCCACAGGGTCGGCCTCGCACACACGTTCCGCGATGGGTGCGAGGGGCGGACGGTGTGCGCGGGGCGCAGGACCCGCGGCCGGACGGTCGGGTTCGACGACGGCGGCGGGTCCCTGCGCCCGGCACGAGCCGTGGCCGGACGGTTGTCGGGTTCGACGACGGCGGCGGGTCCTGCGCCCGGCACGAGCTGTGGCCGGACGGTTGTCGGGTTCGACGACGGCGGTGGCGGTTCGGTGCCTGCCACCGCGGGCCCCACCGCGTGATCGTCGCCGGGGCCGGTCGCGGTGACCTGTGGAACCGCGCCGATCGGCTTCGGGCGGGGAGTGCGACGGTGGCGCTGCGTCGGGGCCGCTGTCGTGACGCCCGGTCGATCATCACGCCGACCTCCCGCACTGACATGATCATTCCGAGTGCGACGGCAGCGCTGCAGCGGCGATGCTCGCGTGACTCTCGGAACGATCGTCGCGGGACGAGAGGTGCCGGAGCGTCGTCTCGACAGCGCCCCCGTGCCCCTCGGAACGATCTTGTGCGTGGCGGTCGGTGGAGGGACGGGGTGCGGTCGCCCCGGACGCGGCTCGGGGGCGGGTGGTGGTCCGGCCCGCGAGCCGCACGTCAGGAGCCGACGGTCGCGGGCCTGCGGAAGCGGTCCCACCAGCGGCGACGCTCCACGGCGGCCGCGCGGTCGGCCTCGGCCAGGCGCTGCGCGGTGAGGACCGGGATGGCTTCGGTGGGAGCGTCGTCGACCGGCGGGGCGGCGGTGGGGCCGTCGGTGGCCTCGACCGGGACCTCGGGGGTGGTCCGGACGGAGGCTGCTGCGAGGGCCTCGGCGGCGACGTCGGCGGAGGCTGCTGCGGGTGCCTCGGCGGATGCGGTGGGCTCCTCGGGGGCCGCGGCGGTTGCGGCGGGTGCCTCGGGAGCCTGGTGGAAGTCCGGCGGGTAGGCGGCCCACCGCTCCTCCTGCGAGATCCCGGCGACGGGCTCCCACGGCCCGACGGCACGGGCGCGGCCCAGGTAGGCCGACGCGGCGGCCACTGCGGCGCGGACGCAGTCGCCCCGCGGGGCCACCCCGAGCGAGCGGTGGCCGGCGCCCCACGGCGCGAGCCCGGCGTGCTCGGCGACGGTGACCGTGACGACCTCCCAGGCGTAGTCCCGCTCCTGGGCGGCGACGAGGTCGCGCAGCTCGTCGGGGCCCCAGACGGTGCTGCCCTCGTCGACACCGGCGGTGACCACCAGCACGAACACGCGCTCCGGACGCTCGTGCTCCGGCATCCCGGCCAGCGACCGGCCGAGTCCGCCGACCAGGGAACCGAGCGAGTCGCGGACGGCCTCGGTGCGCCGGCCCCGCAGCTTCGGCACGGCGGCCGGGATGCCGCCGCGCAGCTTGCGGGCGCGCCGGCCGGTGGTGGTCAGGTAGACCTCGACCTCGCCGGGCAGCGCGGCCTGGTGCGCGAGGAGGTCGGCGGTCGCGGCACGCACGTCGTCGCGGAGCGGGCCGAGCGAGCTGGATCGATCGAGAAGGAGGGCGATGACGCTGCGTCCCGGTGTGGTCACGCGCGCAGGATGCCGTATCGGCTGACACGCTCCGTCACCGACCCCGCCCTCGTGGGACGGCCCGTCGGTGCGCTGCACCGCCCGGCGCCGCCCCCGCTCGACCTGCCACAACAGCCGATCTTCGCCTACCGGCGCTCCTCTGCGGGCAGCCCCGGTCCCGACCCCACCGCACAGGAGCGCCGTTCGCGCGGGAGGTCCGCACAAAAGTGCCGTTCGTGCGGTAGGTCCGCACAAAAGTGCCGTTGGTGCAGGAGCGCGGCACGGGAGCACGGTGCGGGCAGGACTGCACGAGAGTGCCGTTCGTGCGGTAGGTCCGCACGAGAGTGCCGTTGGTGCAGATCCCCTGCCCACCGGGTCCGGCCGCGGTCCCACCCCGCCCGGTCGTACGCTGGCCGCATGGCCTATCCCGCCCAGCGTCCCCGCCGGCTGCGTTCCACCCCGGCGCTGCGCAGGCTGGTGGCCGAGACCGAGCTGCGGCCCCGGCACCTGGTCCTGCCGATGTTCGTCAAGGAGGGCGCCGCGGAGCCGGTGCCGATCTCGTCGATGCCCGGGGTGGTCCAGCACACCCGCGACACGCTGCGGAAGGCCGCGGTCGAGGCGGTGGACCGCGGGGTCGGCGGGATCATGCTGTTCGGCGTCCCCGAGCGGCACGACGCCGCGGGCTCCGGGGCGACCGACCCCGCGGGGGTCCTCAACGTCGCGCTGCGGGACCTGCGCGCCGAGCTGGGCGACTCGACCGTGCTCATGTCCGACCTCTGCCTGGACGAGTTCACCGACCACGGGCACTGCGGGGTGCTCGACGGGCAGGGCTGCGTCGACAACGACGCCACGCTCGAGGTCTACGCGCGGATGGGCGTGGTGCAGGCCGAGTCCGGGGCGCACCTGGTGTCGCCCAGCGGGATGATGGACGGTCAGGTCGGTGTGATCCGCGAGGCGCTCGACGGGGCGGGCTTTACCGACACCGGCATCCTCGCCTACACCGCCAAGTACGCCAGCGCCTTCTACGGCCCGTTCCGCGAGGCCGTCGAGAGCCAGCTGAAGGGCGACCGCAAGACTTACCAGCAGGACGGCGCGAACCTCCGGGAGGCGCTGCGCGAGCTCGCGCTGGACCTCGACGAGGGCGCGGACATGGTGATGGTCAAGCCGGCGCTGCCGTACCTCGACGTGCTGCGGACCGTCGCCGACACCGCCGACGTCCCGGTGGCCGCGTACCAGGTGTCGGGCGAGTACGCGATGATCGAGGCCGCCGCGGCGCAGGGATGGCTGGAGCGCGAGCGGACCATCGTGGAGACGCTGACCTCGCTGCGCCGCGCGGGCGCGGACGTGGTGCTGACCTACTGGGCGGCCGAGGTCGCGGGTCTGCTGGACTGATCGCATGCGGACCGACCAGGAGCCCGGCGTCCTCGGCGCCCTCACCGACCTGAACTTCGAGCGGTTCGCGACGCCGTCGGTGGTCAGGTTCGTCTACGTCGTGGGCATCGTGGTGACCACGCTGTGCTACGTGGTGGGCGTAGTCGGGTTCTTCCTGCGGGGCTTCGGGCTCGGGGTCGCGGCGCTCGTCGCCGGCGGTGTGGTCGCCGTGTTCGTGCTGCTCCTGCTACGGGTGGTGCTGGAGTTCCTGACGGCGGTGGTCCGCCTGTCGGAGGACGTCCGCCGTCGGGGCTGACCGGTACCGTGGTGGCCGTGAGCACCGGCGATCAGGGTGAGGGACCCCGCTACTACCCCGGCGGACCCTCGGCGGGCCAGTATGCGCAGTACCCGCAGAACCCGTACCCCCAGGGTGCCCCGCAGGGCGCGCCGACCGGCCCCCGGGCCGGCGATCCGCAGTCCGGGCAGTACGCCTACAGCCCGTACTCGTCGGGGTCCGCGTCGTCCGGCGCCGAGCCGCAGGCGGTCCGCCGCCCGGCCACGATGATCGGTGCGCTGGTCCTGCTGGTGCTGAGCGCCCTGCCGTTCCTGGTGTTCGGTGTCCTCGGGCTGTTCGTGCCGATCTCGCAGGAGATGTTCCCGCCGGAGCTCGGGCTCGACGCCCTGCTCACCCAGTACAACGTCTCCTTCGACCAGTTCCTGCAGGCCGTGCGGCTGCTGCTCGCCCTGGCCGCGGTGCTCGCGCTGGTCTACATCGGCATGGCCGTCGCCGCGTTCGCCGGCAAGTCGTGGGGACGGATCACCGTCACCGCGCTCACCGTCCTGTTCTGCGGGTTCCTGCTGCTCAACCTGGGTGGCCCGGGGTCGTCGCTGATCGTGCTCGTGCCGGTGGTGCTCGCCGTCGCCGGCGTGGTGCTGATGTTCGTGCGCCCGTCCGCGGCCTGGTTCGCGGCCCGGCGCTGACGCCGCGGCGCACGCCACGCCGACCCCACGGGCCGGACCGCGGCGCGGATGTGAGACTGGATGCCGTGAGTGCCCCCTTCACCCCGATCACGCCCGAGGTCTCCGCGGGCCTGTTCGCCCGCGCCGCCGAGGTGATCCCGGGCGGCGTCAACTCGCCGGTCCGGGCGTTCACCTCGGTCGGCGGCACGCCGCGCTTCATGGTCTCGGCGCAGGGCCCCTGGCTGACCGACGCCGACGGGCTGCGCTACGTCGACCTGGTCTCCTCGTGGGGCCCGATGATCCTCGGGCACGCGCACCCCGCCGTCGTCGACGCCGTGCGGACCGCCGCCGGGTCCGGCCTCTCCTTCGGCGCCCCGACCCCGACGGAGATCGAGCTGGCCGAGGCGATCATCGACCGGGTCGCGCCGGTGGAGCAGGTGCGGCTGGTGAACTCGGGCACCGAGGCCGTGATGAGTGCGATCCGGCTGGCCCGCGGCATCACCGGCCGGACGGTCGTCGTCAAGTTCGCGGGCTGCTACCACGGTCACGTCGACGCCCTCCTCGCCCAGGCGGGCTCGGGTGTCGCGACCCTGGGCCTGCCGACCAGCCCGGGCGTCACGGGGGCGCAGGCCGGCGACACCGTCGTCCTGCCGTACAACGACCTGGACGCGGTCCGGCAGGTCTTCGCCGAGCGCGGCACCGAGATCGCCTGCGTGATCACCGAGGCCGCGGCGGGCAACATGGGCGCGGTCGCGCCGCGCCCGGGCTTCAACCAGGGGCTGCGCGACATCACCCGCGAGCACGGCGCCCTGCTGGTGGTCGACGAGGTGATGACCGGGTTCCGCGTCTCGCCCGCCGGCTGGTTCGGGCTGGAGGGCGTGGCCGGCGACCTCTACACCTTCGGCAAGGTCATGTCCGGCGGGCTGCCGGCCGCGGCCTTCGGCGGGCCCGCCGCGCACATGGCCCACCTCGCTCCGGCCGGGCCGGTCTACCAGGCGGGCACGCTGTCGGGGAACCCCGTCGCGGTCGCCGCCGGGCTCGCCACCCTGCGGCAGGCCGACAAGGCCGTCTACGACGCGCTCGACGCCAACGCCGAGCGCCTCGTCGGCATGATCGGCGGGGCACTCCGTGAGGCCGGAGTGCCGCACCGGGTCCAGACGGCCGGGAACATGTTCTCGATCTTCTTCACCGAGGAGGAGGTCGTGGACTACGACACGGCGAAGGCCGCGCAGACCTGGCGCTTCCCGCCCTTCTTCCACGCCCTGCTGGAGCGCGGGGTCTACGCGCCGCCCAGCAACTTCGAGGCCTGGTTCGTCTCGGCCGCGCTCGACGACGACGCCTTCGCCGTGATCGAGAAGGCGCTGCCCGACGCGGCGCGCGCGGCGGCCGCGGCGGTGCAGCTGGCGTGAACGCCCCCGTCGATCCCGCGCACGTCGATCCCGCGCACGTCGATCCCGCGCACGTCGATCCCGGCGACCCGGTCCCCGCCGATCCCTTTCCCGGTGGGGACCGCACCTCGCCCGACCCGACCGGCCCCCGGACCGTCGTCCACCTACTGCGGCACGGGACGGTGCACAACCCCGACGGCGTCCTCTACGGACGCATGCCCGGTTTCCGGCTCTCCGACGACGGCCGGGCCCAGGCCGAGCTCGTCGCCGAGAAGCTGGCCGACTCCGACATCGCCGCGGTCCTCGCGTCGCCGCTGCAGCGCGCCCAGGAGACCGCGACGCCGATCGCCAAGTCGCACGGCCTGGACATCGTGTCCGAGGACGGGCTGATCGAGTCCGGCAACCTGTTCGAGGGCAAGCGGTTCGGCGTCGGCGACGGCGCGCTGCGCCGGCCCGAGAACTGGCGGCTGATGCGCGACCCCTTCACCCCCTCGTGGGGCGAGCCGTACCTGAAGATCGCGCACCGGATGTTCGGCGCGGTGCACCGCGCGCGGGTGCTGGCGGAGGGGCACGAGGCCGTGTGCGTGTCCCACCAGCTGCCGATCTGGACCCTGCGGCGCTACCTGCTGGGCCAGCGGCTCTGGCACGACCCGCGCTCGCGGAAGTGCGCGCTGGCCTCGCTGACCAGCGTCGAGTTCACCGGCACCACCGTGACCGGGCTCCGCTACCGCGAGCCGGCCGGCTCCAGCGACCCGACGGCGACGGGCGCATGAGACGGATCCTGCCGCTGCTGCTGGGGCTGCTCGTGCTGGCGGGCTGCTCCACGAGCAAGGACGCCGTGGCGAGCGGCCAGCAGGAGTTCACGTTCGTGGCGCCGAACGGGCAGACGACGATCTTCTACGACCCGCCGGAGTCCCGCGGCGCCGTCCCGGAGCTCGCGGGCGAGTCGCTGCTGCACGAGGGGCGGACGATCGGCCTGAAGGACTTCCCGGGCCAGGTCGTGGTGCTCAACATCTGGGGCTCGTGGTGCGGCCCGTGCCGGGCCGAGGCGCCGGACCTGGAGTTCGTGGCCCAGCAGACGAAGGACGCCGGGGTCGCGGTGCTCGGCATCGACGTGCGGGACGACCGGGACGCCGCCCGCGACTTCGTCCGCGACCGCGGACTGACCTACGACTCGATCTTCGACCAGCCCGGCCGGGTGCTCGCCGCGCTGTCCGGCTACCCCCGCAACGTGGTGCCGTCGACGATCGTGCTCGACCGGCAGCACCGGGTCGCCGCGGTCTACCTCACGCAGATCCGCCCGTCGGACCTGCTCGCCACGGTCACTCGCGTCGCCGCCGAGGAGCCGGCCCCGCCGACCACCGGGCAGTGAATGCACCATGGCTCCACAACGCGTCCCCGGGCGCGGCTGGAACGCGCTATGGCTCCATGACGCGCTTCCGAGCGCGGCCTGGGCGCAGTATAGCTCCGTAATGCGCTCTCGGGCGCGGTCTGAGCGCAGTATGGCTCCATCACGCGTTCCGGGACGCGGCTGAGAGCACCATGGATCCACAACGTGCTCGAGTGGCCGGTGTGGGCGCGGGCGTGCCGCCCGGACGCACGGGTGAGCGGTTCCACTACGACTTGTAGAACCCACCGCGCACCGGGGCTCGGCCTGCGCATACCCTGTCCGGTGATGGATGCGTCGACCACCCTCGCGGTCAGCGGCCCCCTGCTCGTCGCAGCAGTGGTCGCCGTGCTCGCCGGAGCGGTCAGTTTCGCGTCCCCCTGCGTGGTCCCGCTGGTCCCCGGCTACCTCGCCTACCTGGCCGGGCTCGTCGGCGCGGACGCCCCGCCCGTCACCCGCGAGCAGGTGCGCGAGCGCCGCGAGGGCCGCTTCCGGGTGGCCGGCGCCGCGGCCCTGTTCGTCGCCGGGTTCACGGTCGTGTTCGGGGCGATCCTGGTCGGCGTCGTCTGGCTGGCCGACGTCCTCGTGCGCAACGAGGCCGTGCTGCAGCGGATCGGCGGGATCGTGATGATCGTGATGGGGCTGGCGTTCGTCGGCCTCATCCCCGTCCTGCAGAACGAGCGCCGGGTCCACTGGGTCCCCAGGCTCGGGCTCTGGGGGGCGCCGCTGCTGGGCGCGGTGTTCGGCCTCGGCTGGGTGCCCTGCATCGGTCCGACGCTGGCGGGCGTGGTGGCCGTGGCCGCCGGCACCGGCGGCGGGTCGCTGCGCGGGGTCGTGCTCACGCTGGCCTACTGCGCCGGGCTCGGCCTGCCGTTCGTCGTCATCGCGCTGGGCGCCTCCCGCGCGGTCTCCGCGCTCGGCTGGCTGCGCCGGCACACCCGGCCGATCCAGATCGCCGGCGGCGTCCTGATGGTCGCCGTGGGCGCACTGCTGGTGAGCGGGCTGTGGGGGAGCATGCTCGCGCAGCTGCAGGTCGCCGTCGCCGGGTTCACCCCGGCATTGTGAGCCGCCGCCGTGTGTGACAGCCGATGAGCAGCCCGCCCACCGCGCCTCCCGTCTCGCCGGAGGCCCCGCCCCGGCCGCCCCGACGCCCGGGCGGCGTGCGCGCCGTCCTCGCCGTGCTGCGCAACGCCTGGCGCGGCCTCACCAGCATGCGCACCGCCCTGGTGCTGCTGTTCCTGCTGGCCCTGGCCTCGCTGCCGGGTGCGCTGCTGCCGCAGCGGTCGCTCAACCAGCAGCTCGTGGACCAGTACTTCGCCGACTACCCGCGGCTCGCCCCGCTGCTGGACAAGATCGGCGCCTTCGAGATCTTCGCGACGCCGTGGTTCGCCGCGATCTACCTGCTGCTGATGATCTCGCTCATCGGCTGCCTGACCCCGCGGTCGCTGGAGTACCTGCGCGCGATGCGGCAGAAGCCCGTCGCCACCCCGCGGAACCTGGCGCGCATGCCGCACCACGCCGAGGGCGTCGTCGACGGCACCCCCGAGGAGGTCCTCGAGCGGGTCCGCCGGCGGTTGACGGGGTGGCGCCGCGCCGAGCAGGACACCGACGGCGCCCGCAGCGTCTCGGCCGAGCGCGGCTTCCTGCGCGAGACCGGCAACCTCGTGTTCCACATGAGCCTGGTCGGGCTGCTCATCGGCATCGCGGTCGGGAAGCTCTTCGGCTACGAGGGCCAGATCGTCGTGCTCGCCGACGGCAGCCAGTTCTGCAACACGTCGATCCTGGGCTACGACTCCTTCCGACCCGGCCTGCGCGTCGACGGGACCCGGCTCGACCCGTTCTGCTTCCGGGTGGACTCCTTCGCCGCGGACTACCTGCCGAACGGCCAGCCCGAGCAGTACACCGCCGAGCTGGCCTACCAGACCGCCGACGAGGTCCGCGCCGGCGACACGGCGACGTGGCGGCCGTACACCCTGTCGGTGAACCACCCGCTGCGCCTCGACGGCGAGCGCGTCTACCTCCTCAACCACGGGTACGCCCCGCGGTTCACGGTGACCTGGCCGGACGGGCAGCAGCGCACCGGCGAGATCCAGTGGCAGCCCGTGGACACCACGACCTACCTGTCCCAGGGTGCGACGAAGTTCGAGCGCCCCGGTATCGCCGACGAGGCCGAGCGGCAGCGCAGCTCGATCGCGATCACCGGCCTCTTCGCCCCGACGAGCTCGGGCGGCAACGTCGTCACCTCGACGTTCCCCGACCTGCTCGCGCCGGAGGTGGCGATCGACGTCATGCGCGGCGATCTCGGCCTCGACGACGGGCGCGGACAGTCGATCTTCTCGGTCGACCAGTCGAAGGTCGACTCCGGCGAGCTGGTCCGGGTCGCGCGCGAGAACATGGTCCCGGGCCAGGAGATCACGCTCGACGACGGCACCCGGATCCGGTTCGACGACGTCACCCAGTGGGCGGCGCTGCAGGTCAGCCACGACCCCGGCCAGGTGACGGTGCTCGTGTTCGCGATCCTGGTCCTGCTCGGTCTCGGGCTCTCGCTGTCGGTGAAACGACGGCGGTTCTGGGTGCGGGTGACGCCCGAGGGCGAGGGCCGCACCCGCGTCGAGCTGGGCGGGCTCGCCCGGACCGACCGCGCGGGCTACGGCGAGGAGTTCGACCGGCTGCGCGCCGACCTTCTGGAAACCCCGACGAACGGTGGAGACCGATGACCGTCGATCCGGTGCTCTCGCAGTACAGCGACATGCTCTTCCAGGGCACCGTCGTCGTGTACCTGCTGGCCATGGCGTTCTACGCGATCGAGTACGTGTCGGCCCGCTCGCCCGCCGCGGCACCGGCCGCGGAGGTGCCCGTCGCCGTCGCCGCGGTCCCCACGTCCGGGTCCGGCACCGCGGACCTGGGCCTCGTCAGCGACGAGAACGCCGACGTCCCGGCACCCGCGGCCGCCGCGCCCGCGAAGCCCGGCCGCCCGCGGGGCGAGCGGTTCGGCCGGATGGCCGTGTCGCTCTCCGTGCTCGGGGTGCTGCTGCACCTCGGCTCGATCGTGCTGCGCGGGATCGCCGCGGAGCGCTGGCCGCTCGGCAACATGTACGAGTTCACCTCCGCGGTCTGCCTCGCGGCGGTGGTGGCGTGGTTGATCGTGCTGCAGCGGGTCGCCCGCAGGAACCGGGGCGTGCGCCGGCTCGGGGTGTTCGTGCTGGCCCCGGTGCTGACGCTGATGGTGCTGGCGGGCACGGTGCTCTACGCCCAGGCCGCGCCGGTGGTCCCCGCCCTGCAGTCGTACTGGCTGGTCATCCACGTGACCACGGTCACTCTCGCGACGGGGCTGTTCATCGTCCCCGGTGTCGCGAGCATCCTCTACCTGATGAAGCGGTCCGGGAAGCCGGCGCGGTTCGCGGCGAAGCTCCCCGCGGCGGACACCCTCGACCGGCTCGCGTACCGGACCACGGTCGTCGGGTTCCCGATGTACACCTTCGCGGTGATCGCCGGCGCGATCTGGGCCGAGGCGGCGTGGGGTCGGTTCTGGGGCTGGGACCCCAAGGAGACCGTCGCGTTCGTCGCCTGGGTGATCTACGCGGCCTACCTGCACGCCCGCGCCACCGCGGGCTGGCGGCACGTCGGCGCGGCATGGATCAACATCCTCGGCCTGTCCGCGGTCATCTTCAACCTGTTCTTCATCAACATGGTGGTGGCGGGCCTGCACTCCTACGCGGGACTGGGCTGACCATGAGCCCTGTCGGCCGGTCCGGCGGCCGCCCGTCCGAGCGAGCCGCACGGCATCACCTCGACCCACGCGGTTCGCGCGACTACCGTCGGCAACCGTGAGTCAGACCGGGCCCGACGAGTACCCCGACGGTTCCGTGGGCCGCTACGTCCGCGAGAGGTGGGCGCAGAACGCCCGACGGTCGCGGCGGCAGGCCTCCGACGCGCCCGACGAGGACCGGCGCGCGCAGTCGGGTCAGGACCGGGGGAGGACGCAGGAGCAGGCACAGGGCGGGGCGCACGCGCAGTACCCCGGTCTCGGTGCCCGGCGGGACGAGACGTGGGGCGTGGTGCCCGACGACGCCGGCTGGGGTTCGGACCTGCTCGAGAGCGAACTCGACGACGTCGACCCGTATCCGGCCCCGGGCGGGGACGAGGGACGGCGCACGGTATCCGAACGGCACCCGGGCCGGCCACCCGAGCCCCGACGCGCCGAACCGCCGGCGCAGCGCACCGCGCCGCCCCGTGCTGCGCCTCCTCACAGTGCGCCTCCTCACAGTGCGCCTCCTCACAGTGCGCCTCCGAACGGTGCGGCTCCGCACGGCCCGTCGCCGAACGGTGCACCGGCCCAGGACCGGGCCACGAACGGCACCCCCGCTCCCGGCCGAGTCCCCCAGGGCACGGCCCCGAGCGGTGCGGATCCGCACGACGCGACTCCGACCGGCACGGACCCGCACGGCACGGACCCGCACGGCACGGACCCGCACGGCACGGACCCGCACGGCACGGCCCCGCACGGCACGGACCCGAACGGCGCCGGTCCGGACTTCGCGGCCCCGAACGGCGCGCCCTCCGACCACGCGGCCCCGAACGGGCACGCCCCGCACGAGGTGGGTCCGACCGGGGCACACCGGGCCGCCGAGGCTCCCGCGGCCGAGACGGGGGACCGGCAGGCCGAACCCGCGGACCCGCCGCCCGCCCCGCCGCAGTGGCGCACCGCCGCACAGCGCCCCCCGCGAGAGCGCCGGGTGGTGGCGGAGGAGGGCCGCACACCCCCGCGCGGGGTGCCGCTCGGCCCACCCACCGGTCCGAACCGACCGATCCGGGACGTCGGGCGCTGGACCGACCCCGGCGCCGTCGCCGCCCGGGAGGCGCAGCAGGCGCGCGCCGACTCCGACGCGGACCTCGCCGACCTGTCCACCGCACGGCTGCTCAAGCCGAGCAGGCGGCGGCCACCGCGCACCGGCTGGCGGCGCTTGCTCTACCTGCTGACCGGGCGCCTGATCAACCCGGGGGAGAGCCCGCAGGACATCCGCGAGCGGGAGCTGACGACCCGGGTGAACCAGGCCCTGCTCGGCTGCCACAAGATCGCGACGCTGAGCCTCAAGGGCGGCGTCGGCAAGACGACGATCACCGCGACCCTGGGGGCGACGTTCGCCTCGCTGCGGGGCGACCGGGTCGTGGCGGTCGACGCCAACCCGGACCGCGGCACGCTGAGCCAGAAGATCCCGCTGGAGACGAGTGCGACGGTGCGGCACCTGCTGCGCGACGCCCAGCGGGTCCGCCGCTACAGCGACGTCCGGGCCTACACGTCGCAGGGTCCGTCGCGGCTGGAGGTGCTGGCGAGCGAGCAGGACCCGGCCGTCTCCGAGGCTTTCAGCGAGGACGACTACCGCCGTACGGTCACGCTGCTGGAGCACTTCTACAACATCGTGCTCACCGACTGCGGCACCGGTCTGATGCACTCGGCGATGTACGGCGTGCTCGGCGTGGCCGATCAGCTGATCATCGTCTCGTCCGGCTCGATCGACGGCGCCCGCAGCGCGTCGGCGACCATGGACTGGCTGGAGGCGCACGACCACGGGGACCTGGTGCGCAACGCGGTCGCGGTGATCAACAACGTGCACCGGCAGGCCGGCGCGGTGGACCTCGAGCGGGTGGCGCAGCACTTCGCGGGGCGGTGCCGCGCGGTGGTGCAGATCCCGTTCGACCCGCACCTGGAGGAGGGCGCCGAGGTGGACCTGGACCGCCTGTCGCCGCCGACGCGGACGGCGCTGCTGGAGCTGGCGGCCTCGGTGGCCGACGGCTTCCCGAGCTGAGCGGGCGCCCCCGGCATCGGCCGGTCCGCCGGCCCATGACCGTGCACCCCCGGCCCGTCCCGGGGCCCGGTTCCCCGGGTCTCAGTCCTTGACGGGGGGCGGCGGGTCGTCGCCGCGGCGCATCGACTCGTCCAGGCTGCGCAGGAAGTCGGGATCGTCGTCGGGCCCGGTCGGCCCGGGCCGCCGGGGCGGGCCCGCGGGACGGGACGCGCCGGTGCCCCGCGGGACGTCCGCGCGGTCACCACTCATCGCCCGCCACAGCAGCAGCGCGATGACGGCCGCGACGGCGAACGCGATGAGGTACAGCATCACCAACCACCTCCGGTACCGAGCGTACCTGTGGGCGGGGCGATGCCCGGGTGAAGCCACCCGGGGAGGGGGTGGAGCGGACGGGTGGCCGTGTGCCCGGTGAGCTGGTCGTGCGCCCGGTGAGCGCGGATCCGGGTGGGCGGGAGGCCGGCCCGGATCCGCGGACCCGGAGGGGTCACCGACGTCCGGCCGGGGGTCGGTCGCCCGGTGCCGCCGAGGGGTCGACGCCGGGTCGGCTCAGGCGCGCTGGGCGCCGATCGTGGCCTCGCTGGTGAGGTCCGCGAGCATCCCGCGCACCTCGGACTCCCGGAAGCGGCGGTGGCCGCCAGGGGTCCGGATCGAGCCGATCCGGCCGGCCGAGGCCCAACGGGTCACGGTCTTGGGATCGACACGGAACAGGGCGGCCACCTCACCGGGGGTGAGCAGTCGCTCGTTCGAGTTCTGGGTCGGAGCAGACATCCGAAGCCTCCGCATCGTCGATTACCGGGCCATCGTGACACCGGGGACCCCGGGTACTCGAACGGTTGGGCGGAGGTAAAGGGCTCTTAAAGGGCAAAACGGGCAGACGGGCGCGACCCGGTCGGTGTCGCGGCGGCCGTCCGAGAGGGGCCTGAGCGGCGGATGTGGAGGACCTGAGCTGCGGTTCCGCGCCCGGCCGAGGACTCCGCCGGGCCCCACGGTGCCACTGCCGGCGTGACGCAAGCGTATGGGCGGGCCGCCACCCGGCCCGTCGGTCGGTCCGGGGCGGCGAACGGCAAAGCCGCCCACGGCCACCGTCCGCGCGGTCGTACCCTCGACGTCATGGCGACAGGCCCCGGCACCGACAGCGACCGCGACACCGACTTCGAGCTCTCGGCCGCGCCGGGCAGCCGGCAGGCTCCCGGCCTGGCGGCGACGGTCGTCGTCTACACGGTCGCCCGACTCGGTCTCGTCGCCGTCATCGCGGCCCTGCTGGCCCTGGTGGGCGTGCCGCTGCTGCTGGCGATCCTGCTCGCCCTGGTGGTGGCGCTGCCGCTGTCGCTGGTCGTGTTCCGTGGGCTGCGGGCCCGGCTGGACCTGGCGCTGGCCGAGTCCGGCCGGCGGCGCAGCGCCCAGCGGGACGCGCTGCGGGCGCGCCTGCGCGGCGACGACCCCGCCGACGACCGCGCCGGCGCCTCGGCCGACCGCCCTACGCTCGACCCCGCTGACGGCCACGTCCACGGCCCGGCCGACGGCCGCGCCCACGAACCGGCCGACGACCCCGCCCACCGCCCCCTTCAGGACCCGGCCGGCAGCGCCCCTTCCGGGTCCGGACCGGACGCGCCCGCCTCAGACGGCCAGGCCGAGGGCGAGACCGACCGCGGTCCCCGCTGACCAGGCCAGCAACAGCAGACCGGTGTCCCGCAACACCCGGATGAGCTTGCGCCCCTCGGCGCCGGCCAGCACGCGGCGGACCGGCCCGATCGCGAGCGGCAGGGCGAGCAGCGCGACGAGCACCGGCCAGCTGCGGACCGCCATGGCGATCGTCAGCAGGAACGGCAGCAGCACCAGCGCCGCGTACAGCCGGCGGGTCTCGTGGTCGCCGAGCGCGACGGCGAGGGTCCGCTTGCCCACCACCTCGTCGCCGGCGATGTCGCGCAGGTTGTTCGCGACCAGCACCGCGCAGCACAGCAGCCCGACGCCGACCGCGCCCACGATCGCGGGCGCCCCGGGTGGCCCGCTCTGGGTCACGACGGTGCCGAGCACGCCGACCAGCCCGAAGAAGACGAACACGGCGATCTCGCCGAGGCCCGCGTAACCGTAGGGCTTCTTGCCGCCGGTGTAGAACCAGGCGCCCGCGATGCACACCGCACCGACGGCGATCAACCACCAGGTCCGGCTCAGCGAGACCAGGGTCAGCCCGGCGAGCGCCGCGATCGAGAAGCAGACCAGCGCGGCGGTGCGCACCGCGACGGGGCTCGCGAGCCTCGAGCCGACGAGCCGCAGCGGCCCGACGCGCTCGTCGTCCGTCCCGCGGATGCCGTCCGAGTAGTCGTTGGCGAAGTTCACCCCGATCACCAGGGCGACCGAGACGATCAGCGCGAGGACCGCGCGGCCGATCTCGACGGTGCCGGAGCCGATCGCGGCCCCGGTGCCCACCAGGACGGGGGAGACGGCGGTCGGCAGGGTCCGCGGCCGAGCACCCTCGACCCACTGCGCCAGCGTGGCCACGCGTCGAATCTAGTCGGCGCGGACGGTCGCCGTTCGGGGCGTCTCGACCGACGGCCCCATCGGTGTGGCGGCGACGATCGTGGACGCGGCCGGTGTCGGGCCGGCGGGCGTGGAGCCGGTGGGGACGGAAGCACCGGGCGTGGTGCCGGCCGGTGTCGGCGGGGCGGGGGTGCCGCCGTCAGGTGTCGACGCGATGGGGGTGGGGTCGGGTGCCGCCGTGGCCGCCGGCACCGGGCCCGCGGTGGCGGGTGTGGTCGACCGGGCGCGGGGGTCGCCGTCGACGGTCGACGCGCCCGCCCGCACCGCGGCGGCACCCCCGACCTCGGCACTCGCGTCCAGCGCCACCGGGGCCGGTGCCCCGGCCGCTGTCGCAGCTCCGCTCGCCGCAGCTTCGTCCGTCGCAGCTCCGCTCGCCGCAGCTTCGTCCGTCGCAGCTCCGCTCGCCGCAGTTCCGTCCGTGGCAGCTCCGTCCGCCGTGCCAGCGTCCGCCGCAGTTCGGTCGTCCGCCGTGCCGTCGTCCGCCGGGCCGCCCCCGGTCCCAGGTCCGGCGGGCACCACACCGGCGTCCAGGTCGTCGCACGCGGGCACGTCCCGCACCTCCGGCAGCACGGCGGCGCTGAGGAACTGCCGGTCGCCGATCCGCAACCAGGCGTCGAGGCCGGCGCCCGTCGCGCACTGCACCGGCACGTCCGCGGTGTCGGCGGCGACGCCGACGATCTCCGCGTCGTCCGACGGCTCGGCCCGCACCTGCGCGGTCCCGTCCGCGGAGCCCGACTCGACCTTCGACAGCCGCACCGAGCCCGTCCACAGGTAGTCGACCCGGACCTGCGAGTTGTCCTTCAGCCCGAGCGCGTCCCAGAACGTCCCGTCGGCGAGGTCGATGCCGGCCGGGTTCACGAGCTTCCGGCCGAACTGGTCGTTGCCGCCGTTGTAGCCGTCGCGGAAGGCGGCCTGCGCCTGCGGCACGCCCTGCGGCAGGTCCTTCCACTCCTGGCGCTGCGCCGGCGGGTTCCAGTAGTCGTCGCGGGTGTTCCACGGCCCGACGTCCCACACCGGGGCGAACGCGCACTTCCCGTCGGGCGCGCACACCCGGACCGAGTAGTCGCTGCTGCCCCGCGGGGACAGGGCCCGGCGCGAGGGCAGCGCGACGAAGTGGTCCCGCTCGGTGATCGTGTGGCCGTTCGCGGTCGTGCCGCCCACGAGCCCCTCACGGGTGGCGAAGACGTCGGCGCTGAACGGGGCGTTCTCGGTCAGCTCGGGCCCGCCCCCGGTGGCGGTCGTGGGCGCGGCCGTGAGGGTCACGCCGCGCACGGTCGGCGCGGCGCCCCCGGGGGAGCCGGTGAGCACGAGCCGGCCCTGCACCTCCGAGGTCGGAGCCGGCAGTGCGACGCTCCCGGAGTCCGCGCCCGAGGCCGTCGCCGGGATCCATTCGGTCCAGCCCCCCGAGGCCCTGCGTCCACGGACGTCGACCGACGCCGTGGTACCGGGTGGGAGGTCGCCGACGACCAGCGCGTCCACCCGCGAGGTCGGCCGCTCGAGCCGCCGCGGGTCGAGGGTGAGCAGCCCGGTGGGCACCGCGTCGGCGGGCGCGGCCTCCTCGGTCATCCCGCCCTGCTCGAGCGGGGCGGCGAAGGCCGTCGCCGGGTCGAGCCGCACGCCGTCGCCACCCTCGACGACCCCCGCGGCCTCACCGGAGGCCAGGTCCGCCCGCCACGTCGTGGACCCCCCGCCCCCGCCCCCGCTCGCGCCCGCCGGTGCGACCCCGCCGGCCGCGAGTGCCGTCGCCGCGGCCACCACCAGGCCCGCGCGCCACCTCATCCGCATCCGTGCTCCCCGTCCCCCGCGTGGTTCCTGTGACGGCAGGTGAAGAAGTGCCGTGTGGGAAGGAAGCAGATCGGATGAAGGCGTGACCGTCAATCAACGGAGAGTGAGCACCACGATGGGGTGTCACCTTCCGTCACCACTTCGGGCGATCTCACCCCGGATCGGGTGTGGAGAGCAGGGCGACGACCGCCGCGCGGTCCGGCTTGCCCACGCCCCGCAGTGGAAGCTCCGGCAGCAGCCGCACCCGCCGGGGGACCGCGGCGCGGCCCACCGCCTCGCGCACGGCCCGGCGGAGCCCCTCGACGTCCGGCACGACGCCCGACGGGACGACGGCGGCCACCACGGCCTGCCCCCATTCGGGGTCCGGGACGCCGACCACGCACACCGCCCCCACGCCGGGCTGCGCCGCGAGCACCCGTTCCACCGCGGCCGGGGCGACCTTCTCACCGCCGGTCACGATCACGTCGTCGGCGCGACCCAGGACGGCGAGCCGGTCGCCGTCCCAGCGCCCGAGGTCGCCGGTCACGAAGAGGTCGTCGACGAAGGAGGCCGCCGTCAGTTCCGGGTCGCCGAGGTACCCCTCCGCGAGCATCGGCCCGCCCAGGGAGAGCCGCCCGTCGGCACCGAGGGCGACCCGGACGCCCGCGAGCGGCACGCCGTCGTAGACGCACCCCCCGCACGTCTCGCTCATCCCGTAGGTCGTGACGACCCGGATGCCGGCCTCCTCGGCCCGGTCGCGCAGCGCGGGGGCCAGCGCCGCCCCGCCGACCAGCACCGCGTCGTAGCCCGCGAGGGCGTACATCCCGGCGCCGCCCTCGTCGAGGACCCGGCCGAGCTGGGTGGGGACGAGGCTGGTGCAGCGGCGGGTGCCGTGCGGCAGCCGGCCGGTGGCCCGGGCGAAGCCGGCGGGCCGGAAGCCTTCCCGCAGGTCCTGGACGACGGGCGCGGCGCCGGCGAGCAGGGCGCGCAGCACGACCTGTACCCCGGCGACGTGCTCGGCGGGCAGCGCGAGCACCCAGCGGGCGGGGCCGCCGAGGCGGGCCTCGGTGGCGCGGGCCGAGGCGGTGAGGGCCGCGGCGCTGAGCATCACGTGCTTGGGCGTGCCCGTGGACCCGGAGGTGGAGATGACGACCGCGACCTCGTCGGGCACCTCGGGGGCCGGCGGCGTGGTCGCCCCCGGCACCACGGCGGCGCCGGTCCCGTCGAGCGCGGCGTCGAGGGCGTGGACGAGGGCGTCGAACGACTCCGGGGAGCCGTCGAGGGGGAGCGCGTGCAGCGGCCGCATGACCCCCAGGATCCCACCGGCACGCCCCCGGGTACCTGGCCCCGACCCTCGTGAGGGCGATGGTCGCCAGAGCGACCATCGCCCTCACCGGTCAGTAGTGCCAGGGGTACGGCGACCAGTCCGGGTCGCGCTTCTGCAGGAAGGCGTCCCGGCCTTCGACGGCCTCGTCGGTCATGTAGGCCAGGCGGGTGGCCTCGCCGGCGAAGAGCTGCTGGCCGACCAGGCCGTCGTCGATGAGGTTGAAGCTGTACTTGAGCATGCGTTGGGCCTGGGGGGACTTGCCGAGGATCTCCCGGCCCCACTGCAGGGCCTCGGCCTCGAGCGAGGCGTGGGGGTAGACGGCGTTGACCGCGCCCATGTGGTGCATCTGCTCGGCGGTGTAGGTGCGGCCGAGGAAGAAGATCTCCCGGGCGAACTTCTGCCCGACGTGGCGGGTCAGGTAGGCGCTGCCGTAGCCGCCGTCGAAGGAGCCGACGTCGGCGTCCGTCTGCTTGAACCGGGCGTGCTCGGCCGAGGCGAGGGTCAGGTCGGCGACCGAGTGCAGCGAGTGCCCGCCGCCGGCCGCCCACCCGGTGACGACGGCGATGACCGGCTTGGGCATGAACCGGATCAGCCGCTGGCACTCGAGGATGTGCAGCCGCCCGGCCCGCCCGGCATCCACCGTGTCCGCGGTGTCCCCGGACGCGTACTGGTAGCCGGTGCGGCCGCGGATGCGCTGGTCGCCGCCGGAGCAGAACGCCCACCCGCCGTCGCGCGGGGAGGGCCCGTTGCCCGTCAGCAGCACGCAGCCGACGTCGGCGCTGGTCCGGGCGTGCTCCAGCGCCGTGTGGAGCTCGTCGACGGTGTGCGGGCGGAAGGCGTTGCGGACCTCGGGGCGGTCGAACGCGATCCGCACCACCCCGCAGTCCACCGCCCGGTGGTAGGTGATGTCGGTGAAGGAGAACCCCGGCACGGCCGCCCAGGCGGACGGGTCGAAGGTCTCGGACACGAAGTCGGATGCCGCGCTGGTCACGCGTCAGGAATCTACCGCCCCGCGCCCGGCCGCCCGCAGCCTGCGCACCTCGGTGTCGAGCGCGGCCGTGATGTCCGGCGGGAGCGGCTCGTCCGCGGGCAGCGCCGCCACGATCTCCGTGGCGACCTCGCGCAGCTTGCGGTTGCAGCTCTGGGAGACCGCGATGAGCACCCGGAAGGCCTGCTCGTCGTCGCAGCGCTGCATCATCATGATCATGCCTTTGGCCTGTTCGATGGCGGGGCGGCTGCGGAGGGCGGTCTCGAGCTGCTCGACGCGTTCGAGCAGCGCGGACTGGCGAGAGGCCTCGTCCGGGCGTGACGGATCGAGGTCGTCGGGCATGTCCACCTGTCCAGCGGGTCTCGGTCTACCGGGAACCGCGGGCCTCGCTGCTGGACCTGCGCCGGAAGACGTTATCAAGTGGGCGACGGCGGGGCGGTGCGGACACCCCGGTGCGGACACCCCGGTGCGGACGCCCCGGCACGGCCGCGCCGTCGGGGCGACGCGCCGGGTGGCACCGGAGGGCCGCCGGGCGCCGGACGAGCCGGTGGCGCGGCTCGGGGTCGGCGGCCGAATTGACCGGTGACGTGTCGCATGCCACTCTCGCCCCGGTGCAAGGTGGCACCGGATGAAGCAGCTCCCCGAGACCGCGAGCGTCAACGCGCAGGTCCTCGCCTCGCTGCGCGCCGCGGTGATCAGCGGCGAACTCGCGCCCGGCAGCCTGCACTCGGTGCAGAACCTCGCCACGCAGCTCGGCGTCTCGCGCACGCCCGTTCGCGAGGCGTTGATCAAGCTGGCGCAGCAGGGCATGGTGCGCTTCGAACGCAACCGCGGCGTCCGCATCCTGCTGACCTCCCTGCACGACCTGGAGGAGGTCTTCGCGCTGCGACTGCTCCTGGAGCCGCCGGCGGTGCGGCGCGCGGTGACCCGGCTCGACGGGAACCACAAGCGCGAGCTGCGCCGGATGTTCGCGCACATGGAGAAGGCCGCGCGGGTGGACGACGAGTTCACGATGTTCGAGCACGACCGGCGCTTCCACCGGGTGCTGCTCGAGGCCTCGGGCAACGCGCGGCTGGCCGCGTTCGTCGACGGGCTGCGCGACATGGTGCTGCGTCGAGGCGTGTCGACCGCGCGCGCCTCCCGCAGCCTCGACGACATCGTGGCCGAGCACCGCACGATCCTCGACCTGATCGAGGCGGGCGACGCCGAGGGGGCGGCGAAGGCGATGCGCGAGCACGTGCGGCACACCGCCGAGCTGCTCATCGCCCAGGAGGCCGGGGTGGACCTGGGTCCGGGCCCGGCCGCCGTCGACATCGACCTGGACTGGACGGGTCCGGCCCCCGACCGGCACTGACCGATCGGGACATCGCCATGCGTTGACGAGTGGCATGCCACATGCCACGGTGCGAGGTAGCCGCGCCTGTGACGCGCGCGACCCTCCAGCGCCGAAGGGACCACGATGGCCACCGCGAACAAGCTGAGCGTCATCCCGTGCGGGGCGATGCACACCGACCTCACGTTCCTGCTGCTCAAGCCCGGGGTGAGCATCATGCCCCGCGGGCAGAAGGACGCCCGGATCAACTGGGTCGAAGCGCCCACGCACTGCGTGCTCGTCGAGACCGACGAGGGCAAGCTGCTGTGGGACACCAGCTGTCCCAGTGACTGGGAGACCCGGTGGAAGCCCACCGGACTGCAGGAGTTCTTCCCCTACGACCAGGTCGCCGACGACGAGTACCTCGACGCGCAGCTCAACAAGATGGGCGTGGGGCTCGACGAGATCGACTACGTGGTGCTCTCGCACCTGCACTTCGACCACGCCGGCAACGCGCAGATGTTCAAGAACACCAATGCGAAGCTGATCTGCTCGGACAGGGAGAAGGAGTTCGCGCTGAACTTCGAGGGGGACTTCAACGGGGCCCACCTCAAGGCCGACTACGAGGGCCTGGACTGGGAGACCGTGTCCGGCGACACCGAGATCCTGCCGGGCGTGAAGCTGATCCAGGCCCCGGGGCACACCGTCGGCTGCATGTCGATGCAGGTCGACCTGCCCGACTCGGGAACGATGATCTTCACCTCGGACGCGGTCTACATGGGCGAGAGCTACGGCCCGCCCGCGGCCCCGGCGGCGATCGTCAACAACCTCGAGCAGTGGTTCCAGTCCGTCGAGAAGCTCCGCGGGATCCAGGAGGAGACCAACGCGACGATGGTCTTCGGGCACGACGCCCAGCAGATCCACGAGCTCCGCACGGCACCGGAGGGCTCGTACACGTGAGCGCCGACGTACTTCTTCCCGCTGAGGCGGCATCATGACAGCGCCCGAACCGACCGAGGAGACCATCTTCACCTGGGGTGCACCGCCGCTGAAGTTCGGCGCCGGGGCGCTCGACGAGATCGGCTTCGAGCTGAGCCAGTACGGCGTCCGTCGGGTGCTGATCGTCACGGACCCGGGGGTCAACGCCCTCGGCGCGCCGCAGCGGCTGGCGGACAACCTCAAGCGCTACGACATCGAGTCCGAGGTCTTCGACGGCGTGCACGTCGAGCCGACGGACGACTCGATGAACAAGGCGACCGAGTACGCCCGGGCGCAGGGGCCGTGGGACGGGTTCGTGGCCGTCGGCGGCGGGTCGGCGATCGACACCGCCAAGGCGATCAACCTGCTGACCAGTCACCCCGGCGAGCTGATGGACTACATCAACAAGCCGATCGGCAGCGCCAAGGTCCCGCCGGGGCAGCTCAAGCCGCTGATCGCCGTGCCGACGACGGCGGGCACCGGCTCGGAGTCCACCGCCATGTGCGTGCTGGACATCCTGTCGATGAAGGTCAAGACCGGGATCAGTCACTGGCGGCTGCGCCCGACCCTGGCCGTGATCGACCCACTGCTCACCCTGTCGCTCCCGCCCGAGGTCACGGCGTCGGCGGGGATGGACATCGTCTGCCACGCGCTGGAGAGCTACACGGCGCGGTACTACACGACCTTCGACCGCAAGAAGCCCGATGAGCGGGTCACCTACTGCGGCTCGAACCCCGTGTCGGACCTGTGGTGCGAGAAGGCGATGAACCTGATCGCGCAGTCCTTCCGCACGGCCGTGCACCGCGGTTCGGAGGACCTCGAGGCGCGGTCGAACATGATGATGGCGGCGACCTTCGCCGGCATGGGCTTCGGCAACTCCGGCGTGCACATCCCGCACGCCAACGCCTACCCGATCGCCGGCATGGTCAAGGACTACGTGCCCGCCGGCTACCCGCCGGACGAGCCGATGGTCCCGCACGGCCAGTCGGTGTCGCTCACCGCGCCGGAGGCCTTCCGGTTCTCCTTCGACAGCGCGCCCGAGCGGCACCTGCGGGCCGCCGAGCTGATGGACCCGCGGGCCGACAGGGTGAACGACCCCAAGGAGCAGCTGCCGTCCGTGCTCGTGCGGCTGATGCAGGACATCGGCATCCCGAACGGGATCGGGGGGGTCGGCTACACCGAGTCGGACGTCCCCGACCTCGTGCCCGGCACGATGAAGCAGCAGCGCCTGCTCGCGACGTGCCCGCGGACCCCCAGCGAGGACGACATCGCCGACATCCTCACGAAGTCCATCGAGAACTGGTGAACACGCACCACCCCCGTCCTGCGGGCGGCGCTCTCGCTCACTCCTGGTGAGCGAGAGCGCCGTTCGTCACCCGACTCCGAAGGATCGTTCGAGTGCCGATCTACGTCTTCCGGTGCGAGTGCGGCGTGCGCTTCGAGCACCTGGCGTCCATGTCCGACACCACCACGCCGGGCTGCCCGGTCTGCGGCGGCGCGACCCGCAAGGTCCCCGCCGGTTTCTCGCTCGGCGGCCAGGCGAGCCCGGGCCTGAGCAAGGACGAGATGCCCCAGACCTGGCGCGGCGTCTACGACGGCAACTCCGAGTACATCGACCGGATGCGACGGACGTGGGACGCGCGGCAGAAGCTCGAGGAGCGCTACCCCGAGATCGCCGGCGACCAGCGGCCGATCCTGGCCCACGAGGGCAGGTACCACGACGCGCCGCTGCGGGCCGGGGACATCCAGCTGTCCGGCACGGCGCCGATGCCCGGCCAGGGCGCGGGGCACGGCCACGGTAACGCGCACGGCCACGGGCACGGCCACGGGCACGGACACGGGCACGGACACGGGCACGGCCACGCGGAGAAGCCCGCCACCCCGGCGACGAGCGAGCGCGCCCCCGCCCCGAGCCCCACCCCGCCCGGCGGGTCAGACTGAACCCGTGAGTGCGTACGTCCCGACCGACCCCGCCGTGTCCGACGCGGGAACCGAGACCGACGCGGCGGCCGCGCTGGCCGCCGACCTCCGCCGGGTCGTCGGCGGGGAGGTCCGGTTCGACCCCGCGCACCGCGCGATGTGGTCGGCCGACGCCTCGAACTACCGCAAGATCCCGATCGGCGTCGTGTCGCCACGGGACGAGGCCGACGTCGCGGCGGCGCTGGCCGTGTGCCGCGAACATCAGGTCCCCGTGCTGCCCCGCGGCGCAGGCACCTCGATCGCCGGCCAGGCCGTCAACACCGCGGTGGTGCTGGACTTCACCCGGCACATGAACAGGATCCTGGAGCTCGACCCGGAGGCCCGCACCGCGCGGGTCCAGCCCGGCGTGATCTGCGACCACCTCCGGGACGCCGCGGCCCCGCACGGGCTGACGTTCGGCCCGGACCCGTCGACGCACAACCGCTGCACGATCGGCGGGATGATCGGCAACAACGCCTGCGGGTCGCACTCGGTGGCCTGGGGCAAGACCGTCGACAACACGGTGGGCCTGGAGGTCCTGACCTACCGCGGCGAGCGGCTCGACACCGCGGCGCCGGAGGGCGAGATACCGGCGAGGCTGCGCGCGCTGGCCGACCGGGTCGGCGACCGCGTGCGCGAGTCCTTCCCCGACCTCACCCGCCGGGTCTCCGGCTACAACCTCGACCAGCTGCTGCCGGAGAACGGGTTCGACCTGGCCAAGGCGCTGGTCGGCGCCGAGGGCACGCTCGCCACCACCGTCGCCGCGACCATGAGGCTGGTCGAGTCGCCGCCCGCGCGCGCCCTGGCCGTCCTCGGCTTCCCGGACGCGTACGTCGCCGCGGACAACGTCATGGTCGTCCGCGAGCACGCCCCGCTCACGATCGAGGGCATGGACGCCGGGCTGATCGCCGCCCTGCGCGCCCAGAACCCGGTCGAGACGGGGTGGAAGGCGCTGCCGCCCGGCGGCGGCTGGCTGTACGTCGAGACCGGCGGGGAGACCCGGCGCGAGGCCGAGGACAAGGCGCGCGCCGTCGCGAAGGCGATGGGGCCGTACGGACTGACCGAGGCCGTCGTCGAGTCCGACCCGAAGCGGATGAAGGCGCTGTGGCGGATCCGCGAGGACGGCGCGGGGATCCTCACCCGCAGCCCGGACGGCGGGGAGGCGTGGCCCGGCTGGGAGGACGCCGCCGTCCCGCCGGAGAAGTTCGGCTCCTACCTGCGCCAGTTCGACCGGGTGCTGGAGCGGCACGGGCGCCGGGGCGTCTACTACGGCCACTTCGGGGACGGCTGCCTGCACGTCCGGATCGACTTCGACCTGCTCACCGAGCCGGGGATCGCGAACTTCCGCGCCTTCATGGAGGACGCGGCCGACGCCGTCGTCGCGCACGGCGGCTCGTTGTCCGGCGAGCACGGGGACGGGCGCGCCCGCTCCGAGCTCCTGCCGCGGATGTACCCGCCCGAGATCATCGCGGCGTTCGAGGAGTTCAAGGGGATCGTCGACCCCGACGACCGGATGAACCCCGGCTGCATCGTGCGCTCCGCGCGGATGGACTCCGACCTGCGGATCTTCGTCGGGATGCCGACCATGTCGGACGACCCCCAGCTCGCCTTCACCCACGACCGCGGATCCTTCACCCGGGCGACCCGGCGCTGCCTGGGCGTGGGCAAGTGCGTCACGGCGCACGGCGGGGTGATGTGCCCCAGCTACCGGGCGACCGGCGACGAGAAGCACTCCACGCGCGGCCGCGCCCGGCTGCTGTTCGAGATGGCCAACGGCGAGGTGATCACGGGCGGCTGGCAGGACGACGACGTGGCCGACGCCCTCGACCTCTGCCTCTCCTGCAAGGGCTGCAAGACCGACTGCCCGGTCGGCGTGGACATGGCCGCGTACAAGACCGAGTTCCTCGCCCAACGCTACCGGAACAAGCTGCGCCCCGCCTCGCACTACTCGATGGGGGCGCTGCCCCGGTGGCTGCGGCTCGTCGGCAAGCTGCCGGCCGGTGCGGTCGACGGGCTCAACGCGCTGGCCCGGATCCCGTTCCTGGCCGGGCTGGCCAAGCGGGCTTGCGGGATCGCGCCCGAGCGACAGATCCCGGCGATCGCGCGGGAGACGTTCACCACCTCCGCCCGGTCCCGTGCGCTCGTCGAGGGCCCGGCACGGCAGGCCCCGCGCGGGCGGCTGCTGCTGTGGCCGGACACCTTCACCGAGCACTTCGACCCGGGTGTCGCCGACGACGCCGTGGCCGTCCTGGAGTTCCTCGGGTACGCCGTGGAGCTGCCGCCGCGCACGGTGTGCTGCGGGCTGACCTGGACGTCGACCGGGCAGGTCGGCGCCGCGCGACGGGTGCTGCGCCGGTCGCTGCGGACGGTCGAGCCCTGGCTGACGGACGGGGTGGCGGTCGTCGGGCTGGAACCCTCCTGCACGGCGGCCCTGCGCGCGGACGGGGAGGAGCTCCTGCCGGAGGAGCCGCTGGCCAAGGCCCTGTCCGGCGGTGTGCGCACCTTCGCCGAGCTGCTGGCCGGGCACGTCGACGAGCTGCGCGCGGCGGTCTCGGGCCCCGGTGCGCGGGCGCTGGTGCAGCTGCACTGCCACCAGTACGCGGACCTCGGTTCGGAGGCCGACCGCGCGGTGATGGCGGCCCTCGGCATCGAGGCGGAGGTGCTCGACTCGGGCTGCTGCGGCCTCGCCGGCAACTTCGGCTTCGAGAAGGGCCACTACGAGGTCTCGATGGCGGCGGCCGAGCGGGTGCTGCTGCCGGCGGTCCGCGAGGCGGCGTCGGACGTCGAGGTGCTGGCCGACGGGTTCTCCTGCCGCACCCAGTTGCGTCAGGCGGGTACCCGGGAGCCGGTGCACCTCGCCCAGCTGGCGGCACGGGCGCTGGGCCTGCGGCGGTAAGGGCCGGCTTGCCGTCGGACGGTCGAGCTCGTTCGACCGGGCGGTCGGGAGACTCGTGTCACCTCCGGCGTAATGCCGACGATCTCCGCGGCGATGTCCCGGGTGGAACGGCACGGACGGGAGCACCGCGATGAACGGCCTCATGAGCACGGTCCGGGAGATCACCCGCGGCGCGGCCACCCCGCACGGGACCGGCCGGCGTGGCCGCGGTGCCGGGGAGGGGTCCTGGCTGGGCGCGCTCGTCGACACCGTCGCCGGGACGCTGCGGGTGCCCTTCGCCGCGCTCGAGGTCGACGGGCGGATCGTCGCCGGTACCGGGGGGTGGCCCGAGGTCGTGACGCGGGTGCCACTGGGCTACGGCGTCGAGACCGTCGGGGCGCTCGTACTGCCGCAGGGGCGCCGGGACGCCCGGTTGCTCGACGCGCTGGCCGGGCAGCTCGCCCGGGCCGTCCACGCGACGTCGGTGGCCGAGGCGGCCGTGCGCGCCACCCACGAGCTCGCCGGCGCGCACGTCCCCGGCGGTCTGGTCGCCGCCCTCACCGCGACCGCCCGCGTGCACGGCCACGGAGTGGTCGAGGTGTGGCCGCTCCCCGCGCTGAGCCCGGCCGTCGAGGCCGCGGCGTACCGGATCGCGGCCGAGGCACTCGCCAACGCGGGCCGGCACGCGCCGGGCGCCCCCGTGCGGGTCCGGGTCCGCGCCCGGGGGGCCTTCCTCGACGTCGTGGTGAGCGACGGTGGGCCGGGCGTCCCCGCGGGGTTCACCGCCGGCGCGGGCGTGCACGCCATGCGCGGCTGGGCCGCGGTCGTCGGCGGCTCCTGCACGGTCCGCCGGGGGCTGCCCGGCACCCTGGTCGAGGCGATGCTCCCGCTCGTCCCCGTCCCGCTCGTCCCGGTCCCCGTCGTCCCCACCCCCCTCGTCCCCACCCCCCTCGTCCCCACCCCCCTCGTCCCCACCCGGCGCCGCTGACCGGACCGCGGGGACGCCGGGAACCATGCCGGCCCGGCGGATCGTTGAGCGGGCGACCGGGCGAGCGGGGAGGCCGGCACGTGGAGCGCGACACCGCAGCGGGAGCGGGCACCGTGGGACGGGTGTTCGCGCTCGCCGCCCTCGTGGGGTCCGGGGTCGCCGTCGTCCTGGTCCTGGGCCTCACGTTCGCCGTGGACGAGGTCGACCCGATCCGGCGCACGATCAGCGAGTACGCCCTGCTCGACGGCCCGAAGCCGGTCTTCGACACCGGTGTGCTGGCCTTCGCCGCCGCGGCCCTGTGCGCGCTCGTCGCCCTGGTGCGGACCCGGCTGGTCCGGGCGGTGTCGATCGCCTCGGCCGGGCTGGCGCTGGCGGCTGTCGGGCTGGTCGCGGTCGTGGTGTTCGAGAAGACGAACTGGGCGGTCGGGCCGAGCCTCGGTGGCACCATCCACCGCTACGCGAGCCTCGTGGCCTTCCTCGCCCTGCCGGTCGCGGCGATCCTCGTCGTCCGGCGGCACCGCGGGACCACGGCCGCGCCGCCGTCCTCGTCCGGCACCGGAGCGGCGGCGCGCCCGCCGTGGCCGCGGCACGCGGCCTGGACGCGGTGGCTCGCCGTTGCGTCGCTGCTCTGGTTCACCCCTGTCCTCGTCGGGTTCGCGCAGCGCCCGTTCACCGGGGTGTCCTGGTGGCGGGCGGTGCCGCTGGGGCTGGTCGAGCGAGGCCTGGCGCTGACCGAGGTGCTGGTCGCCGTCGCCCTGGCGGCGTGGGCGCTGGCCGCGACCCGCCGGCCGTCGGTCGCAGCGCCTTCCCCGGATTCCGCTGCGGATTCCCCGCCCGGGCGTGAGATGTCCCGCGATTGAGGCGGCCGCGCGCGCGGTACCACACTGCCATGGTTCCGACGATCACGCTCAACGACGGTGTCCGGATCCCGCAGCTCGGCTTCGGTGTCTTCCAGATCGACCCGGGGCAGGCGACGGTCGATGCCGTGAAGCAGGCGTTCGACGCGGGCTACCGCCACATCGACACCGCTCAGATGTACGGCAACGAGGAGGGTGTCGGGCAGGCCGTCGCCGGGTCCGGCCTCTCCCGGGACGAGATCTTCGTCACCACGAAGCTGGACAACGGCCGGCACGGCCGCGACGAGGCGCAGAAGGCGCTCGAGGAGAGCCTCACGAAGCTCGGCCTCGACCACGTGGACCTCTACCTGATCCACTGGCCGCTGCCGAAGCGGGACGACTACGTGGAGACCTGGCGCGGGCTGGAGCAGGCGAAGGCCGCGGGCAAGGCCCGCTCGATCGGCGTGTCGAACTTCCAGCTCTCGCACCTGGACCGGCTTGCCGCGGAGACGGACACGATCCCGTCGGTCAACCAGATCGAGCTGCACCCGACCTTCACCCAGCCCCAGCTGCGCCAGTACCACCGGGACAACGCCATCGCCACCGAGGCCTGGAGCCCGATCGGCCAGGGCGGCGAGCTCCTGTCGAACGAGCTGCTGACCTCGCTGGGCGAGAAGTACGGCAAGAGCCCGGCCCAGATCGTGCTCCGCTGGCACGTCCAGCTCGGCACCATCGTGTTCCCCAAGTCGGTGACGCCCTCGCGTATCGCGGAGAACATCGACGTCTTCGACTTCGAGCTGGCCGACGACGACGTCGCCTCGATCAGCGGCCTCGACAAGGGCGACCCCGGGGCCCGGCTCGGCCCGCGCCCGGACGAGTTCACCTGAGCCCACACCGGGGGCCGGTCTGCACGCTCGGCGGGTTCTCGGTACGGTCGGCCGAATGTTGGCAATCACCGATACCGCGGCAGAAGCCATCAAGAGCCTGACCACGGACGCCGAGCTGCCCGACGGCGGTGGGCTGCGGATCGCGGCCACCGACCCGGAGCAGGGTCTCGAGCTCTCGCTGGCGGCGCAGGCGGACCAGAGCGACACCGTGCTCACCGGCGAGGGACTCAACGTGTTCCTCGAGCCGATGGCGGCGGAGGTGCTCGACGACAAGGTCCTGGACGTGCAGCCCTTCACGAACGAGCAGGGCGAGGAGGAGCTGCGGTTCGCCATCGGTCCGCAGGCCGCCGCGCCCGAGGCCGGCGCTCAGGCCTGAACCCGGACGTCCGCCAGGGGCGGTCCCTCCACCCGGAGGGGCCGCCCCTTCGCCGTTCCCGGGCCCCTGCCGCCGAGCCCTCGGTGTCAGGGGCGCAACGGCACCGCGATCGAGACGCCGGTGAGCGCCTCCGCCCGCTGCCAGAGCGCCCGCTGCACCGCGCGGTCGTGCGAGGGGCGGCTGGAGCCGACCGGCACCGGGGCACCCCTCGTCCCGCCGGGGCCGCCCGGCCCGACGTACGTGCCGCCGGGCAGGTCCGCCACGGTGGCCGCGTACAGGGTGGGCAGCGCACCCGCCGCCGCGTCCTGGGCGACGACCCGGTTGGCCAGGGCCATGAACCGGTCCTGGACCGTCCCCGTGCGGGCCTGCAGGTTGGTCGCCGCGTAGCCGGGGTGCGCGGCCGTCGAGCGCAGTCGCGAACCGGCCGCGACGAAGCGGTGCTGCAGCTCGTAGGCGAACATCAGGTCGGCGAGCTTCGACTGCCCGTAGGCGAGCCACCGCTGGTAGCGGCGGCGCTCCCAGTTCAGGTCGTCGAGGTCGATCCGCCCCCACCGGTGCATGAGGCTGGACAGGGTGACCACCCGGTCGCTGATCCGGGGCAGCAGCAGCCCGGTGAGCGCGAAGTGCCCGAGGAAGTTCGTGCCGATCTGCATCTCGAAGCCGTCGGCCGTGCGCTGCTCGGGCACGGCCATCAGCCCGGCGTTGTTGACGAGCACGTCCACCGGGCGGTCGAGGCCCGCGGCGAACCGCCCGACCGAGCTCAGGTCGGCCAGGTCCAGCTCGCGGACCTCCGCCGAGCCGGCGGCTCCCCTCGCCGGCGGCGTGGTCGAGGCGGTGATCGACCCGGCGGCCCGCTCACCCTTCGCCAGGTCCCGGCAGGCCAGCACGACGTGCGCCCCCGCGGCCACGAGCGCCTGTGCCGCCGCCAGCCCGATCCCGGAGTTGGCGCCGGTGACGACGACCGTCCGCCCCGTCTGGTCGGGGATGTCCGCGGTGGTCCAGGAGGCCATACGGCGTTCCTACCACCGGTAACCCGGAGTGGCTCAGCGGGTCGTCGCCGAGCGCATCGGCAGCACCTCGAACCGGGCGACCCCGCTGACGACGGCGGGGTCGGCCTCACCCAGGGCCCGGGCGTCGTCGGGCGACCCGCCGTCGACGATGCCGAGGCCCCACGTCCCGGCGGGGTCGGCGACCGGCCCGAACACGATCGCCCGACCGGCCTCCAGCAGGCCTCGCCAGTACTCGGCGTGCTCCGTCATCGTGGCGCTTTCCCGCTCGTCCATCGTCGTGCCAGTGCTCGGTGACCCTGCCGCCGACCCGGCGGTCGACGGTCACCGAGGCGATCCGGTCGCTGCCGCCGAGGGAGAACGGGTCGAGCGGCCACCACTCGGCGAGCCGGTCGACGAACACGCGGAACGTGCGCTCCCGGGTGGCCGCCACCACCGTCGAACGGCGAACGGGCGGGCGGGCGAGATCGACCACCTCCGCGATCGGTTCGGTGCTCACTGCTCCTCCTCCACGAGGGCGCGCGCCCGGTCGAGCGCGTCGGACCAGATGCCGTCGAGGGCCGCCTGCAGCTCGCGCTTGCGCGGCACGTGGTGTCGCGGCACCACGTGCCGCCCACGGCTACGCCTCGGTCAGCCGGCCTCCGTCGACGTGCCACCGGCGGGTGGCACGAACCGTGTCGAGCATTCGGCGGTCGTGGGTGACCAGCAGGATCGTGCCGGGGAAGGCGTCGAGCGCCTGCTCGAGCTGCTCGATCGCGGGCAGGTCGAGGTGGTTGGTGGGCTCGTCGAGCACCAGCAGGTTCACCTCGCGCGCCTGCAGCAGCGCCAGTGCCGCCCGGGTGCGCTCCCCGGGCGACAGCGACGCGGCCGGGCGCGGCACGTGCTCCTTGGTCAGGCCGAACTTGGCCAACAGCGTGCGCACCTCGGACTCGGGCCAGTCCGGTACCGCCCGACCGAACGCGGTGACCAGGGGCTCGTCGCCGAGGAAGAGCCCACGGGCCTGGTCGATCTCGCCGACCGTCACGCCCGCGCCGAGCCCGGCGGAGCCCTCGGCCACGGGGATCCGGCCGAGCAGCGCGCCGAGCAGCGTGGACTTGCCGGCCCCGTTCGCGCCGGTGACCACCACCCGGTCCGCCCAGTCGACCTGCGCCGTGACCGGGCCGAGGACGAAGTCGGAGCCGTCGTCGGAGGGCCGGCGCACGACGGCGCCGTCGAGCCGGGCGGCGACCGCGCCGGAGCGCGGGGCGGCGGCGATCGTCATCCGCAGCTCCCACTCCTTGCGGGGCTCCTCGACGACCTCCAGCCGCTCGATCGCCCGCTGGGTCTGCCGGGCCTTGGCCGCCTGCTTCTCACTGGTCTCCGCGCGGTGCCGTTTCGCGATCTTGTCGCTGTCCTTGGTCTTCCGACGCGCGTTCCGCACCCCCTGGGCCATCCAGTTGCGCTGCATCCGGGCCCGGTCGGTGAGCGCGGCGAGCCGGTCGTCGTACTCCTCGTAGGCCTCGCGCGCGTGCCGCCGGGCGATCTCGCGCTCGACGAGGTAGCTGTCGTAGCCGCCGTCGTAGATCCCGATCCGCCGCTGGTGCAGGTCCAGTTCCACGATCCGGTTCACGGTGCGGGCCAGGAACTCGCGGTCGTGCGAGACGATCACGGCCGGCGACCGGAGCCCCTGCACGAACTTCTCCAGCCGCTCGAGGCCGTCGAGGTCGAGGTCGTTGGTCGGCTCGTCGAGCAGCAGGACGTCGTAGCGGGAGAGCAGCAGGGCGGCCAGCCCGGCGCGGGCGGCCTGCCCGCCGGAGAGCGCCGTCATCGGGGTGCCGAGGGGGACCCCGAGACCGACCTCGGCCGCCACCTCGCCGGCGCGGTCGTCGAGGTCGGCGCCGCCGAGGGCGAGCCAGCGGTCGAGGGCGGCGGAGTAGGCGTCCGCCGCGGCGTCCGAGCCGCCGCCCAGCTCCTCGGCGGCGGCGTCCATCGCGGCCTGCGCGGCGGCCACCCCGGTCCGGCGGGCGAGGTACTGCGCCACCGTCTCGCCCGGCCGGCGCTCCGGCTCCTGCGGCAGGTGCCCGACCGTCGCGTCCGGCGGGCCGAGCGCGACCTCGCCCTCGGCGTCGCCGCCCCACGCGCCCGGCTCCTCGCCGGCCAGCAGGCGCAGCAGGGTGGACTTGCCCGCGCCGTTCACCCCGACCAGCCCGACGACGTCGCCGGGCGCGACCACCAGGTCCAGGCCGCTGAACAGGACGCGGGCACCGTGCCCGGCGGACAGGCCCGTGGCCCGGAGGGTCGCGCTCATGACAGCGTCGAGGGTACGTGGACCATGTCCCCATGACGCTCCAGCCCTTCCCCGACGACTGGTCGCGCGCCCTCGTCGTGGTCGCGCACCCCGACGACATGGAGTACGGCGGCTCCGGCGCCGTCGCGCGCTGGACCGACGCGGGCAAGGAGGTGACGTACCTGCTGGTCACCCGGGGTGAGGCCGGCATCGACTCGATCCCGCCGGTGGAGGCCGGCCCGTTGCGCGAGAACGAGCAGCGTGCCGCGTGCGCCGCCGTCGGGGTCACCGAGGTGGAGTTCCTCGACCACCCCGACGGCGTGGTCGAGTACGGGCTCCCGCTGCGCCGGGACATCGCCGCGACCATCCGCCGGCGCCGGCCCGAGCTCGTCGTCACCGGGAACTTCGCCGCCCGCTGGCCGGGCGGTGGGCTCAACATGGCCGACCACATCCACACCGGACGCGCCGTCCTCGACGCCTGCCGCGACGCCGGCAACCGCTGGGTCTTCCCGTCCGCGGGCGGCGACCCGTGGCCGGGCGTGCGGTACCTGGCCGTCGCGGGCTCACCGCAGCCCACCCACGGGGTGGACATCGGGCCGACGTTCGACCGGGCCGTCGCCTCGCTGGCGGCCCACGAGGTCTACCTGGCCGCGCTCGGGGACGGGGCGATGGCCGATCCGGAGGCCTTCCTGCGGTCGCAGGCCGAGGTCGCGGCCGAGCAGCTCCCGGGGGCGACGCTGGCGGTCGGGTTCGAGCTCCTCACCCTGTAGGCGGGGTGTGAGCAGCGGAGCACGGCGGGCCCGGTGGGTGTCGACATAGGGTCGGTGGTGTGAACCCGGCACCGACGAACGGCTCCGCACCCGGGCCCGTCCAGGCCAGTGTCGTCGTGGACGAGCTGGTGCGCCTCGGGGTCACGGACGCGGTGCTGTGTCCGGGGTCGCGCAACGCGCCGCTCGCCTTCGCCCTCCACGCGGCCGACGCCGCCGGGCGGCTGCGCCTGCACGTGCGGATCGACGAGCGCACCGGCGGGTTCCTCGCGCTGGGCCTGGCCCTCGGCTCCGGTCGCCCGGTCCCGGTGGTGACGACCTCGGGCACGGCCGTCGCGAACCTGCACCCGGCGGTGCTCGAGGCGTCCCACTCCGGGGTGCCGGTGCTCGCCCTCACCGCCGACCGGCCACCGGAGCTGATCGGCACCGGCGCGAGCCAGACGATCGAGCAGCAGGGCATCTTCGGCGGGGCGGTCCGGCGCGCGGGCACCCTCGCCGTCGCCCGGCTCGCGCCCGGCGAGCCCGGTCGCTGGCGCGCCGCCGTCGACCGGATCGTGGCCGCGGCGACGGGTGCCCTCGGCGAGCCGCCGGGTCCGGTGCACCTCAACATCCCCTTCGCCGAGCCGCTGGTCCCCGACCCCGCCGACGAGGTCCCGCCCGGGCGTCCCGACGGGGCGCCGTGGACGGTGGTCCCGCCGGCGCGCCGGACCGCGCCGCCGCTGCCGCTGGACCCCGAGGCGCCGACGCTCGTCGTCGCCGGGGGAGGGGCGGGGGTCGACCCGGCACTGCTCGGTGGGGCCCCGGTGGTGGCCGAGCCGTCGTCGCCGCTGTGGCCGCACGCCCTGCGCAGCGGGCCCTGGCTGCTCGGGGCGCCCGGCGGGCCGCCGCGGCCGGCCCAGGTGCTCGTCGTCGGACGGCCGACGCTGCACCGCGCGGTCGCGCGCCTGCTCGCCGCGCCGGACGTGCAGGTCCACGCGGCCGCGCACCCGCACGGCACGCCGTGGACGGACGTCGCGGGCACGGTCCGGGCCGTCGGCGACGTGCCGGCGCTCGCCCCGCCGCGCGGCTGGGTGCGGCGCTGGCGGGAGGCCGACGAGGTGGCCTCCGCCGCGCTCGACCGGGCCGTTCCCGAGGGCCCGAGGGGCCTGGCGCTGGCCCGCGAGCTGGTCGGCGCGCTCCCCGACGGCTCCCGGCTCGTCCTGGGCTCGTCGAACCCCGTGCGCGACGTCGCGCTGGGCGCGGTGCCGCGGCCCGGGCTGTCGGTGCTGTCCAACCGTGGGGTCGCGGGCATCGACGGCACGGTCTCGACCGCCGTCGGGGCCGCGCTGACCCACCCCGGGCCGACCGTGGCGCTGCTCGGCGACCTGACGCTGCTGCACGACACCACCGGGCTGCTCATCGGCCCGGACGAGCCGCGGCCCGCGCTCTCGATCGTGGTGCTCAACGATTCCGGCGGCGGGATCTTCGGGCTGCTCGAGCAGGGTGCCCCCGCGCACTCGGCCTCGTTCGAGCGGGTGTTCGGCACACCGCACCGCGTCGACCTGGCCGCGGTCGCCACCGGCCTCGGGGCCGCGCACGTGCTGGTCACGGCACCTTCCCGGCTGGCCGACGCGGTGCTGCCGGCCGGGCCGGGGCTGCGCATCGTCGAGGTGCGCGCCGACCGTGCCACCCTGCGGGCCGGGCACGCCGCGCTCGCCGAGGAGGTCGCCACCGCCCTGGCTGCCCTGCCCGCCCGCGCCTGAGCCACCACGTTCCGCGCGGCGCTCCCCCGGACGGCGCAGAGGGCTCGTCCGAGTGGTCACTCTGTGCCAGCTACTGTGCCTTCTGCGTAACGGTCGGTGGCGGAGCGCCGACAGGGGAACGGAGCCACGCTCCCGGCCTCGCCAGCTCCCCGCTCCAGGCCGCCCCGTCGAACGACCGAGGTACCGGTGACTTCCAGCACCCGGAGCCGCGTGGACGCCCCCGCCGCGCGGCCCGTCCCCGAGGCCTGGCCCACGGGCCGGCGCCGCCGCGGGTCGGGATCCGGCGGCCCCCGCGCGCGCCGACCGGACCCCGCCGGGTCGGCCCGCCGCGCGGCGGACGTCCCCCCTGCGCCCCGGGCCGCCCGGCTCGGCGTGCGGTCGGTGGCCGCGCGGGCCTTCGCGCTCGAGTGCGGCCTGCTCGCCCTGACCGGGGGTGTCGCGTGGACGGGGGTCCGGGCCGTCGACACCGCGGGCCTGCCGGCCGCGCGGGTCGCCGCCGTGCTCGTGTTCGCCGGCGGGGTCGCCGCGGCCGTGATGATCGCGGTCGCCGGACGGGCCTCGGGCAGCCGGCGGGCGGGCCGGATCGCCGCCGCGGCCGGCGGTGCGGCGTTCGTCGGGCCGCTGCCCGTGGCGCTCGACCTCGGCGGCGCGGCCGGGTTGTGGCCGCTCGTGGCGGTCGTGGGGCAGCTCGCCGTCGTCGCGCTGCTGGTGGTGGCGGTCCGCCGCCGCTCGCCCGCCCACCGGCCCGCGGTGACCGTCGCGGCTGCGGGCCTGGCCTGCGCCGCCGCGCTCGCCGGCACGATGCACGGTCTCGCCCCCGCCGTCCGCCTGCCCGGCGCCCTGGTCGCCGACGCCGCCCTCGCGGCCTGGGCCGGGACCGGCGCGGCCGGGCTCCTCGCCGTCGGCGCGGGTCTGCGCCGCGACCGCCCGCTGCTGCGCCGGGTCGGTGTCGCCTTCGCCCTGCTGGCCGCCGCCCACGCCGTCCGGGCGTCCGGGGCGGCGGTCGTCCCGGTCGCACTGAGCCTGTCCGCCACCGCCGCGCTCCTGTCCGCCGCCGTGCCGTTCCTGTTCAGCGCGGTGCGGGGGCTGTGGGAGCAGCGGGAGGCCTACCGTTTCGAGGCGGAGCGGCTGCGCGCCGCCCTCCGCCGGGCCGAGACGCCACCGTCGGGCGGGGTCGGATCGTCGGTCGGGGCCGGGCCGTCCGACCGGGCCGGGGCGTCGGTCGGGGCAGGGTCGTCGGTCGGGGCCGGGCCGTCCGACCGGGCCGGGGCGGAGGTGGTCGCGCTCGCAGAGGCGGTGGACGAGCGTCGGACGGCCCGTGGTGCGCTGCGGCTCGTCACGGCCCCGGCGCCCCGCCGCGGCTCCGGTCGGGGGCCGGAGGACCCGCGGGACGAGGTGCGCCGGGGCTAGTGGCGTGTCGCCGCTGACATTCGGCTGGGATGCGGTAGATCGGTTGCGGCAGCCTTCCTCTCTCTGCTGTGAGGACGTGTCGTGTCGAAGTCGACGTTGCCGTCGGTGGTGCGTCGACGTTGCCGTCGGTGGTGCTGAGCGCCGGTGAGCGTGAGAAGAAGTGCTGGCCCGTCCCACCGAAGGCAAACGGCGAGTTCGTCGCGCGGATGGATACGTCCTCGCGGTCTACGCCCGCCTCTACAACCGGCATTGCACCGCCAGCGACGCCCGCACCACACTCCGACACCTCTATCCCGAACTTCAGAGGCGACGGACTACTGGCATCCTCACCGACGACCGGCGTGGCAATTCCCGGAGTCCGCGCCCGCCGGGCTGGGACGCCGCCCCGATGGACGAGCAGGCCGACGACGCGGCCGCCCTGCTGACCGCCCTGGATCTCGCACCGGCGGTCGCCCACGGCAACAGCTCGGGCGCCATGATCCTCACCAGCCTGAGCCTCCGTCGTCCCGAGGTGCTGCGGGCCGCGATCTTCCACGAGCCGCCCTTCGCCGCCGTCACGTCCGGCGGTGCGGCCGCGGGGCGCAACTGCAGTCGCTCGTCGAGCAGGGGATGGCCGAGGGCGGCCCGTCGGTGGCCGAGGAGAAGTTCCTCCGCTGGGTCGCCGGGGACGAGACGGTCGAGTCGCTCGACGACGACCTGCGCACGCGGATGCTGGGCAACGGCGACGGGTTCTTCGGTCTCGAGCTCCCGGACGTCCTGAGTTGCCTGCGGCGGCGTCGCCTGTTCCGCGGCACGCGACCACGCGGGACCGACCCCGGACCCGAACGACGGCCGAGCGGCCCTGTGGTCAGCCCGCCCGCGCCCGGTCGTCGAGACGGGCGGCGCAGCGGGCGATCCCCTGCCGGATCATCCGGCCGTAGCCGTCGTCCCGCAGCGCCGTGACGGCCTGCTCGGCGCGGACGAGGTGGTCGCGGGCCTCCTCCCGGTGGCCGAGCCGGAGGTACACGTCGGCGAGGTTGAGGTGGAGCGACGGGTAGAAGCCGGCCACGGCGAGCGAGGGGTGGTGCTCCTGCGCCCGCTCGTCGGTCAGCTCGTCCGCGGCCGCGAGTGCCCGCAGGTCCCAGCGCAGCTCCTCGACCGGGTCCTCCTGCACGTCTGCCGCGTGGTGGGCCAGCGCGCAGCGGTGGAGCGGGTCCCCGCTCGGCCCCACTCGTTCCCAGAGCTGCGCGAACCGCTCCCGCGCCTCCGCCGTCGGGCCGGCCTGCGCCGCGTCCACCGCCAGGGCGATCTCCGCCATCACCGGGTCGGATCGTTCCACCGTCGCCTCCTCGTCCGCCGGGCCCGGACCGTACGACGACGCCCCGACGGTTTCGGGCAGGCTCCGCGCGCTCACCCGGCGCTGGAGGCGGAGCAGGCCGGCAGCGGCAGGTCCAGCACCCGGGAGTTGCGCAGCCGCCAGAGCAGGTACGCGAGGCCGAGCCGGGTGCGGCCGATGCCGTCGAACGGGTCGAACCCGACGACCGTCGTCACGGTCTCGAGGCGGGTGTGCAGCGTGCTGTGGTGCACCCCGGCCAGCCGCGCCGCCTGTCGGACCGACCCGGCGCGCACCAGGGCGTCGAGCGTGGCCGCGCCCCAGGCGTGACCCATGATCTCGTCGAGGGCGTCGACGTCGGGCAGGTCGGCGTCGAGCGGGGTGTCGGCGAGGAGCCCGATCACCCCGCCGTACCGGTCGGCGAGCACGCAGGGCGCGTCGGGCGGAGCGGCCAGCCGGAGTGCGACGACGGCGGTGCGGAACGAGTGGTGCAGGCGCTCCACGACGGCCGCGACCCCGACGCCGCACGGTCCGCCACCGCACGGGACGTGATCCTGCGGGACGACGAGGGCACGGACCGGGCCGTACGGGGTGGCGACGACGTCCGCGACGCCGATCGCGCGGTCGTCCCGCACGGCCGCGAGCGGAGCGGCGAGCACGCGGTACCGGGCCCCGGGCACGAGGTTCAGGCGGGCCGCGGTGGTGCGGCGATCCTCCACCGGAACGGCGCGGTCGAGCAGCAGGCGCAGCTCGTGCTGGTCGTCGGCGTCGCGCCCACCGCGGCCGTGCCGGATCCGCACCGCGAACGCCAGGCGTTCGAGGATGATCGCGTCCTCGGGCCGGGCGGGCCCCTCGCGCTCGAGCCACACCGTGATCCCGTCGCCGCCGACCGACGACTCCGGCGACGGGAGCGCGCGCCCCTCGACGACGGCGCCGTCCGGCCCGACCCGCAGCGACCGCGGTGGCAGGTCCCGTCGGAACCCCGCCGCACAGCCCGCGAGCGAGGCGGCGGCGCCGAGCAACCCGCGGGTGCTGGCGTTGCCGAGGAGCAGCTCGTCGAAGCAGGTGATCACGCGACGGCTCGCGTCGGCTTCGGGGCCGAGGGAGGTGCGGTCCGGGAACTCGTGCACGAACCACCCCACCCCGTCGCTCCGGCGTGGCCAGTGTAGTGGCGTGGATCACCGTCCAGCACCCGTCGATCGGAGGGTCTCGGCGGCCGGACCGGGGGTAGCTCCTCGACCCCGCCTGCTGCGCCGGCCGCGGCGGGAGCTCATCTCAGCGATGCGTAGAACGCGGACTCGAAGTCCCCGTACAGTTTCCAGGCCTCGTTCTCGGTGATGAACGGCAGCGAGTTCGTGTAGATCGACGCGCAGACGCCGGAGGCACGGTCGATGAAGAAGTGCGTGTTGAACAGCCCCGCCCACGCCCCGGTGCCCGCGCGCCGCCGGCCGGGGAGGTCCTCGGTGTTGAGCAGCAGCCCGAGGCCCCACTTCCAGCCCGGTCCGATGCGGAGGCTGTCGGTCACCGCCGGGTCCGCCGTCGGGATCTCCGCGGGGACGTCCAGGTCGCCGATCTGGTTGGTGAAGGCGGCGTCGACGGTCTGCTCGGTGAGGATCCGCGTGCCGTCGAGTTCGCCGCCGCGCAGCAGGGCCCGCTCGAAGCGGATGTAGTCGCGTGGGGTCGAGTAGAGGCCGTGCCCACCGGCGAACCAGTCCGGCTGCTGGGGCAGCAGCTCGCCGGCCGAGGTCCATCCGTCCTCGCCCCGGACGTGCACGGTCACGCAGTTCTCGCGGCGTCCGTCGTCGAGCAGGAACATCGTGTCGTCCATGCCGAGGGGGCCGGTGATCCCCTCCTTGATCACCACGTCGAGGCCCGTGCCGGTGACCGCCTCGACGACCTTGCCCAGCCAGTCGGTGTTGATGCCGTACTCGAACCGGGTGCCCGGATCGGCCACGAGCGGCGCCTTGAACGCCTCCGCGCCGCCCAGCACGTTGGGCAGGCCGGTGACCTTCTGGTACCTGTCGATCGCGTCGTTCCAGAACCAGTACGAGAGGCCCGACGTGTGCGTCATCAGCTGCTTCACCGTGGCGCGGCTGCCGGCCGGGCGCAGCTTCGGGGTGTCGCCGTCGAAGCCCTCGAGCACCTGGAGCTCGGCGAACTGCGGGCAGTAGGTGTCGACCGGCGCGTCGAGTTCCAGTGCACCGCGCTCGACCTGCTGCAGCGCCGCGACCGTGGCGACCATCTTGGTCATGGACATGATCCGGAACTGGGTGGCGGTGGTGACCTCGTCGGTGCTCTCGCCCACGATCCGCGGACCCGCGCCGCCCTCGTAGACGATCCCGTCGCGGTCCGCCGCGATCGCCGCGACGTGCGGCACCGCGCCGGCCTCGACCGCGGTGCGCAGGACCTCGTCGATGGCGCTTCCGTCGATGGCAGGGCTCATGCTGACCTCCGTTGGTCACGGCGAGCGGACCGCGCCGCGTCGGGCGCGCGAGGCGATCATGCCGATCCGGCGCCCGCGGCGGTACCGACGATCATGCGCATCTTCGGGCCGGACGCCCGCCGTTCGGCGGGCCCGCCCGGGGCTCGCGGACGCGCCCTCCCCGAGCCGGCCGGAACCCGGGCGGCCGGGTGCCGTCAGACGGTCGCGCCGTTCCAGTGGATCTCGCCGGCCGGCCACTCGCTCCCGGCGACGGGGAGGACGAGGGTGGCCGCGGAGATCTCGTCGACGACGGGCCCGGGCTCGGTCGTGTCGTCCGGCGAGTGGACCACACGGCGCGGGGAGAGCCTGCGCCAGCCGCCGCGCTCGGAGAAGGCGACGGGGCGCTCGGCGCACATGAGGATGCCGAACGGGACCGCCAGCTCTTCGAGGAAGGCCCGGACCCGGTCGAGCAGGGCCAGGCCGACGCCCTGCCGCTGCAGCCCGGGCCGCACCGCCACCAGACCCACGCCGGCGGCCAGCTGGTCGCGCCCGTCGACCTGCAGGAAGCGGCGCTGCACGCCGGCGTGCGCGGCGGGGCCCTCGACGTCCCGTCCGAGGACCCTGGCCTCGGGACGGACGTAGGACCACGTCCGCACCCCGCCGAAGAACCGGGGGAGGTGGGCATAGGCGGCGCGGAGCAGGACGGCGAGCTCGGCGTGTTCCCGCATGCGGATCGCGCCCTCACGGTGTTCGCTCCACTGCACGCCCCGACCTTCGCACGCCCCGGTGCCGGCGGCCGGGCGGAACCAACCCACCCGCCGGTCACGAGGTGTGAGCGGGGGGCCGCCGCGTGAGGTGCCCGACGCCCACCGGATCGAGGGCCGTGCTCCGCCGGACGCGTGAACGGCGGCCGAACGGGGTACAGCCCGGTCATGACCATGGTCGAGGCGAACGAGAGGACGGACGTCGTCGGGCGTCGCGTGGACGGCCGGCCCGCCTCGCTCGTCGCCGCGTTCCGCGACGGCACCTGCCTGCCCGGTCTGCGCGCGTGGCTGCGCGAACAGCTGGCGCCGACGGACACCCTGCTCGATGCCGAGCTCGTGTGCACCGAGCTGGTCACCAACGCCGTCGAGCACGCGGGCGGGCCCCGGCGGCTCCGGATCACCGTGCTCGACCGGGTCCGGATGCGCATCGAGGTGGACGACGCGGCGGCCGGCGAGCCGCTGACCGTGGGGGAGTCGCGTCTCGGCGCCCACCGCGGCCGGGGGCTGACGATCGTCAACGCGGTCTCGCGCTGGGGCGTGCGCCGCACCCGCACCGGCAAGACGGTGTGGGCCACGCTCGAACTCGCCTGACCGGGCCGGCCGAAGTCCGGCACACCGTTTCCGTTCCGGCGCGGCGTGGTATCCGAAACGTGATCGTGGTGCACCAGACTCCGGATCGGCGCCGAACAGCCGGGGGTCCGGTGCCGCCCGACAGGACTGGGGAACGCCTCGCGCGCGCAACTGGGGAGCTACGCGCGCACCCCCGGAGGTATCGCGGCCCGGCCGGCTCGACGGCGGCCGGGCCGCACTCCCCGCCGTCCCGCCCCTCGGGTTCGGTCCCCGTACCGCTCGGCTCCTACGCCGTGTCCCGGGCCGCCGCCCGTCCCGCGCCCCGGCCGCTGAACAGGCAGCCGCCGAGGAAGGTGCCCTCGAGCGACCGGTACCCGTGCACCCCGCCGCCGCCGAAGCCGGCGACCTCCCCGGCCGCGTAGAGGCCCGGCACCGGTGTGCCCGCGGCGTCGAGCACGCAACCGGACAGGTCGGTCTGCAGGCCGCCGAGCGTCTTGCGGGTCAGGACGTGCAGCTTCACCCCGATCAGCGGGCCCGCCTTCGGATCCAGGATCCGGTGCGGCGCCGCCGTGCGGGCCAGCCGGTCACCCCGGTACCGACGGGCGTTGTGGATGGCGCTGATCTGCAGGTCCTTCGTGAACGGATTGGCCAGCTCGCGGTCCCGGGCGACGATCTGCCGCTCGATCGCGGCGGCGTCGAGCAGCGGCTCCGTGGTCAGCTTGTTCATCCCGTCGACCAGCTCGGGGAGCGTGGCCGCGACCACGAAGTCCTCGCCCCGCTCCGTGAAGGCCTCGACGGGCGCGGGGGCGCCGGGACGGATCCGGCCCAGCGTCGCCCGGACGTCCTTCTCGGTGAGGTCGGGGTTCTGCTCCGAGCCCGAGAGCGCGAACTCCTTCTCGATGATCTTCTGCGTCAGCACGAACCAGGAGTGGTCGTGGCCGGTGGCGCGCAGCGCCTGCAGCGTGCCGAGCGTGTCGAAGCCGGGGAAGTGCGGCGCGGGCAGCCGGTGCCCGGTCGCGTCGAGCCAGATCGACGACGGCCCCGGCAGGATCCGGATGCCGTGCCCGGCCCACACGGGGCTGTGGTTGCGGATGCCCTCGGTGTAGTGCCACATCCGGTCGCGGTTGACGATCCGCCCGCCCGCCGCCTCGGTGATGCCGAGCATCCGGCCGTCGACGTGCGCGGGGACGCCGGTGACCATGTGCTCCGGTGGCGTGCCCAGGCGCGCGGGCCAGTTCGCCCGGACCAGCTCGTGGTTCGCGCCGATGCCGCCCGAGGTCACGACCACCGCCTGGGCCCGCAGCTCGAAGGTCCCGGTCTCGACACGCGAGCTGGCCGCCCCGCGGGCGGCCGGGCTCGGCTCGAGGACGGCGCCCGACACGCCGTCGACCACCCCTGCGGTCCTGGTCAGCGCGTCGACCCGGTGCCGGAACCGCAGCTCGACCAGGCCGGCGCGCTCGGCGTCGCGCACCGCCGTCACGAACGGTTCGACCAGGCCCGGACCGGTGCCCCACGTGACGTGGAAGCGCGGGACGGAGTTGCCGTGCCCGTCGGCGAGGTAGCCGCCGCGCTCGGCCCAGCCGACCAGCGGGAACCAGCGCACGCCGAGCCCGTGCAGCCAGGCCCGCTTCTCGCCGGAGGCGAAGTCGACGTAGGCGGTGGCCCACTGCCGGGCCCAGAAGTCCTCCCCGGCCGGGTCGTCGACCTCCCGGTCGAAGCCCGCGCTGCCCAGCCAGTCCTGCAGGGCCAGCTCGGTGGAGTCCCGGATCCCCAACCGGCGCTGCTCGGGGGAGTCGACGAGGAACAGCCCGCCGAACGACCAGAACGCCTGCCCGCCCAGGTTCGTCTCCGGCTCCTGGTCGACCAGCACGACCTTGCGGCCCGCGGCGGCGAGCTCGGCGGTCGCGACCAGGCCCGCGAGTCCCGCCCCCACGACGATCACGTCGGCGTTCACGGTCCCACCCTGGCCTCCCGCGGCCCCGTCGGCAATCCCGACAAATCGCCGTGACCGACGACATCCGGGGTGCGCCCGGTCGGCCCTCGTGACACCGGTCCGAGGAGGAGACCCATGACCCTGCCGGAGATCGTGACCGGCGAGGGGCGCGGACGTAACACCGGTGCTGCACCAGACGAGGTATCGGCACACCGCGTGTTGCTGGGGAGCGAACACGCGCTGCCGGGCGCCGCGATCCGTCCCCGCGGGAGGATCGCGGCGCCCCCTTTCCGTGCCGGGGCCGCCGCGCTACCGGGCGGGGCGGTCCTTCTCCGTCGTCCGGGCGCCCAGCGGTCCCCTCGAACGACGCTGCAGCCACCCCCGGGCCTGGTGCAGGGTGCGGCTCACCGTGTTCGGGCCGCGGCGCTTCTCGATCATGTCCGCGACCTTGCCGGTCAGCCAGCCGCCGAGCGGGACGGCGATCGCGAGGATCAGCCACATCCGCAGGCGGCGGGAGAAGAAGGCCCACATCGTGTCCGGCGCTCCTGACTGTCGTGCCCGGGCGGTTCCGCGGGCGGGACCGTGAGGGTAGGGCGCGCGGTGCCGGGCCGCGACCGCGGAGATCGTCGGGGGGCGTGGGACGGGTGGGGCGCGTCGTCCCGGCCGGACCAGTGACCCGCCGGCCGCACGGTCGTTGCACGCGGAGGAACGGCGGCCCGCGACGGTCGCGGTCGACGGCGACCGCGGCCGGGTCGCCGGCGCGGGTCGTCCGGCCCGCGTGACACGGAAGGACCACGTCGTGCCGAACCTCGGTGGCTGGGAGATCGTCGTCCTCGTCGGCGTGCTGCTGCTCCTCTTCGGGGCGAAGCGGCTGCCGACCATGGCCCGCTCGGTCGGGCAGAGCGCCCGCATCGTCAAGGGCGAGATCCGCGGGCTCCGCGACGACGCCGCGGCGCCCACGGGGAACGCGCCCACCACGAACACCCCCACCGTCGTCTCGACGCCCGCCCCGACGGCCGCCCTGCCCGTCGTCGGGGCGGCCGACGCGCCCACGAGGGCCCCGATGGACCGGCTCGCCTGAGGCGACGGCGACGAGGCCTCCGGGAAGCGGGCACGGCGCCCCGGGGGTGCGGCACGGCCGACCGTGGCGCGGGGCGTCCCCGCGCCCGTCCCGCGCGCTCAAGATCCCTCTGACCTGCCGGTTCTCGGTACCCTCGGCAGGGTGTCGGCTGACCGCCCGATCGTGCTCGGTGTGCTGACGTACGCCCTGGTCGCCGTCGCGCCGACCCTCCTCCTCTGGGTCGTCGCGCGATTCCTTCCGCTCCTGCTCGGGCTGCCCGAGCAGCTCCGTGCCCTGTTCCGGCGGCCGGGACCACCGGCCGCCGGGCCGTCCTTCGAGTCTCTGGTCGCCGATCTGCACCGGCTGCGCCGCGAGGTGCGCGGCCGCCAGCCGACCACGCACGTGCGGCGGGTCGCCCTGATGGCCGCCTACGACGACGTCCTCCACGACCTCTGCCGCGCCGTCGGCGTGGCGCGCCCGCCGCTGTCCGATGTCCCGGAACGGGAGCGGCCCTTCGCCCGGTTGCAGACCGAGGCGGCGATCGAGGCGGCCGGTGTGGTGCTGGACCCGCCGGATTCGGGTACCGCGGCGGCGTGAGCGCCGTTCCCGGCCCACGTGGGTAAAGTCGCCTTTACCGAGCGGGAACCGATCGAGCCCCGACGGCGTTGAACCAGACAGCGCGGCGAGACACGCGACGAGGAGGATCCGGTGCGCACCACCAGCAACCCGGCGTTCCGCAACCTGCCCACGGGGCAGGGCGGCTACGCCACCTTCGACCGCCAGGGTGGCGGCATGATGGGCGGCGGGGCCGCCTACGCCGACTCCCGGGCCGCGCGCGCCGGGTTCGGCCGAGCGGGCGCCGGCGAGCGGCCGCTCACCGTCGACGACGTGGTGACCAAGACCGCGATCACCGGTGGTGTCGCGCTGGTCGCCGGCATCCTGACGGCCTGGTCCGGCCTGTTCGGCCTGGCCCTGCCCGCGATCATCGTCGGCTTCGTCGTGTCGCTGATCGTGATCTTCAAGCAGAGCACCAACCCGTTCCTGGTGCTGCTGTACTCGGCCTCGATGGGTGTCGGGCTCGGCGCGATCACCGGGGCGCTCGAGCTCTCCGGCACGAACTTCGAGGGCATCGGCTTCCAGGCCGTCGTGGGCACGGCCGGCGTGTTCGTCGGCATGCTGATCGTCTACAAGACGGGCGCGGTCAAGGTCACCCCGAAGTTCACCAAGTGGCTGATGGGCGCGTTGTTCGGCGTCGTGATCCTGATGCTGGCGAACCTCGTGGTGAGCTTCTTCACGACCGGCGGGCTCGGCCTGCGCGACGGGTCGCCCTTGGCCTACCTGTTCAGCATCGTCTGCATCGGGGTGGCGGCGTTCAGCCTCATGCTGGACTTCGACATGGCCGATCGCGCCGTCAAGGAGGGCGTGCCGGCGAAGTTCGCCTGGTACATCGCCTTCGGTCTGATGACCACGCTGGTCTGGCTCTACATCGAGATCCTGCGGCTGCTGAGCTACCTGCGCCAGGAGTGAACCGGACGATCCGGGTACTCACGGACGACGGCCGGGAACCCCCTCCTCCCGGCCGCACGGGCGCCGCGGACGGGCCTTCGGGCCCGGTCCGCGGCGCTGTGTCGTCTTCCAGGGTCATTCTCCGCGGCTTCCTGACGACACCTGTCAGGGATCCGCGGGAGCCTGAGGCCATGGCTTCCTGGAAGGACGTCGAGGAACAGGCACCGGAGCTGGCCGGGCGGGCCCGCCGCCTGTTCGAGGCGCACCGGCACAAGACGATCGCGACGCTGCGGGGGGACGGCGCGCCGCGGATCTCCGGCATCGAGGCCCGGTTCGAGGCGGGCGAGCTGGTGTTCGGGTCGATGCCGGGCGCGCGGAAGGGCGCGGACCTGCGCCGCGACCCCCGGTTCGCCCTGCACAGCACCTCCGTGGACCCGCCGGAGGACGCCCCGGCGACGTGGGAGGGCGACGCCAAGGTCGCGGGGCGGGCGGTGCACACCGGATCGCTCGCGGGCGAGATCTCCGGCGACGCCTTCCGGGCCGACGTCACCGAGGTGGTGGTGACACGGCTGAACGAGGCGGCGGACCGGCTCGTCGTCGACTTCTGGCGGGAGGGCACGGGGATCCGGCGCGTCGAGCGCGAGTGAGCCGGCGCACCGGTGTTCCGAGCGCGGTGCAGTGCGGGCGGCTGCCGCACGGCACCGCGCTCACCCCTCGTTCAGCCAGGTCCTGAGCTTGGCGAGCGCGCGGTGCTGCGCCACCCGCACCGCGCCGGGCGTCGAGCCGACGGCGACGGCGGTCTCCTCCGCGGACAACTCGCCGAGCACGCGGAGCACCACGATGTCCCGTTGCAGGGTGGGCAGCCGGTCGACCAGCGCCAACAGCTCCGTCATCTGCGCGGAGCCGACCGCGGCGGCCTCGGGCCCGGCACGCGAGTCCGTGGCCTCCGGGAGGTCGTCCGACGGCTCGGAGCGGTCCCGGGACGCCGCGCGGTAGGCGTCGGCCACCTTGTTGCGCGCGATCCCGTACGCGAACGCCATGAACGGCGTGTCCAGGTCCCGGTAGCGCGGCAGTGCCGTGCAGACCGCCATCACCACCTCCTGGGCGACGTCCTCGGGTGTCGCGAGTCCCGGCGCGCGGTGACCGAGCCGGCCACGGCAGTAGCGGAGGAGCAATGGATTAGCCGCGCGCAGCAGGGTGTCGAGCGCCCGCCGGTCGCCGTCGGCCGCGAACCGGGCGAGCTCGGTGAGCTGGGTGTCCGGATCCGCGGTCGGGTCGGCGACCCGACGGCCGGGGCGCCGGCCCGCGGCCCGCGCCCCCGGTCCGTCCTCCCCACGGGGCCCCTCCGCCTCGCCCGCGTGCACCCGACGCCGGCCTCCTCGCTGTGTGCGTCGCGGGGGCACGGGACGCGTCGGGCCCGCGGCGCCCGGCGGTGGTGGACGCCGCGGGTGCTCGTGGCCGGGATCTCGGACCCCGGTCCGGGGAGCGCGACGACGGGCGGCGGCGTGCCCCTCCGGCCGTCCGCCCGTGTCAGTACCCCGGAATCTAGTCCGAACGGGCGGGCGGCGTGCTCCGCCGAGCGTCGCGGCGGGGAACTCGTACAACTTCGTACACCCGGTGGACCTGCTGACCTGGACATCCGGCAGGAGTGCCGGACGGCGCACGCGGCCCGTCCGGCCCCCTATCCTCCCGGCACCCGGGAGCGTCCCGGGCCGCGGGCGTCGGGGGGAGCCGGGGGGATGTCGCCGCAGCTGTCCGGTGATCCGGACGCCGTCGCCGACCGGGCCGGGCTGGCCGAACAGCTGGGCCGGATGAAGGACGCCACCGGGCTGAGCTTCCGGGCGCTGGCGAAGCGGACGCAGGAGTCGGGTGTGCCGCTGCTGCCGTTCACCACCTTCCGCGACTACGTGCAGGGCCGTTCGCTGCCCTCGCCCGTCCGGCTCGACGCCCTGCTCACCGCGTTCGGCGTGTCGATCGACGACCCCGTGCGCGAGCGGTGGCGGGCGGCGCTGCGGCGGGCGGCCGCCGTCCCGTCGAAGCCGCCGCCCGGGCTGCGCCCCTATCCCGGGGCCGCGCCGGTCGAGGAGTTCCTGCCGGGGCGCGCGGACCTGGTCGAGGAGATCGTCGGCCGGATCCGGGCCGCGCGGGCCACGGGCGGGATCGTCGCGGTGACGGGTCCGTCCGGGGCGGGGACGAGCTCGCTGCTGCGGGCGGGGGTGCGGCCGGCGCTGGAGGGCGGCGTCACGGTGGCTCCGCCCGGCGCCGGCGTCGAGGCCCTGCTCGGTCGGCTCCGGCGGGACGAGGTCCTGCCGGACGGGGCCCCGCTCGACGAGGCACCGACCGTGCTGGTCGATGACGTCCACCAGGTCACCCGCGCGGCGGCTCTGCGTGGACTCGAGGTGCCACCGGGGCGGGTGGTCCTGCTCGGGGTCCGGGAGGACGCGCTGCCCGCGCTGGGCGACCGGGCCGCCGATCCGGTGCGGGTGGGCGGGATGTCCGCGGCGGACCTGCGCGAGGTGGTCACCGCACCCGCCCGGGCGGCCGGGTTCCCGCCCGCCGACGGGCTGGCCGAGCTCGTCCTGGGGGAGCTCGAGATCCCGCCGGACGCACCCGCGTCGCCGCCCGGGGCGCTGCCCCTGCTGGCCCTGGCCCTGGCGGCCGCGTGGGAGCGCGCCGCCGAGGTCGGGGACGGTCGGATCACGATCGCGCACCACCGGGAGGCGGGCGGGGTGCACGGCGCGGTGGCCCGCGCCGCCGAGGCGGCCTACGAGGCGCTCCCGCCGCACCGGCGCGCGCTGGTCCGGCCGCTGCTGCTCCGGCTCGTCCGGGTCCCCGGCACGGCGGGGGTGGCCGATCCCGTCCGCCGCCGCATCCGCCGCTTCGGGCTCACCCACGGGCTCGACGCCACCGCGGCCGCCGAGACCGACGCGACGGTCGACGCGCTGGTGGCCGCCCGGATCCTGGTCGCGGGGGAGGGCACGCTGGAGCTCGCCCACGACGTCGTGCTGCGGGCCTGGCCGCGGCTGGCCGCCTGGCTCCGGGAGGACCTCGAGCGGCGGCCGGCCCGGGGCACGGTCACCGAGGCGGCCCGGTTCTGGCACGACAGCGGGCGGGACGAGGGCGCGCTGCTCGGCGGCCGTCCGCTGGCGGAGGGCGAACGGTTGGCGGCCGCCGAGCCCACCGAGCTCTACCCGCTCGAGCACGAGTTCCTGGCCGCGAGCCGGGCCCGCGAGGAGGCGAGCGCGCCGCGGCGGACCCTTCGGCTGCGGGTGGCCGTGGCCGTACTGGCCGTGCTGCTGGTGGTCGCCGTGGCGGCGACCGCGTACCTCCTGGCGCTGGTCGCGGGCGACCGGGCCGGGCGGGGTGGTCCGGGTCCGGGCGGAACCGCGCCGGCGCGAGCTGCGGCGGTGGCCGCGCCCGGCTCCCCGGCCGCGCCGTCGCGCTGAGCGATCGGGCACGATGGCGGCATGCGTTACGCCGAGCACGTCTCCGATCTCGTCGGGAACACCCCGCTGGTGAAGCTGGGCGGGGTCGCCGAGGGGCTGTCGCCGCTCGTGCTGGCGAAGGTCGAGTACATGAACCCCGGCGGCAGCGTGAAGGACCGCATCGCGCTGAAGATGGTCGACGCCGCGGAGGCCTCGGGCGAGCTGCGGCCCGGCGGCACCATCGTGGAGCCGACCTCCGGCAACACCGGCATCGGCCTGGCGATGATCGCCCAGCGCCGTGGCTACCGGTGTGTGTTCGTGTGCCCGGACAAGGTCGGCGAGGACAAGCGCAACGTGCTCAAGGCCTACGGTGCCGAGGTCGTGGTCTGCCCCACGGCGGTCGATCCCGACCACCCGGACTCCTACTACTCGACGTCGGACCGGCTGGTCCGCGAGATCGAGGGCGCCTGGAAGCCGAACCAGTACGCGAACGAGAACAACCCGGCGTCGCACTACGAGGCGACCGGGCCGGAGATCTGGGAGCAGACCGAGGGTCGGATCACGCACTTCGTGGCCGGCATCGGCACCGGCGGCACGATCTCCGGCACCGGGCGCTACCTCAAGGAGGTCTCCGGCGGCCGGGTGCGCGTGATCGGCGCCGACCCGGAGGGCTCGGTGTACTCGGGCGGGAGCGGACGGCCCTACCTGGTCGAGGGCGTCGGCGAGGACTTCTGGCCGACGACCTACGACAAGGAGGTCTGCGACGAGATCGTCGCGGTCTCCGACGCGGACTCCTTCCAGATGACCCGCCGGCTGGCCCGCGAGGAGGCGCTGCTGGTCGGCGGCTCGTGCGGGATGGCCGTGGTCGCCGCGCTGCGGGTGGCGACGAGCGCCCCGCCGGACTCGGTGGTCGTCGTCCTGCTGCCCGACGGCGGCCGTGGCTACCTCGGGAAGGTCTTCAACGACTCCTGGATGGCGAGCTACGGCTTCCTGCCGCCCAGCGCCGGCGCCACGGTCGGCGACGTGCTGCGGCGCAAGGACGGCACGCTGCCGGACCTGGTGCACGCGCACCCGAACGAGACGGTCGCCGACGCGGTGCACTACCTACGGGAGTTCCACGTCTCGCAGATGCCGGTGGTCCGTGCCGAGCCGCCGGTGATGGCGGCCGAGGTCGTCGGGTCGGTGGTCGAGCGGGACATCCTCGACCTGCTGTTCACCGATCGGGCCAAGCTCTCGGACCGGCTCGACCAGCACATGTCCGCGCCGCTGCCGACGATCGGTGCGGGCGAGCCGCTGGAGACGGCGATGGGCGCCTTCGCGGCGGCCGACGCCGCGCTGGTCCTGGTCGACGGCAAGCCCGCGGGCGTGGTCACCCGCTCGGACGTCCTCGCCTTCCTCGGCTGACGTCCGCTCCGCCTCACTCACAGGGACCCCTCAGCCACCACAACTACCGTCGGGTCCATGAGGACCCTGCTGGCCGCCGCGGCGGGAGCCGCCGCGGCCGCCGTCGTCCTGCCGGACCGGCTCGGGCTCGACCGGCGGCACCCGTTCACCGCGCTGGGCGCGCTGCGCCCGCACACCACCGCGGTGGCGACCGTGGCGGCAGGGGTGCTCGCCGCGGCCCGGCACACCCGCCCGGCCGGGCTCGCCGTCGGCGCGGTCGCACTCGCCGGCGCGGCCGGCCTGGTGAGCAGGGCCGTTCCGCACCTCCCGCCCGGCGGTGACGCCGACCTCACCGTCCTGGCCGCGAACGTCTGGGACGGCAGGGCCGACGCGGGCGCGCTCGCCGCGCTGATCGCCCGCGAGTGCCCCGACCTGGTGTCCCTGCCCGAGTCCGGGCGCGAGTACCGGGACAAGCTCATGCCGCTGCTCGACGGCCTCGGCTACCGCTCCTGGGTCTCCAACGAACCCGGCAGGCCCGACGGCTGGTCGGTCACCCTGCTCGTCGCCGGACGGATGGGCGACGTGGAGGTCGGGTCCGGTCCGGAGCTGCGCCGCCAGCACCTCTGGGCACGCGGCGGCCTGCTGGGCAACCGCCGCTTCCACGCCGTGCACCCGCAGGCGCCGATGGCACGCCGGCAGGCCCGCGTGTGGTCCGGGGACATGGACAGCATCGCCCGATGGTGCGCCGCGCTGCCCGCACCGATCGTCGCCGGCGACTTCAACGCCACCCTCGACCACGCCCCGATGCGCCGCGCGCTGAACGGGGTGCGCGACGCCGCCGAGGGCACCGGCAGGGGGCTGACCGGCACCTATCACGCGGCCCTGCCCCGCTGGGCGGGCCTTCGCATCGACCACGTCCTCGTGCCGCGGGAGGCCCGCACGACCCGCTACGAGGTGATCGACCTGCCCGGCTCGGACCACCGGGCGGTGCTGGTGGGCATGCAGTGGCCGGAGGCCGCGTAGCCTCGCCGCATGCGCGGCTTCTCCACCCGGGCCATCCACGCCGGCCAGGACCCCGACCCGACGACGGGTGCGGTGATCGTCCCGATCCACGCCAGCTCGACCTTCGCCCAGGACGGCGTCGGCGGGCTGCGCGGCGGGTACGAGTACTCCCGCTCCGCCAACCCCACCCGCACGGCGCTGCAGGAGTGCCTGGCGGCGCTGGAGGGTGGGCGGCACGGGTTCGCGTTCGGCTCCGGCATGGGCGCCTCGGACGTCCTGCTGAGGGCGCTCCTCCGACCGGGTGACCACCTCGTCATCCCGCACGACGCCTACGGCGGCACGTTCCGCCTCGTCGACAAGGTCCTCACGCAGTGGGGCGTGGAGTACTCGACCGTCGACCTCGCCGACGTCGACGCGCTGCGGACCGCGCTGCGCCCGACCACGAAGGTCGTCTGGTGCGAGACCCCGACGAACCCGCTGCTCGGGATCGCCGACATTGCCGCGGTGGCGGAGGTGACCCGCGCGGCCGACGTCCGGCTGGTCGTCGACAACACCTTCGCCTCGCCCTACCTGCAGCAGCCGCTGGCGCTCGGGGCGGACGTGGTGCTGCACTCCACGACCAAGTACGTCGGCGGACACTCGGACGTCGTCGGCGGCGCCCTGGTGCTCGACGACGACGAGCTCGCCGAGCGGATCGCCTTCACCCAGAACTCGGTCGGCTCGGTCCCCGGCCCGTTCGACTCCTGGCTGACCCTGCGCGGCGCGAAGACCCTCGCGGTGCGGATGGAGCGGCACAGCGACAACGCCGAGCGGGTCGTCGACGCGCTGGTCGACCACCCCGCGGTCGCGCAGGTCCTCTACCCGGGCCTGCCGGGGCACCCGGGCCACGAGGTCGCCGCGAAGCAGATGCGCCGCTTCGGCGGGATGGTGTCCTTCCTCGTCGCGGGCGGGAAGGAGGCGGCGCTGAAGGTCTGCGCCTCCACCGAGCTGTTCACCCTCGCGGAGTCCCTCGGCGGTGTCGAGTCGCTGATCGAGCACCCCGGGCAGATGACGCACGCCTCGGTGGTGGGCTCGCCCCTGGAGGTGCAGGACTCGCTGGTCCGCCTGTCCGTCGGCATCGAGGACGCCGACGACCTGGTGGAGGACCTGCGGACCGCCCTCGACGCCGCGGCCTCCTGAACCCGGTCCCCACAGCGTCCGTGGCCTGGGAGCAACCTAGGAGCGCGGCGGGACCGGGGCCGCGGGGCCGGCCGGTTCCGGCCGGGCCGGCGCGGTGGGGACCACGAGGTCGTCGGGGGACAGACAGCCGCCGACGAGCTGGTACCCGCCCGGGACGGCGACGTAGTGGCCCGGCTCGGTGCAGCCGGCCCGTTCCACGGTCACGATCGCGAGGGTGCCCAGCACGGCCGCGGCCAGCAGCGGAACCGCCGCGCGGGCGCCCTTCGACGCCCCGTTCGGCCGGTGACCCACCCCGCGCCGCATCCGTTGCCTCCCCCCGGAACCGCTCGTTCGCGAGGTTACCGGGCCCGGTGGCACGATGCGGGGGTGAACGCCGACGCCGGAGCGGCCGGCCTGCGAACGATCGATCCCGACGCCCCCTCCGCCCCGGTCGGGATCGCCGAGATCCGGGCGGCCCGGGAGCTGCTCGCCGGCGTCACCCGCGTCACGCCGGTCGCGCGCTCCCGGGCGCTCGGCGAGGCCGTGGGCGGGCCGGTGTGGTTCAAGTGCGAGAACCTGCAGCGCACCGGGTCGTTCAAGATCCGCGGGGCGTTCACCCGGCTCGCCCGGCTGGCCGACGAGGAACGGGCCCGCGGCGTGGTCGCCGCCAGCGCCGGCAACCACGCGCAGGGGGTGGCGCTGGCCGCGAAGCTGCTCGGCATCGAGGCGACCGTGTTCATGCCGGACGGCGCCGCGCTGCCGAAGGTCGAGGCCACCCGCTGCTACGGGGCGCACGTCCGGCTCGCCGGTGGCACGGTCGACGAGGCCCTGGTCGGCGCGCTCGACCACGCCGAGCGGACGGGGGCGGTGCTCATCCACCCCTTCGACCACCCGGACGTGATCGCCGGGCAGGGCACGGTCGGCCTCGAGCTCCTCGAGCAGGTCCCGGACGTCGCCACGGTCCTGGTGGCGACGGGCGGTGGCGGGCTGCTCGGCGGGATCGCCGCCGCGGTGAAGGCGCAGCGGCCCGAGGTCCGGGTCGTCGGCGTGCAGGCCGCGGGCGCGGCCGCCTGGCCGGGCTCGCTCGCCGCCGGAGAACCCGTCGCGCTCGGCGGGATGCGGACCATCGCCGACGGCATCGCGGTCGGCCGGCCCGGCGACGTCACCTACCGGCAGGTCGAGGCGCTCGTCGACGAGTTCACCGTGGTCGGAGAGGACGCGCTGTCCCGGGCCCTGCTGTTCAGCCTGGAGCGGGCGAAGATGCTGGTCGAGCCCGCCGGCGCGGCCCCCGTCGCCGCGTTGCTCGACGCCCCCGAGCACTTCCGGCCGCCGGTGGTCGCGGTGCTCTCCGGCGGCAACGTGGACCCCCTGGTCCTGCTGCACGTGATCCAGAACGGCATGGCCGCGACCGCCCGGTACCTGTCCCTGGCCGTGCGGATCGGGGACCGCCCGGGCGCCCTGGCCGCGCTGCTGACCCGGGTGGGCGAGCTCGGCGCCAACGTGATCGACGTCGAGCACACGCGGATCAGCGCGACCGTCCCGATGGGGGAGGTCGACGTGGCCGTGAGCCTCGAGATGCGGGGCCCGGAGCACTGCCGCGAGCTGGTCACCGCGCTCCGTCACGCCGGCCACCGCGTGACGGTGACCGGCGTGCCGGAAGGGGATCCGCGGCTCGGGTCCTGAGGGTCAGCCGGTGAAGGGCTGGATGTCGACGAGGGTGACCCGCATGCTGCCGCCGTCGGGCAGCGGGTACTCGCGGTCCTCGCCCTTCTTCGCCCCCATCAGGGCGGCGCCGAGCGGGGAGTTCGGCGAGATCACCTGCAGGTCTCCGTGGCTGCCCTCCTCGCGGGAGCCGAGCAGCACCTTCTCGGTGTCCTCGTCGTCCGAGTACTTGATGGTGAGGACCGTCCCCGGCGCCGCCTCCTCCGCGCTGGTCGGCGAGGTGCCCACCTGTGCGGTGCGCAGGAGCTCCTGGAGCTGGCGGATGCGGGCCTCCTGCTGGCCCTGCTCCTCGCGGGCGGCGTGGTAGCCGCCGTTCTCCTTGAGGTCGCCCTCCTCGCGACGGGCATTGATCTCGGCGGCGATGACGGGACGGTTCGCGATCAGCTCGTCGAGCTCCGTCTTGAGCCGGTCGAAGGCATCCTGGGTGAGCCAGGTCACCTGAGTCTCCGTCACGGTCATCACTCCTCCAGGGGTCCGGGCACCGCACCCCGCGGGCCGGGCGCCCGGCAACTCGCACGGGCACGATTCGGGCCGTTCACCGACAGGCCCCGAGTAAGGAAAAACACGACCCGCCTGCGGGCCGTGTGGGTCCAACCCTAGCACGGGACCGACCGCTCGGCGCGGTCCTTCGACGAACGGTCACCTGGCGCGCAGAGTTCCCCGTCCGGGGTTTGTGCTGGTCGACGGGGTTCGGGAAGAGACGGGGCGCGGTCCGCGTTGACCTCCGTCGGAGAAATCGTCGGTGCTGCGTGCCAGGATCTGCCTCGACCGGCCGAGGCGGAGCCCCGGCCCAGCGACGCTCGCCCGCCACCGCGGGCGCGAGGACACGGAAGGACCCCGGTCACCCATGACGTCCGAACGCGAGCCGTTGCGGCTGATGACCGTCCACGCCCACCCGGACGACGAGTCCAGCAAGGGCGCGGCCACCACGGCCCGGTACGTCGACGAGGGCCACGAGGTCATGGTCGTCACCTGCACGGGCGGTGAGGCGGGCAGCATCCTCAACCCCGCCATGGACCGGCCGGACGTGCTGGCGAACATGTCCGCCATCCGGAAGCAGGAGATGGCCCGGGCGGCGCAGATCCTCGGCGTGCGGCACCGCTGGCTCGGTTTCGTCGACTCCGGCCTGCCCGAGGGCGAGCCGAAGCCGCCGTTGCCCGAGGGCTGCTTCGCGCTCGTCCCGCTCGAGGAGTCCACGGAGGCCCTGGTCCGGGTCGTCCGCGAGTTCCGTCCGCACGTGCTCGTGACCTACGACGAGAACGGCGGCTACCCGCACCCGGACCACATCCGCACCCACGAGGTGTCGATGGCGGCGTTCGAGGCGGCCGCGGACCCGGAGCGGTTTCCCGAGGCCGGCGCGCCGTGGCAGCCGCTCAAGCTCTACTACTCGCACGGCTTCTCCAAGAAGCGGATCCTCGCGTTCGACGAGGCGCTGAGGGCCCGTGGACTGGAGTCCCCGTGGGCCGAGTGGATCGCGAACTGGAAGGACCGGCCGGATCCGGGCGAGCGCGTCACCACGCGGGTGGAGTGCGCGGACTGGTTCGACCGCCGGGACGACGCGCTGCGCGCCCACGCCACCCAGATCGACCCGACCAGCCGGTGGTTCTTCACCCCGTTGGACCTGCAGCGCGAGATCTGGCCGTGGGAGGAGTACGAGCTGGTCCGCTCACTCGTACCCAGCCCCACCCCGGAGGACGACCTGTTCGCGGGCCTGCGGGAGCCGGCGCTCCGCGCGGGCTGAGTACCCTCGGCCTCCGAGGTCGTGAGTTCGGAGGAGTGACGAGACGTGCTGGTCGAGCTGGGCGCCGTGCCCGTGGGCGAGACGGTCGCGACCGTCCTGGCGCAGAACCCGGAACCCCCGCCCGACCAGGGTGAGGAGTTCGGCAAGGCCTCGCCGGTCGCGCTCGTCGTCATCCTGTGCCTGGCGGCGGCCACGATCGCGCTGATCGTGTCGATGAGCCGGCGGATCCGGCGGCTGCCGAAGTCGTTCGACGAGGGTACGGGCACCGAGCCCGGTCCGGGACCCGGATCGACCGGATCGGGGTCCGGCGAGCCGGACCGGGACGGGACGAGCACCCCGGCCGGGGAGCGCCCCGACCGGCGGTGAGGGCCCCGCACACCGGGCAGACCGCCGTCCGGGGCGGCGGCGCTGCGCCGTCCCGCCTGCCGGGCAGGTCAGGGCCGCAGCTCGAAGAAGACGACCTGCGGTGGGGCGTTGATGCGGACCGGTACGACGCTGAAGCCCTGGCCGCAGGTGACGAACAGGTGGTTGCCGGGTGCCCCGTACCCCTCTTCCGCCCAGTCGTCGGCGACGACCTTCTCCTGCTCGGTCACCGACAGCCAGGACACGTGCTCGGTGAAGGGCAGGGCGATCTGTCCGCAGTGGGTGTGCCCGGCGACGGCCAGGGGCGCGCTGCCGGCAGGGAGCTCGAGGAAGGTCAGCGGGTTGTGCATGAGCACGATGCGCGCGGCGTCGTCGGGCACGCCGTCCAGCGCTGCGTCGACGTCGTCGAGGCCCGGACGCAGCGGCCCGATGCCGACCAGGTGCAGCGGATCGGCATCGGCGTGCCCGGGCAGCCTGACCGCTCGGTTCCGCAGGACCGGGATGCCGGCTCGCTCCAGCGCCCGGGTCATCTCCGCGGCGCCGCCGGCGACATGGTCGTGGTTGCCCAGCACCGCGTACGTGGGGATGCCGGAGTCGACCAGCGGCGCGAGGATCTCCATGACCTTCTCGACCTTCGGCCCCGGTGGGTCGCCCTCGCCGTAGAGGAAGTCCCCGCCGAGCAACGCGATGTCGGGTTCCTCCTCGACGATCGCGCCGACCGCCCGTTCCATCATGGCCCTGTTGGCGAACCACATGCCGATCTGCAGGTCGGAGATCAGTGCGACCTCGGTGCCGGCCCACTGCTCGCCGAGCCGGGGCAGGACGGCGTGCTCGCGGTCGACGTCGAGGATCAGCCGCGGCTCGATCAGCGCGCCGTAACCGATCAGCGCCACCAGCAGCCCGGACACACCCACGGCCGCCCACTTCAGCCACCGTTTCACCCGTGCTCCTCCCGCCGGTCGTCGGCAGGCCGGGACCGGGGGCCGGCCGACGAGGTGCGACGCACCCGCCGCCGGGCGGCGGCCCCCGGCCTCAGCAGGCGGCCGGCGACGGCCAACCAGGCGACGCCCAGCAGCAGCCCGGCGAGGACATCGGTGGGGTAGTGCGCGGCTTCGTAGACCCGGGCGAAGGCCACGGCCGGGGCGATCACGGCCGGCAGCGCGACGACCGCCCAGCGCCACCGCGATCGGGCCCGGGCCACCACCAGGACCGCCACCGCCCCGTAGAGCACCACGGCCGCCGCGGCGTGCCCGGAGGGCCAGCTGGCCGCGGGGGGCAGGCCGGTGGTCAGGTCGTCGACCGCCGGCCGCATCCGTCCCACCAGGCCGGACACCGTCAGGTACAGCATCGGCTCGCCGACCACTGCGACCAGGACGAAGACCACCGGCCGCCGGCTGCGGGTGACGGCCAGTGCGACCACGCCGAGGGTGAGGGTGCCGACCACCACGGCCGGCGCCGACGCCAACCGGCTGATCGCCTCGACGACCTCGGTCTCCGTCGCCCGACGCAGGTCCACGACGCCCCGGGCGACGCTGCGGTCCCAGGACCCGACCGCGGTGTCGCCCAGCGGACCGGTGACCAGCAGGCCGAGGCCGGTCAGTAGGCCGGCCAGCCCGGCGGCGGCGCCGACCAGCGCGGCCCAGGTGCGGGCGGTCGGCAGCACCGGGTCCGGCGTCGGACGCGGCGCGGCCGCCGGCGGCAGGCCGAGTGGGTCCCACGGTTCGGCTGCGGCCGCGGAAGCGGTGTCGTCCTGCCAGCCGCGGAAGGCGGCTGCGGTGATCGCCAGCCAGCTGCCCGCCAGCGCCCAGCCGGCGAGGACGTCGGAGACGAAATGGACCCCCAGGGCCACCCGGCTGAACCCGACGGCGACCACGACCAGCACCGCAGCCGTCACCAGCCACGGGCGCAGTCCGCGCCGGACGGCCGGGAGCGCGACCAGCATCAGCGCACCCCAGGCCGTCAGCGATGTCACGGCGTGGCCGCTGGGGAAGCTGGCGTCGGCGGGGAGGGCGACGACGGGGGAGTCCACCATCGGCCGGGCCCGGTCCACCAGGGCCTTCGTGGACGGGATGAGGACCCCTACGCCGACTGCGGCCGTGACCACGAACGCCGCCGGCCGCCAGCGCCGGCGGAGGGCCAGGAAGACGGTGGTGAGGCCGAAGACGACGCTGCCGGCGAACGTCCCGCCCAGCTCGGTCACCCAGGTCAGCGCCTGCACCGCGAACGGCGACGAGCTGACCTGCTCGTTGAGGCCCGCGGCGACGTCACCGTCGAGCACGGTCAGCGGGCCCCAGCGGCGGGTCGTCGCCCACCACAGCAGCATGAAGGGGACGCCCCCCGCCACCAGCGCCGTCCAGCCGAGCAGGGCCCGGACGCCGAATCGCCGCGCTCCGCGGCGCCCGACGGGGTCCGGGCCGGGTGAGGCGTTCACCGTGGCCGGGGCGGAGCCGCGACTACCCATGGACCGTTCCCGGAGGGCTCGCGTGTGGCAGGTGGGTCCTTCGTCGACGTGTCACCACGTCGGGTCCTCCTGTCGATGGGCGGCCGTCGGACCCGGACCGGTTACCCGGTGGCCGGCGACATCACCGTCCTCGGCTTTGCGATCGGGTGACGACGGAGTCCGGACACGGCCTCCCGGACCGGGAAGACGCGGGCGCGGACCCGCCCGACGGTACTGACCACGGGTGGGGGTCGCCGCAGCGCCGCTCGGACGGCGGGTCCCGGCCGCCGGTGACAGGGTGGGCGCATGCCCAACCGGCTCGCGGAGGCGACCAGCCCGTACCTGCTCCAGCACGCCGACAACCCCATCGACTGGTGGGAGTGGTCCGACGAGGCGTTCGCGGAGGCGCAGCGCCGGGACGTCCCGGTGCTGCTCTCCGTCGGCTACGCCGCCTGCCACTGGTGCCACGTCATGGCGCACGAGTCCTTCTCCGACCCGGAGATCGCGGGTCAGGTCAACCGGGACTTCGTGGCGATCAAGGTCGACCGCGAGGAACGTCCGGACATCGACGCCGTCTACATGGCGGCGACCCAGGCCATGACCGGGCAGGGCGGCTGGCCGATGACCTGTTTCCTCACCCCGGTCGGCGAGCCCTTCCACTGCGGCACCTACTACCCGCCGACCCCGCGGCACGGCATGCCCTCCTTCCCGCAACTGCTCGACGCGGTCACCCGGGCGTGGACCGAGGACGGCGAGCGGGTGCGCGGGGCCGCCGGCGAGATCGCCGCCCGGCTCGCCGACGCCGCCGGCGCCGAACCCACCCCCGTGGCGGTGAACCCCGACGTGCTCGACGCCGCGGTGGCCGGCCTCGTCGCGGACTTCGACGCGGAGCGGGGCGGGTTCGGCGGCGCTCCCAAGTTCCCGCCGTCGATGACGCTCGAGTTCCTGCTCCGCCACCACGAGCGCACCGGCTCGGCCGACGCCCTGCGGATGGTCGAGCGGACCTGCGACGCCATGGCGCGCGGTGGCCTGTACGACCAGCTCGCCGGCGGCTTCGCCCGCTACAGCGTCGATGCGGACTGGGTGGTGCCGCACTTCGAGAAGATGCTCTACGACAACGCCCTGCTGCTGCGCGGCTACGCGCATCGGGCCCGGCGCACCGGGTCCCCGCTGGCGAGCCGGGTCACCACGGAGACCGCGGAGTTCCTGCTGCGGGACCTGCGGACCCCCGAGGGCGGGTTCGCCTCGGCGCTCGACGCGGACACCGACGGTATCGAGGGGCTGACCTACTCGTGGACGCCGGGACAACTGGCCGAGGTGCTGCGGCCCGAGGACGCCGCATGGGCGGCGCAGCTGCTCGAGGTCACCGAGGCGGGCACGTTCGAGCACGGGGCGTCGACGCTGCAGCTGCTCCGTGACCCGGATGATCCCGAACGCTGGGAACGGGTGCGCACCATCCTGTTCGCCGCCCGGTCCGCCCGCCCGCAACCCGCCCGGGACGACAAGGTCGTCACCGCGTGGAACGGCCTGGCGGTGCTGGCGCTCGCCGAGGCCGGTGCCGCGCTCGGCCGGCTGGACTGGGTCGCCGCGGCGGGGGAGACGGCCGACCTGCTGCTGCGGCTGCACGTGGTCGACGGGCGGGTCCGCCGGTCCTCGCGCGACGGCGTGGTGGGCTCGGCCATGGGCGTCCTCGACGACCACGCCGGGCTCGTCGAGGGACTGCTCGCCCTGCACCAGGCGACCGGGGACCCGGCCCGGCTGGCGGCGGCCGTCGAGATCCTGGACCTGGCCGTCGCGCGGTTCCGCGGCGAGGGGCCCGGTACCTGGTACGACACGGCCGACGACGCCGAGGAACTCCTGCACCGTCCGCGCGAGATCACCGACAACGCCGCCCCGTCCGGTGGCTCCGCCCTCGCGAACGCCCTGCTCACCGCGTCGGTGCTGGTCGACGGGGAGCGCTCCGGCCGGTACCGGGAGCTGGCCGAGGAGGCCGTGCACGCCGTCGGCGGGCTGTTCGCCCGGCACGCCCGCTTCGCCGGTCACTGGCTCACCGCCGCCGAGGCGCTGGCCTCCGGCCCGCCGCAGGTCGCGCTGGTCGGGCCCGTCGGCGACCCGGACCGCGAGGCGCTCCTGGCCCGGGCCCGGACGCTGGTGCCCGGGGGCGGGGTCGTCGTGCCCGGGGACCCGGACGCCCCCGGGGTGCCGCTGCTGGCCGCGCGCCCCCTGGTCGCGGACCGGCCCGCCGCGTACGTCTGCCGTGGGTTCGTGTGCGACCGGCCGGTGACCAGCCCGGAGGAGCTGGCCGCCCTCCTCTGATCCCGCTCTTCTCCGAGGAGTTCCCGTTCGCCTCCGGGCTCCCGACCTCCTTCGGGTTCGGTCCACCGTCGGAGAACGCTCTGGCGCACCGTGTATTGCTGTGTAATCTCGTAAGCAGCACAGCGGGAGGTGCGGGATGACGGGACGGATGCACAAGGGCTGGCACAGCGGCGGGCGTGGCCAGGGACGCGGCCCGCGCGGCGGGTGGCAGCAGGCGGACCTGCCGGACACCGGCGACGCCGCGGCGTGGTTGCGGGGTCGGCTGCCCGACGGCTGGTTCGTCGGCCCGCCGGACGTCACGATCGACCGGGAGGAGATCGTGATCGTCGGCGAGCTGCCGGCGCCGGAGACGACTGCGGAGTCGGCCGTCGGCACGGAGGACGACGGCCCCGACACGGACGCGAGACGCGCGGAGAGGGCGGCGGCCGCGGCCGGGCGCATCTCCCGCTTCCGCGAGGAGACCCGCGACGAGCGGATCGACATCGCCCGCCAGGCCGAGCACCGCTACCAGCGCAAGGTGGCCTGGGGCGCCCGGATCGGCGAGGTCGAGGAGCTGTTCACCACCGCGTCGGTCCCGGTGATGACGCGGCTGCGTCAGCCCGAGCGGATGGTGCTGGACACCCTCGTCGACTCCGGGGTGGCGCGCTCGCGGTCCGACGCGCTGGCCTGGGCGGTCCGCCTGGTCGGCCGGAACGCCGACACCTGGCTCGCCGACCTGCGCGAGGCCATGGCCAAGGTCGACGAGCTGCGCACCCGCGGTCCCGAGTGAGGATCCGGCGCCGGCCGCGCGAGGACACCGCGGTGCACCCGGGAGCCGCTCCGACAGCGTGACGGAACCGCGACGTCGTCGTGGGGCGGGTTCGCGAGCGTGCTGGTTTCCGAGCGCCGGGACGACGCCGATGCTCAGCCGGGAAAGAGGGCGAACCAGATCGCGATCTGGTGGCAGATCGCGGCGAGCACCGTGGCGGCGTGGAAGAACTCGTGGTAGCCGAAGGTCCTCGGCCACGGGTTGGGCCAGTGCACGGCGTAGAAGACCGCGCCGGCGGTGTAGAGCGCCCCGCCGACCAGCAACAGGACGAGCGCGGCGACGCCCGCGTTGTGCAGCAGGTCGGGCAGCACGAACACCGCGACCCAGCCCAGCGCGAGGTAGATCGGCACGGCGAGCCATTTCGGCGCGTGCGGCCAGCACGTCTTCAGCACCACACCGGCCAGCGCCCCGCCCCACACCACGGCCAGCACGATCCGGCCGGTCTCCGGAGCCATCGCCAGCATCGCGACCGGGGTGTAGGTCCCCGCGATGAAGACGAAGATCATCGAATGGTCGAGCCTGCGCATGATCAACCGGCTGCGCGGCGTGGTCCAGGTGCGGCGGTGGTAGAGCGCGCTCACGCCGAACAGGCCGAGGACCGTCACGCTGTAGACCGAGGTCGCCAGCGCGGCGGCCCCGCCCACGAGCGACGCGGCCACGGCGATCAACGTGGCGCAGGCCGCGACCGAGGTGACGAACGACCAGAAGTGCAGCCAGCCGCGCATCCGCGGCTTGACGAAGGGGGCGTCCGACGGCGACTGAAGGGTCCCGGCGCTCACCCGCACGAGGGTACGGGATCTTCGCCCGGGTCCGGGTGTCCGACCGGTGGCCGGCCGGTGAAGGCCGCCCGGTCGTCCGGCGGGCGCAGTCGGGGCGGGACCGCGGCGTAGGCTCCGGCACGTGGGTGTCCGTGACCTCCTCTATACGACCTACGAGGCGAGGCTCGCCCGGCGGCTGGTCGGTGCGGAGCGCCCCCGCCACGTCGCGCTGATCCTCGACGGCAACCGGCGGTGGGCGCGCGACGCCGGGCTCGAGGACGTCAACGCCGGCCATCGGGTCGGCGCGGCGAAGATCTCCGACCTGCTCGGTTGGTGCGGCGACGCCGGTGTCGAGGTCGTCACGTTGTTCCTGCTGTCCACGGACAACCTGTCCCGCTCGGCCGACGAGCTCGAGCCGCTGCTCGAGATCATCGCCGACGTCGTCGACGAGCTGAGCGGGCCGACGGCTCCGTGGCGGCTACGGGTCGTCGGGGCGCTGGAACTGCTCCCGGAGTGGATCGCGCAGCGGCTCACCGCGGCCGCGGCCCGCACCAACGACCGTCCGGGCCTGCAGCTCAACGTGGCCGTCGGGTACGGCGGCCGGCAGGAGATCGCCGATGCCGTGCGCAAGTTGCTGCTGCAGCACGCCGAGGCAGGCTCGTCGATCGAGGAACTGGCCGAGGTGCTGGACGTCGACCACATCGCGGCCCACCTCTACACCTCCGGCCAGCCCGACCCCGACCTCGTGATCCGCACGTCGGGGGAGCAGCGGCTCTCCGGTTTCCTGCTGTGGCAGAGCGCGCATTCGGAATTCCACTTCTGTGAGGCCTACTGGCCGGAGTTCCGGCGCGTCGACTTCCTGCGCGCGCTCCGCGACTACGCCGCCCGGCACCGCCGCTTCGGCGGCTGATCCCCGCACCGGGGAACGGCCGGGTAATCAGTCCCGGAAAAGCACAACGGCGCCAGTCCCCGTAAGGACCGGCGCCGTTCCCCAGCGTGCGGGTCTCAGTCGACCGAGTCGCCGGCGCCCGACTCGAGGCCGCAGGAGCGGTCGGTGTCGGTGTGGACCGAGCTGTCGGCCTTGGCCTTGCCGAACAGACCGAGCGCGCCGGTGGCGGAGCCGACGATGTCCTTGACGTTGGCCTGGCCCGCGAGGAAGCCGGCGTTCACCGGGACGTCGTTGTTGCAGACCTGGACCGGGACGTTGGTGTTGTTGCCGGAGACGTTGATCAGGCCCTTGCCCGACTTGTCGATGCCGGTCTCGTGCGACTCGTGGGCGAACGCGAGCGGGCTGACGGCGACGACGGACGCGGCCGATGCGGCGGCGACCAGGGCGACCTTCTTCAGCATTCTTCTTCTCCTGTGTGGGGTTCGGGCCCGGGAAGGCCCGGACTGTCGAGTCGGTGTTCGAACGGGGAGCCCGCACCGACTGCGGATCACGCTATCGACCTGGCCCGGGAAATGACGAACCCGTGCCCCGATCGTGTCGGCTCCCGTTTCTGCGCGAGGTTACGCACTCAATGGGGTGAGTTCCGTGTCACGGCAGGGGGAGGCGGAAAAGCAGAACGCCGGCCCGGTGAACCGGACCGGCGTTCACGAATTGCGGTGCGAGGTCAGCTGACCTCGTCGCCCGCGCCCGACTCGAGGCCGCAGGTGCGGTCGCTGTCGGTGTGGACCGAGCTGTCGGCCTTGGCCTTGCCCAGGATGCCCAGGGCGCCGGTCGCGACCCCGGTGATGTCCTTGAGGTTGGCCTGGCCGACGAGCGCGCCGGCGTTCACCGGGACGTCGTTGTTGCAGACCTGGACCGGGACGTTGGTGTTGTTGCCGGAGACGTTGATCAGGCCCTTGCCCGACTTGTCGATGCCGGTCTCGTGCGACTCGTGGGCGAACGCGAGCGGGCTGACGGCGACGACGGACGCGGCCGAGGCTGCGGCGACCAGGGCGACCTTCTTCAGCATTGTTCTCTCCTGTGTGTGTACGGGTCGGGGCCCGAACTGCCGAGTCGGTGTTCGAACGGGGAGCCCACACCGACTACGGGCAAATTAGCGGATGGATCCACGGCGCAAGAAATGGGCGACCCGATCGTGTCGGAATGCGTGTCCGGCAGGAGTTACTGCCTCGATCGGGTGAGTTTCTCGACGGCCGTGATCGCGCGGGGAGCGCACCAGAACACCGACCCGGCTACCGAGTCGGTGCTCTGTGGGAAAGCGGTGCGAACGGGTCAGCTGACCGTGTCGCCCGCGCCGGCCTCGAGGCCGCAGGTGCGGTCCGAGTCGGTGTGCACGTCCGAGTCGGCCTTGGCCTTGCCGAACAGGCCCAGGGCGCCGGTCAGCGCGGCGGTGATGTCCTTGGCGTTGCCCTGGACGGCCCCGACGCCGGCGTTCACCGGGACGTCGTTGTTGCAGGCCTGGATCGGGATGTTCACGTTGTTGCCCGACACGTTCAGCAGGCCCTTGCCCGACTTGTCGATGCCGGTGACCGTCGAGCCGTGGTGGCCCTTGTCGCCGTGGTCGTGACCGTGGTCGTGGCCCTTGTCGCCGGCGAAGGCGAGCGGGCTGACCGCGACGAGGGAGGCGGCGACGCCGGTCGCGACGATTCCAGCCTTCTTCAGCACAGTTTCTCTCCTGTAAGTCTGCGGAACCGGCGAGCCGGCACCTTTCACGTCAGCGTCCGACCGGGGAGCCCGCGCTGACTGCCCGAAAGCTATCCGCCGTCGCGCGTGTACAACAAATCCCGTTCCACCATCGTGTGAGCTACGAACTGTGCGTTCGGTTATTCCCTGGATGGGGGGAATTCGGGACCCGGAGTCGTGGAGCTTTCCGACGGCTTTCGCCGACGGTCGGTAGCCGACCCACCCGTTCGGGAGCAGGGGCCGCACGAACGTGGACGGGGCGCCGGGGCGTCCTCCGGCGGGTAGCGTCCCGTTGATGGGGACGATGTCGTGAGGATCGAGGCGGTGGCGCGCGAGATCGCGCTGCTCGCGTTGCGGCTGGACCGCCTCGCGCCGGGCACGGTGGAGGCCTTCGAGGGCACTCCCGCGCTACGCCGGCACCTCCGGTCCGAGCCCGCGCCCGTCCCTCCGGATCTCGTCCGCGAGGCCGGGCGGCTGCGGCGGACGATCCCCCACCTCGGGCTCCCGCCCGTCCGGGCGGCCTTCCTCGACGGCGAGCTGCGGGCCCTCGAGGGGACCGCGCGCACACTGGCGGGGGAGCGGGTGTCGCTTCAGACCGAGATCCGGGAGACCTACGGCGTCGACGTCGCCCCCGGGGAGCCGGATCGGTACCGGGACGCACACCGCGTCGTGGACAGCCTGCTGCCCGGGCCGGGGTCGCTCGCCGACCGGCTGGCCGCTCACCGCGCGCGGGACGAGCTCCCACGGGAGCGTCGGGCCGCTGCCGTCCACGTCCTGGTCGCGGCACTGCGCACCCGCACCGCGGCGGTGCTCGCCCTGCCGCCGGACGAGGCGGTCGAGATCGAGCTCGTCGAGGGCCGGCCGTGGAGCGGCTTCACCCGGCACCTCGGCCGGGGGCGCTCGCTCGCGCGGTTCAGCGCCGACGCACCGCAACGCGCGGGTCAGCTCGCCCGACTCGTCGCGCACGAGACCTATCCGGGCCACCATGTCGAGCACCTGCGGCGCGTCGCCGCGCTCCCCGGCGAGCCCGAGCGGGCGTTGAGTCTCACGCGCAGCCCGCGCGCTCTCGTCGTCGAGGGGACGGCGGACCTCGGGCTCGACGCCGTCGTCGGGCCCGGATGGGGTGCCTGGGCGGCGGAGGTCCTGGCCGAGGCGGGTGTGGTCACGGACGGTGAGCTCGCGGAGGAGCTGGACGAGGCGATGTTGCCGTTGCAGCAGGTCCGGCTGGATGCGGCGCTCCTCGTCGACGGCGCCGGGGCCGCGGCGGCCCGTGACCACCTGTGCCGGTGGCTGCTGCTGGATCCGGCCCGGGCCGACCGAGCCCTCCGCTTCCTCACCGACCCGCGGTGGCGGGCGTACACGGCCACCTACGTCGTCGGCTACCCGCTGCTGCGGGCCTGGTGGGCGGGCGACGCCGCGCGGTTCCGTCGGGCGCTCGACGAACCCCTCAGCCCCGGGGTCCTGGGCCTGCCGGCCGCCGTGCACTGGTCCGGACGGCGGGCGGCCGACCGTGCGACACCCACGACGGACGGTGTCGATCATGCGATGAGTGGTCGGCCGTTCTGTTAATTCTCGGGATCGGTCACGGACGCGACACGATCTCACCCTTGACCGCATGAGGGTGACCGCTAGTAGCGTCAGCGGTGGCGGTGCGTACCGATCGCACCGTCCGGGGAGGCCCTGGACGTGGTGTTGCGAAGCACCCGAGAGGGCCGGCACCCGGCCCTTGCGGGCGTGCGGGCGGCGTCGCAGACGTGGTTCGTGCAACCGCACCGGGGTCGGCCGGCCCACCGGAACTGTGGGCGTGGTGCCGCGCCCGCGAGGGAGCACCCGTGACCGATCGTCGTACGGCCCCGGTTCAGGAGAGCGGCGCCGACGTCCCCGCGGACGTCACGCCCCGCTGCTACGTGCTCGACACCTCGGTTCTCCTCTCCGACCCGTGGTCGCTGACCCGGTTCGACGAGCACCAGGTCGTCCTCCCGCTCGTGGTCATCTCCGAACTCGAGGGCAAGCGGCACCACCCGGAACTCGGGTGGTTCGCGCGGGCCGCCTTGCGGCAGCTCGACGACATGCGGATCAAGCACGGCCGGCTCGACGCGCCCGTCCCGATCGGGGACACCGGCGGCACGCTCCACGTCGAGCTCAACCACAGCGACCAGTCGGTGCTGCCGAGCGGCTTCCGCACGGACAGCAACGACAGCCGGATCCTGGCCTGCGCGCTCAACCTGCAGGCGGAGTACGGGGCCCGGCGGCAGGTCGTGCTGGTCACGAAGGACATGCCGCTGCGGGTCAAGGCCGCGGCCGTCGGACTTCCCGCCGACGAGTACCACGGGCAGGACGTCGTGCCCTCCGGCTGGACCGGGATGGCCGACGTCGAGGTCGCCCCGGAGGAGGTCGACACCCTGTTCCGGGACGGTGTGCTGGATCACTCCGAGGCGGCCGAGCTGCCGTGTCACACCGGCATCCGACTGCTCGGCGGCACGTCGTCGGCCTTGGGCCGGGTCACGGCCGACAAGCAGATCAAGCTGGTCCGCGGCGATCGGGAGGCCTTCGGGCTGCACGGCCGCTCGGCGGAGCAGCGGGTCGCGCTGGACCTCCTGCTGGACCCGGACGTCGGGATCGTCTCCCTCGGCGGCCGCGCCGGCACCGGCAAGTCGGCGCTGGCGCTGCTCGCCGGCCTCGAGGCCGTCATGGAGCGCCAGCAGCACCGCAAGATCGTGGTGTTCCGGCCGCTCTACGCCGTCGGCGGGCAGGAGCTCGGGTACCTGCCCGGCAGCGAGGCCGAGAAGATGGGGCCCTGGGCCCAGGCCGTGTTCGACACCCTCGGGGCGCTGGTCAGCCAGAACGTGCTCGACGAGGTGATCGCCCGCGGGATGCTGGAGGTCCTGCCGCTCACCCACATCCGCGGCCGCTCGCTGCACGACACCTTCGTGATCGTCGACGAGGCGCAGTCGCTCGAGCGCAACGTGCTCCTGACCGTGCTCTCCCGGCTCGGCACCGCCTCGCGCGTCGTCCTGACCCACGACGTCGCCCAGCGCGACAACCTTCGGGTCGGCCGGCACGACGGCATCGCCGCGGTGATCGAGAAGCTGAAGGGCCACCCCCTCTTCGCCCACATCACCCTCACCCGATCCGAGCGCAGCCCCATCGCCGCCCTCGTGACCGAGATGCTGGAGGGCCCCGGCAACTGACCCTCCCCACCTCGCTGTCCCCATCGCACTTCCCTGATCGCACGAACGGCACTTTTGTGCGGACCTACTGCACAAAAGTGCCGTTCGTGCAGGTCGCGGTGGGATCGGCCGCTCGCACCAACGGCACTCTTGTGCGGACCTACCGCACAAAAGTGCCGTTCGTGCATTCGGGGCGGGAGGTTGTCCACCGATTCCGGCCCTGTGGACGGAACAGAGTGCGCAGCGGGCGGAGCCGTCACGATCAGGCGATGCCGCGCAGATCCTCGCCCCTCGCCCCCGACCAGGTCGCCGCACTGTGCGCCTCGTCGATCGTGCCGGTGAAGTTCCTCGAGGGTCTCGGCGTGCCACGGCGTACGGTCTACGACCGATGTCGCTCGGGAGGGCCCTGGCGGTCCCTGCTCCCCGGCATCGTCGCGCTGACCAACGGTCCTCCGACGCGGGACGACCGTCGCCGTGCCGCCCTGGCGTACGCCGGGGCAGACGCGGTGATCACCGGTCTCGACGCCCTCGGGATCCTCGGCATGCGAAGGGTCCCGGCGCCGGGCGGGCCGGTGCACGTCCTGATTCCGGCAGACCGTCGAAGGCTCGGGGCGGGGCGGGTGCTCGTGGAACGGACCGATCGACTTCCGGCGGCCACGCGCTCGGGCCGTTGGCCGGTCGCGCCGCTGCCCCGCGCCGTGCTCGACTTCTGCCGGCGGAGCCGGGACCGCGACCAGATCCGTTCGGCTCTCGCCGAAGTGGTCCAGCGGGGTGGCTGTTCGCCGACCGAGCTCCGCAGGGAGCTGGACGCCGGCAGCAACCGCGGGACAGCGGTACCGAGGTCGGTTCTGACGGAGATCGCCGGTGGGGTACGGTCGGTGGCCGAGGCACAGGCACGCGAGCTGATCGTCGCGTCGGGTCTGCCCGAGCCGATCTGGAACCCGGTGCTCCGTGCGGCGAGCGGTGAGTTGCTTCCGCGCCCCGATGCCTGGTTCGACGACGTCGCGCTGGCGTGGGAGATCGACTCCGTCGAGTTCCACTTCGATGCCGCGGACTACGAGCGCACGGTCGGCCGTCATTCGCTGATGACCGCGCACGGCATCGTCGTCGTCCATACCGTGCCGAGGATGCTGCGGACGAGGCGCGCCGAGATCGTCGACCAACTTCGCCGTGCTCACGCGCACGCGAGCCTCCGCCCGCGACCGGACATCCGGGCGACGCCTGCTTCCTGACCGCACAAAAGTGCCGTTCGTGCAGACCTACCGCACGAACGGCACTTCTGTGCACTCGCACGGGTGGCCGCCGAGCTCCGGCCACACCTCGTCGAGCTGCACGAAAGTGCCGTTGGTGCAGACCTACCGCACAAGAGTGCCGTTCGTGCGAAGAAGAGTGGCCGAAAGCGCCGACTCACCGCTCACAGGCCGTGCGGGGTGCCTTCGGTGAATCCTGCGGAGGTCTGGATCCCCACGACCGCGCGCTCGTGCAGCTCGTCGAGGGTGCGGGCGCCGGCGTAGGTGCAGGCGGAGCGGACACCGGAGCAGATGCTGTCGAGCAGGTCCTCGACGCCGGGGCGCACCGGGTCGAGCAGCTGGCGCGAGCTGGAGATGCCCTCCTCGAACAGCCCCTTGCGCGCCCGGTCGAAGTCGCCGTCGCCTCGGGTCCGCGCGCTCACCGCGCGCTTGGACGCCATGCCGAAGGACTCCTTGTACGCGCGGCCGGCCTCGTCGCGCAGCAGGTCCCCGGGGGACTCGTAGGTCCCCGCGAGCCAGGATCCGATCATCACCGACGAGGCGCCGGCCGCGAGGGCCAGGGCGACGTCGCGCGGGTGCCGCACCCCGCCGTCGGCCCAGATGCGCACGCCGTGCTCGCGACCGGCTGCGGCGCACTCCAGCACCGAGGAGAACTGCGGGCGCCCGACGCCGGTCATCATGCGCGTGGTGCACATGGCACCCGGCCCGACGCCGACCTTGATCACGTCGGCACCCGCCTCGGCCAGGTCGTGCACACCCTCGGCCGTGACGACGTTGCCCGCCGCGATCGGGACCTGCAGCCCGGAGTCGCGGACCACGGTCCGCACCGCCTTCAGCGCGTCGATCATCTTGGCCTGGTGCCCGTGCGCGGTGTCGACGACGAGGACGTCCACGCCCGCCTCGAGCAGTGCCTTCGCCTTGGTCGGGACGTCGCCGTTGATGCCGATCGCCGCGGCGGTGCGCAGCCGGCCGTGGCTGTCGAGGGTCGGCGTGTAGATGCCGGACCGGATGGCGCCCAGCGCGGTGAGCAGGCCGGCCAGGCGGCCCTCGTCGTCGAGGCCGAGGGCGACGCCGCGGCCGCCGAGCGTCTCGAAGATCTCCCGCGGCGCGGTGCCGAGCGGGAGCATGACCGGTGCGCCCTCGAGGACGTCGGCCAGCCGGGTGAAGCGGTCGACGCCCGTGCACGCCGCCTCGTCGACGGTGCCGACCGGCCGTCCGCCGTCGTCGACCACGACGACGGTGCCGTGCGCGCGCTTCGGCAGCAGGTTCAGCGCGTCGGCCACCGCGTCGCCGGTGCGCAGCACGAGCGGGGTGTCCCACACGGGGTGCCGCGACTTGATCCAGGCGACGATCCCGGCGACCGCCTCGGGCGCGACGTCCTGCGGCAGGACGGTGAGCGCGCCGCGCCGGGCGAGGGTCTCGGCCATGCGGCGGCCCGCGACCGCGGTCATGTTGGCCGCGACGACCGGCACCGTGGCGCCCGTGCCGTCGGCGGTGGTCAGGTCGACGTCGAAGCGGGAAGCGACGGAGGACCGCCCCGGGACGAGGAAGACGTCGTCGTAGGTGAGGTCCGAGGAGGGCTGGTGCCCGTCGATGAAGCGCACGGAGAGCCAAGGATAGCGGCACCGGCCGCCGCGCGCCGCAGCCTCGGCAGCCGCGGCCGATCCGTGATCACCAGGAGCTGATCGTCGACGAAGCGTGATCCACCGACCCTCGGCTCCTCGTCGGGGGTCCGCGCACGGGCGCGCCGTTCGTTCACAGGAGCGCGCGGACCGCGTCGATCGTGTCCGCCTCGGCAGGGGTCTTGTCGGGACGGTAGCGGAGGACCCGGGCGAAGCGCAGGGCGACGCCACCGGGGTAGCGGACGCTGCGCTGGGCACCGTCGAGGGCGATCTCGACGACGAGCTCGGGGCGCATCTCGACCACGTGCCCGTCGTCGTGGATCGCGTGGCCGGGGAACTCGGTCGTCTGCCAGGCGAGCAGCTCGTCCGTCATGCCCTTGAACGTCTTGCCGACCATGATCGGCGCGCCGCCGTCCGGGTCCCGGGCGCCGAGGTGGATGTTCGACAGGGTGCCGGTGCGGCGGCCGTAGCCCCACTCGGCGCCGAGCACGACGAGATCGAGCGTGTGCACCGGCTTGACCTTCTGCCAGCTCTTCCCGCGCCGCCCGGCGGCGTACGGGGCGTCGAGCGCCTTGACGACGACGCCCTCGTGCCCGGCCGTCAGGGCCCCGTCGAGCACGTCCGCGGCCTGCTCCGGGGTGGGGCGCCGCACTCCCGGCATGCGCAGCGGCTCCTGCACCGGGTCCGCGAGGAGCTCGGCGAGCGCGTCGAGCCGGGTGACCAGGGGCTCGTCGAGCAGGTCGCGGCCGTCGAGGTGGAGGAGGTCGAAGAAGAACGGGCTCAGCAGCACGTCCGCCCGATCGTCTCCGGCGCCCTCGGAACCGAAGCGGGACATGGTGTCCTGGAACTTTCGGGGGCGGCCGTCGTCGTCGAGGGCGAGGGTCTCGCCGTCGAGCACCACGGCGGTGCACGGCAGCTCCCGGACCCGGGCGACCAGCTCGGGCACCCCGTCGGTGACCTCGCGCAGCGTCCGCGTCCACACCCGGACCTCGTCGCCGCAGCGGTGCACCTGGATCCGCGCGCCGTCCAGCTTGTACTCGACGGTGACGCCCTCGCCGAGCGACTCGAGCACCGCGTCGAGCGACGAGCCGGGGCCGGCCAGCATGGGTCGCACCGGCCGGCCGACCTCCAGCCGCACCGCCGCCAACCCCTCGGCACCTTCGGCCAGGGCCAGCGCAGCCGTGTCCGGCAGCCTCCCGGAGAGCATGAACGCCCGCCGGACGACCGCGGCGGGGACCTCGGCGGCCGCGGCGATCGCGTCGAGCATCACGCCCTCCAACGCTCCCTGCCGCAGCTCCCCGGTGAGCAGTCGGACGAGGAAGGCCTGTTCCTCCTCGGTCGCCGCGCCGAACAGCGACTCCAGCAGTGTGCGGCGGCGCCGCGCCGACCCCGCCCCGGAGGTGCCGGCGAGCTCGGTGAGCGCCTCGTCGACCTGCGTGACGGTGAGCGCGGGCTCGGCCGCCGCGGCGCCGGCCAGGCCCGCGAGCGTGCGCCAGCCGGTCCCGATGCGGCCCTGCCGGGGCTCGCCGGCGAGCCACGCCGTGGCCGGTGCGACCTCGGCCGGCCCGGCCAGGTTCAGCAGCGCGGCCAGCGCCGCCGACTTCTCCTTGCGGGAGCGGGTGGCGCCGACCGCGGCGGAGGTCCGGACCACGTCGTGGAGCAGCACGGTCCGCATTGAAGCAGCGACCACCGACAATCGCGCGCCGCCGAGCGCCCCGCCCCGACCCCGGCCGGAGCCCTCCGCCCGACCCCGCCCCGACCCCGCCCCGACCCCGGCCGGAACCCCCGCCCCGGCCCCCGGCCGGAGCCCTCCGGCCCGACCCGCTCGGAGCCCCCCGACCCCGGCCGGAGCGCCGGTCCGACCCCCGGTCCAGGCGGTGCGGAGCCGGTCAGCCCATGGTCTTCTGCCCGTCGATCGTCTCGCGCAGGATGTCCGCGTGCCCGGCGTGCTGGGCCGTCTCGGCGATGACGTGGGCGAGGACGCGGCGCGCCGACCAGGCCGCCCCCGGCTCGAACCACGGCGCCTCGGGCAGGGGGTGGGAGACGTCGAGCGAGGGCAGGCCCGTGACGATTTCCTCGGTCCGGGCCGCGACGGCGTCGTACTCGGCGAGCACGCCCGCGAGGGTCTCGCCGGGCAGCATGCGGAAGCTCGCCGCGTGCTCGGCGTACGAGTCCTCCGTCATCGCCACCGCCGCGGTCCCCTCGACCACGAACCGCAGCCAGTCCCGCTCGCCCCGCGCCACGTGCTTGACCAGGCCGCCGAGGCACAGCTCGCTCGCCGTCGGGGTGGCCGCGGCCTGCTCGTCGGTCAGGCCCTGGACGGTGTGGCGGAACAGGAACCGGTGCTGGGCCAGGGCCCCGAGCAGGTCCGCCTTCTCGCCGGTCGGGGTCAGGGTGGGGTTCTCGGTGGTCGTCATCGCGTCCGCCTCTCGTCGTGTCCTGCTGACGGGAACGACGCTACGGACCCCTCCGGTCAGATCCTGTCCTGAAATCCACGGCCGGCGGATGATCTTCGGCCCCGACGAGCCCGTGTCCGGCCCGTCGCCGAACGCTGGTCCAGCGACGCCGGAGACGACGAACTGCGACGTCGATGCCACCGTGAACGAGCGTTCAGAACGGCTAGGGTGGCCGCATGGCCGGCGCCGAGAAGAGGGCCGCGCCCGCCGGAGCGCGGGAGAGCCTGCTCGGCAACAGCGAGCTCGAGCCCGGGGCGCATCGGCTGGCGGTGGCGACGCGGGACGTCCAGCAGCGGATCGTCGGCCGGGTGGTTCGCGACGGGGTGCGACGCGAGGTGGACATCCCGAGGCACCGCGGGATGACGGCGGTCGTCCCCGCCGCACCGGGCGCCGCGCTCGAACGCCTGCTGGGTGCCCCGGTGACCGGGCTGTGCCGGCTGTCGGCGGGAGCGAGCCGCGAGACCTGGTCGTTCGACGCGGGCGGGCGCGGCCTGATCCTGCGGCGCGACCCGCCGGAGGTCCCGGGTCCGGAGGGGATGGCGCGGGAGGCCGCGGGCTTCCGCGCGGCGGCGCGGGCGGGCGTCCCGATCCCGGAGCTGCTCGCGGCGGGCGACGGGTTCCTGCGCGAGGAGCTGGCGCCGTCCGACCCGCGCACCGGCTACCTCGCCAGGGTGGCCGCCGACGCCCTCACCGTCGCCCGCCGCGAGCTGCGGCTCGGCCCCGCGCAGCGCGCGGAGCACCGGGCCCTGCTGCACGCCCCGGGCTGTGTCGACGACGGCGAGCTGGCCGCCCGGATCCGGGACGGCGCGCTGCCCGCCGACGGTCCCGACGTCGTCGCCGCCGTCCGGGCGTCGGTCACTGCGCAGGTCGCGGTGGCCGACCCGCGGTACCTGGCGCCCCCGCCGACGACCTGACAGGTTCGACGAGGAACGCGACGACAGGAGACATGCATGCGCGCAGCACGGGTGACCCGCACCGATGGGCCGCAGGCCCTGGAGATCACCGAGGTGCCGGACCCGGTGGCCGGGGCGGGTGAGGTGTTGATCGAGGTGAAGGCGGCCGGGGTCAACTTCCCGGACCTGCTGCTCACGCAGGACAAGTACCAGTACAAGCCGGAGCTGCCCTTCACCCTCGGCGGTGAGCTGGCGGGCGTGGTCCGCGAGGCGCCGGAGGGCTCGGAGTTCTCGCCGGGCGACCGGGTCGCCGCGAGCACGTCGACCGGCGCCTTCGCGGAGCTGGCCACCGCCCCGGTGCAGAGCGTGTTCCCGTTGCCGGACAACGTGGGTTTCGCCGCGGGCGCCTGCCTGCCGATGAACTACCTGACGATGACGTTCGCACTGGTCACGCGTGGCCAGCTGCAGAAGGGCGAGACCGTGCTGGTGCACGGCGCGGCCGGCGGCATCGGCACCGCGACCATCCAGCTCGCGAAGGCCATGGGCGCCCGGGTGATCTCGGTCGTCTCCACGCGGGAGAAGGCGGACTTCGTGAGGTCCATCGGCTCGGACGAGGCGGTCCTGGCGGACGGGTTCAAGGACGCCGTCACGGAGCTGACCGGAGGCAAGGGCGTCGACATGGTCGTCGACCCGGTCGGCGGCGACCGGTTCACCGACTCGCTGCGGTCCCTGGCCCCGCTCGGCCGGCTGCTGGTCATCGGGTTCACCGGGGGCGAGATCCCCACGGTCAAGGTGAACCGGCTGCTGCTCAACAACATCGACGTCCGCGGGGTCGGGTGGGGTGCCTATGCCCTGCCGCGCGAGGGCTACACCCGGGCGGAGTGGGACAAGCTGATCCCGTACCTGGAGTCCGGGATCGTCGACCCGCCCGTCGCCGGGACCTACCCGCTGGAGAAGGCGGGCGAGGCCGTCGCGCTGCTGGGCGAGCGGGGCGTGCTGGGCAAGGCGGTCGTCGAACCCTGACAGGGCGGAAACCGGTCAGGATCCGGCCGCAACGGCCCGGATACTGAGCCGGTGACCTCACCGAGCTCGCGGACGCTGCGATTGCTCTCGCTCCTGCAGACCCACCGGTACTGGCCGGGGCCGGAGCTGGCGTCCCGGCTGGAGGTGTCCGTGCGGACCCTGCGCCGGGACGTCGACCGGCTCCGCGAGCTGGGCTACCCCGTCACGGCAACCCGCGGCGTCGACGGCGGCTACCAGCTCGCCGCCGGCGCCGCGCTGCCGCCGCTCGTCGTCGACGACGAGGAGGCGGTGGCGCTGGCCGTCGGCATGCAGGCGGCGACGCAGGGCGCCGTGGCCGGGATCGAGGAGCCGGCCCTGCGCGCGCTGACGAAGGTCGTGCAGGTCATGCCGCCGCGGCTGCGTCGGCGGGTGGACGCCCTGCGCGGGGTCACCGTGCCCAGTACCTGGGGCGCACCGAGGGCGGAGGCCCTCGATCCCGAGGCGCTGATCGTCGTCGCGCAGGCCTGCCGGGACTCGGAGCGGATCGAGTTCGCGTACCGGGCGCGCAGGGTGGACCCGGCCGGCGGTGCCGACGACCGGCCCCGCCCGCTCCGCCTCCGGCACGTCGAGCCGCACCGCCTCGTCCCGCTCGGCCGGCGCTGGTACCTGGTCGCCTACGACCTCGACCGGCAGGACTGGCGGAGCTTCCGCCTCGACCGGCTCGCCGAGCCGTGCCGCACCGGGGCCCGGTTCCGGCCGCGGGAGCTGCCGACCACCGACGCCGCCGACTTCGTCCAGGAGGGCATCCGCAACCGCTCCTCGACCTACACCGTCGAGGCACTGGTCGACGCCCCCGCCGAGCGCCTGGACCACCTGCACCGCTGGGCGACGATCGAGCCGCTCGGCCCCGAGCGGTGCCTCCTCCGGATGGGGACCGACGACCTCGACTGGCCCCTGCTCGCCCTCGGCGGCTGCGGCGCGGAGTTCGAGATCCGCTCGCCCCCGGAGCTGGCCGACCGGGTCCGGGAGTGGGGGCAGCGGTTCCTGCGCGCCTCCGGCGCCCGCGCGCGGTGAGTGGTGCCGTGGCACCACTGACCGCCCAGAGCCGGCGCCGGCCGCTAACCCTGGGGCGCCGCCGGGCGAACAGCTCCGGGCGGTGCATCACGGGACGCGTTCGGGCGCTCTTCTCCGGGGGAGGGGTGATGGGCACGCGGGCGGAACGGGAGTGGATGGAGCTCGTCGCCGCACTGATGACCGAACCGCTGGTCGACCTGCCGGTCAACCGGCTGGCGGAGGCCCTCGCACGCACCTTCGAGACCGCCGGGGTGACCTACAGCGAGGTCGTCCCGGGCGAGCCCGTGCGGCACGTCTGGCTGGACGGTGGGCTCGGTGAGCACTTCGGCGAGCTGGCCGAGTGGAGCGCGTACCGCGCACCCGCCGAGCACCCGCTGCTGCGCTTCCACCTCTCCTCGGGGCTCTGGGTGCCCAGGCAGACGCTCGCCGTCCCGGCGGAGTTCACGGACCGCTGGCTCGCCGACGGCGGCCGGGACCTGGCGAGGTCCTGCTCGGCACCGAACCAGCTCTCGATGCCGCTGCGGGCCGGACCCCGCTTCGCCCGGTCGTTCGTGCTCGGCCGGACGGAGCCGTGGTCCCCGGCCGAGGAGACCTTCGTCGAGCGGTTGTGGCGGTTGCTCGTCGGGCTCGAACGGCAGGTGACGGCGCTGGCCGCGGTGACGGCCGGGAAGGGCGGGGGCGGGGCGGAGATCCCGTTGACCCCGCGCGAGCAGGCGGTCCTCGGGCTGCTCGCGCAGGGTCTCACGGCGGGCACGATCGCGCGGCGGCTCGACATCTCGCCGCGCACGGTGCAGAAGCACCTGGAGCGCTGCTACGTCAAGCTCGGCGTGACCGACCGGCTCTCCGCCGTGCTGCGCGCCCAGGCGCTGCGCCTCGTGTGAGTCGCAGCGACCCGGGCGGCGGACTAGCGACCGCCCCGGGCCATCCGCAGCACGTCCAGCGCGCTGTCGAGCTGCTCCTCGGTGAGCTTCCCGCTCTCGACGTGCCCGCGCTCGAGCACCACCTCGCGGATGGTGCGCCGCTCCCGGAGCGCCTGCTTGGCGATCGACGCCGCCTCCTCGTACCCGATGTAGGAGTTCAGCGGCGTGACGATCGAGGGGGAGGACTCGGCGTACTCGCGGGTGCGCTCGAGGTCGGCCTCGGCGCCGGCGACCACCTTGTCGGCGAGCAGCCGCGCCACGTTCGACAGCAGTCGCGCGGACTCCAGGACGTTGCGCGCCATGACCGGCATCATCACGTTGAGCTCCAGGTTCCCCTGGCTGCCGGAGAAGGCGACCGTCGCGTCGTTGCCGATGACCTGCGCCGCGACCATCATCGTGGCCTCGCAGATCACCGGGTTCACCTTGCCGGGCATGATCGACGATCCGGGCTGCAGGTCGGGCAGGTGCACCTCGGCCAGCCCGGTGCGCGGCCCCGAGGAGAGCCACCGGAGGTCGTTGGCGATCTTGTACAGCGACACGGCGACGGTGCGCAGCGCGCCGGAGGCCTCCACCAGCCCGTCGCGCGAGCCCTGGGCCTCGATGTGGTCGGGCGCCTCGGCCAGCGCGTCGAGCGCGGTCGCGGTCCTCAGTTCCTCGACGACGGCGGCGCCGAAGCCCTCGGGCGCGTTCAGCCCGGTCCCCACCGCGGTGCCGCCGATCGGCAGCTGGCCGAGCCGGGGCAGCACGTCCCGCACCCGCGCGGCGCCGTACTCGGCCTGCGTGGCCCAGCCGCCTGCCTCCTGGCCGAGCGTGATCGGCACGGCGTCCATCAGGTGCGTCCGCCCGGCCTTCACGACCTCGGCCCAGTCCTCCGCGCGGGCGCGCAGGGCGGCGGCGAGGTGCTCCAGGGCCGGGACGACGTCCGTCGCCAGGGCCTCGGTGGCGGCCAGGTGGATCGTGGTCGGGAAGACGTCGTTCGACGACTGCGAGGCGTTGACGTGGTCGTTCGGGTGCACGTCCTGCCCGGAACCCCGGGTCGCCAGCGTCGCGATGACCTCGTTGGCGTTCATGTTCGACGAGGTGCCCGAGCCGGTCTGGAAGACGTCGACCGGGAAGTGGGCGTCGTGCTCGCCCGCGGCGACCTCGTCGGCGGCGTCGGCGATCGCGCCGGCGAGCTTCTCGTCGAGCACGCCGATCCGCCCGTTCACCCGGGCGGCGGCCCCCTTGACCAGGCCCAGGGCCCGGATCTGCGCGCGCTCGAGACCGCGCCCGGAGATCGGGAAGTTCTCGACGGCACGCTGGGTCTGCGCCCGGTAGAGGGCCTTGGCCGGGACCCGGACCTCGCCCATGGTGTCGTGCTCGATGCGGAAGTCGCCGGTGCCGCCGGCCGCGTCGTCGCTCATGGCCTCATCCTCCGCCTGAGGGTGCCCTTACCGCTCGGTCCGATGACCGGGATTACATCCTCCGTGCGACCCGCCGTCCGCGCTCGCCGGAAGGGCTTGGGCCGGCCGGGCGCAATCGCCGAACCGGGTATGTGCAGCGGTAACGATCAGCTCTCCGTATCGGAGCCACTACGCAGGCGGTGTCGACGGAGGGGGTCGAGAACGCCATGACGGGTCGGGACGACGGGGACTGGCTGGAGTTCACCGCCGAGCTGCTGCGGGAGCCGTTGACGGAGCTGCCGATGGATCGGATCGCCCTGAAGCTGCGCTCGACGTTCCACGCGTGCGCGGTCGCGATCAACGAGCCCGACGAGAGCGGGATGTTCGCCGGCGACCTGTACCCGCTCGACGCCGCACTCGAGGGGCGCCGGGCGGACATGGAGGAGTGGCGCAGCTCCCGTTCGGTTCTGACACATCCGATCCTGCGCTACTACAGCGGAACGGGGGACGTCCGCGCCGTCCAGGTGGCCGGGATGGAGAGCAGGTTCACGAGGCCCTGGGCGGTGACGGGCGGCGAGGCGCTCTTCCGTGAGTGCGCGGTGCAGCAGCAGCTCTCCATCCCGGTCGAGCGCGGGCCGAACCCGAAGACCCTGGTCGCGGGCAGGGACACACCCTTCACCGAGCAGGAGATGCAGCTGGCGGGCACGTTGTCGAGGCTTCTCGGCGCGATCGATCGACAGGCCCGGGCCTACGCGGCGGCGCTGCGCAGCGCGAAGTCCGGCCCCGACGACGTCGCCAGCGCCATCCGCCTCACCCCCCGTGAGCGGTCGGTGCTGGGGCTGCTGGCCGAGGGACTCACCGCCGGGGCGATCGCGCGGCGGCTCGACATCGCCGAGCGCACCGTGCACAAGCACCTCGAGCGCTGCTACTCCAAGCTCGGGGTGACCGACCGGCTCACCGCGGTCCTGGCGGCGCAGCGGCTCGGGCTGGTGGCCGCCTAGATCTGAGTCGAACTCATGTTCGGTAGTCGACCGGTGGGGTCGACAGGGTTGCCGAACGACCTTCGGGCGGAGTGAGGCCCTCATCGCCACCCGACGAGTAAGCCGGAGGCAGGCGCGTCGCCGATGCGGGAGAGGGTGCGCTCGAGGATGCCGGAGCCGTCGTCGTAGACCCGTCGGCCGCCGCGGCCATGCCTGCGATGGTCGGGTTGGCGTAGACGTCGCGAATGGAGATCGACGGCAGGTCGTCGCGTCGGCGCAGCCTCGCGCAGAAGCGCGTCACGACCATCGAGTCCGCCCCGAGGTCGTCGAACACGTTGCGGTCGACGGGGACGTGCTCGATGGTCAGCACGTCGGCGAGCACGCCGGCCAGGGCCGCGGCCAACCCCGCGGTCGACCTCACGCCGGCGGGGGCCGGAGGGCTCGGCGCCGGCGCGGGTGCCGGCGGCGACGCTGCCAGGTCGATGGCCAGGCCGGGCTGTGGCTCCCATGGCGGGACGGGGCCCGGGATGCCGAGGAAGTCTTCGACGAACGCCTCCCCTGGCGGGTCCAGATCACCGCAGGCCAGCCCGAGACCGGCGAGGCCGATCTCGCCCGTCTCACCATGGGGCAGCGCCATCGGATAGTCCGGATCAAGGATGACGGCTGCGTAGGTGGGCAACGGCGCACCGATCATCACCGGCTCGTCCGGCTGCGCTTCGGCCCAGGCAGCAGCCACTGTCGCACCACCCGGAACGTAGGCGGTGTCGAAGCGCCGACCCGGACGGTGCCACCGCGCTACCAGGCTCGACGGGCACGCCTCGCCCGAGACGACGAGCACGTGCAGCGCAGGCAGGTCCGCCTCGAGGGTGGACAGTAGTGCCGGTGTCGTGCAGAAGGCACTGACGCGGCGGTCCACGAGCTGCGCGTGCAACGCAGCGCAGGTGCGGCCCCTCGGGTGCAGGCACCACCGTGGCGCCCGACGCCCACGCCCTCCAGGTCTCCTCGATGCCTCCTCCGGACGACAGGGCCTTGCCTTGGCGAGGGTCGCCACGTGGGCCTCGACGCGGTCGTCGAACAGCAGCCCGACCCGGTCCCCGGCGTCGGTGCCGTGCAGCCGCAGGTAGCGGGCGAGCCGATTGGTGCGGGCGTCGAGCTCGTCGTAGGTCAGCCCGACCTCTGCCGTCGACGGCGAGCTGCCCGGCCCGTCCGTACTCCCGGATCCAGTCGCAGCGCTCCTCGAACACGAAGTCGAGCCGCTCGTGCCGGCGGACCCGCCAGCCCTGCGCCTCGTGCCGGTCGACGACCACCAGGTCCGCGAGCGACTCCGTCGCCTGATCCCGAGTTCGAGCACTTAACTGACGGCCCGCGACAACCGATCGCGGCCCGCCGACTACCGGTGACCGCCGGAGCTTCTCCCGTGGTGTGCATTCGGTATAGCCGCCGGCGGCTTTCTGGCCTGCTTAGACCGGTCGGCCGCGGCTGACCGGCACCCGGAAAGGCGGTCAGCCTCACACGTTCGCCCTAACGGCCGGATACGCAAAGTTGTCGATGCCGCCGTCCGGGGCGGTGGAGCACCATGGGCTCGAGCCGCCGGAGGGGCGGTGGCCCAGGGGTGGCACCCACCGGGTGTCGGATCCGGCGCGGGGCAGGGCACGGCTCCGCGCCGGGCACCCCGTCGCGAAGCCGCCGCCGGGGCAGCGCCTCCGCGCAGGGCGGGAACCCGATCACGGCAGGGGCGGGGATCACGGCAGGGGCGGGGCCTCGGCGTCCTCGTGGGTCGGGCTGTCGAAGTCGATCGACGCGTACTCACGCAGCTTGGTGAGCCGGTGGTAGCCGTCGATCAGCCGCACCGTGCCGGACTTGGACCGCATGACGATGGACTGCGTGGTGCAGCCGCCGGCGCGGTAGTGGACGCCGCGCAGCAGGTCCCCGTCGGTGACGCCGGTGGCGCAGAAGAACACGTTCTCACCGGTCACGAGCTCGTCGGTGGTGAGCACGCGGTCGAGGTCGTGTCCGGCGGAGATCGCCTTGGAGCGCTCCTCGTCGTCCTTCGGCCAGAGCCGGCCCTGGATCTCGCCGCCCATGCACTTCATCGCGGCGGCGGCGATGATGCCCTCCGGGGTGCCGCCGATCCCGACCAGCATGTCGACGCCGGTGGCGGGGCGGGCCGCGGAGATCGCGCCGGCCACGTCGCCGTCGGAGATGAAGCGGATCCGGGCACCGGTCGCCCGCACGTCGGCGACGAGCTGCTCGTGGCGCGGCCGGTCGAGGATGGTGACCGTGACGTCCCGGACGTCGATCTCCTTGGCCTTCGCCACGGCGCGGATGTTCTCGCCGACCGGCTTGGTGATGTCGATGTGCCCGGCGGCGTCGGGCCCGACCGCGAGCTTCTCCATGTAGAACACGGCCGAGGGGTCGAACATCGCGTCCCGCTCGGCGACCGCGAGCACCGCCAGGGCGTTGGGCATGCCCTTGGCCATCAGCGTGGTGCCGTCGATGGGGTCGACGGCGACGTCGCACCAGGGGCCCTCGCCGTTGCCGACCTGCTCGCCGTTGTAGAGCATGGGCGCCTCGTCCTTCTCGCCCTCGCCGATCACGACGATCCCGCGCATCGACACGGTCCCGATCAGCTGGCGCATCGCGTCGACCGCCGCCCCGTCCCCGCCGTTCTTGTCGCCGCGGCCGACCCAGCGCCCCGCCGCCATCGCGGCGGCCTCGGTGACGCGCACCAGCTCCATGGCCAGGTTGCGGTCCGGGGCCTCGCGGCGTCGCTCGGGCTTGGGTCCAGTCATCGGGCCTCCTTGGCTCGGGTGTACCGGTCGCATCGCGGGGACCGGCTGCGCCGCCGGCCCGCCGGCCCGCCGCACACTGCGGGCTCGGCGGCGGCGGGATTCGGACCGATCCTCGCAGAACCGCCCGGCCTGCGGGGTGGGAAGCGACGGACGCCATGCGCCGCCCGCGCGGTCGTGGGGGACGATGGACGGGTGAGTGCCGACCCGCCCCCCACCCCCCAGGGTCCGTCGGCGGGCCCACCGGGCTCGCTGCAGGGGCCGCCGCCACCGGCCAAGCCGCCGCGCGGGTCGCTGCGCGTGCGGGACATGCTGATGGCGCTCGCCGTGCTGCTGGTGGTCGTCGCGGTCGGCGGCGGTGTGCGCTCCTGCTCGTTCGCGCCCGCCGGGCCGACCGTCGACCCGGACGCCGCGCCGACGGTCGACGCGCCCGCACGGCTCGCGGAGTTCGCGCGGGTCTCCGAGTTCCCGCTGCGCGTCCCGGCGGTCCCGCCGGGCTGGCGCAGCAACTCCACCGATCGCAGCCCGGTCGACGGCGGTGGCACCGCCGTCCGGGTCGGTTACCTGACGCCGGAGGGGAAGTACCTGCGCCTCGTGCAGAGCGACGGCACCGAGGAGGCGCTCGTCGCCACCGAGGCCGGCGGCCCGCTGGCCGGGACCGGGGTGACCGACGCCGCCGGGGTGCGGTGGGTGACCTACCAGGCAGACGGCGGTGAGCCCTTCCGGGTGGCGACGGCCCCGGACAACCCGCAGGTCCAGTGGCTGATCACGGGCAGCGGCACGGAGGCGGACTTCGCCGCCCTCGCGCAGGCGACCGTGAACGGCCAGGTCCTCCCGGCGGGCGACGAGCAGAACTGACCGTCCGCCGGGTCGGTGGCCAGGCCCGTCCACGCTCGGGCGGACCTCCCGGCACGAGCTGCGCGCACCGGCACAGCACCGCGGACCCGCCGAGCGAGCAGGTCCTCGCGCCTGCCGCTCCCGGAGAGCGACGACCGGGCGACCCGGCCCTCAGTCCTCGGCCCGGGCCTCGGCGAGGGCCTTCTCGACCCGCTCGCGGGCCCCGGCGAGGCACTCCTCGCACCGCTCGGCCAGCGCCTCGCCGCGCTCCCAGAGCGCGACGGTCTCGTCGAGGCCCAGCCCGCCGGCCTCCAGGGCGCGGACGACCTCGACCAACTCGTCGCGGGCCTGTTCGTAGCCGAGGCCGCCGACCGGGGGACGCTCACTCATCGCGACCATCCTCCACGGCCGCCGCGACGGTGCCGTCTCCGACCCTGATCCGCAGCCGGTCACCGGGCGCGACCTCGCCGGTCGACCGCAGCACCGGCAGGATCCCGGCGCCGGTCATCCGCTGGACGATCGCATAGCCGCGGGCCAGGGTCGCCGTCGGGCCGAGCGCGGTCAGCCGCGCCCGCAGGTGCGCGATCTCCGTGCCGTCCCGCTCGACCCGCCGCTCGACGGCCGCGCGGGTGGCGGCCCGCAGCCGCTCCAGCTCCTCGTGCCGGCGGGCCATGTCCCGCAGCGGGTCCGCGAGCACGGGCCGGGCCCGCAGCGAGACGAGCAGGCGCTGCTCGCGGTCCACCCAGCCGTGCAGCGCCCGCCGGGCGCGGTCGCGCAGCCCGGTGATCCGGGCGATCTCCTCGGCGAGGTCGGGCACGAGCCGTCGGCCGGCCTCGGTGGGGGTGGAACAGCGCAGGTCGGCGACGTGGTCGACGAGCGGGGTGTCCGGCTCGTGGCCGATCGCCGACACCACCGGGGTCCGGCAGGCGGCGACGGCGCGGCAGAGCGTCTCGTCCGAGAAGGGCAGCAGGTCCTCGACGCCCCCACCACCGCGGGCGAGCACGATGACGTCGACCGCCGGGTCCCGGTCCAGGATCGCGAGCGCCTCGACGATCTGCGCGACCGCCAGCCCGCCCTGGGTGGCGGTGTTCTCGATCCGGAAGTCCACGGCGGGCCAACGGGCCCGGGCGTTGCTGACGACGTCGTGCTCCGCCGCCGACGCCCGGCCGGTGATCAGCCCGATCCGCTGCGGCAGGAAGGGCAACCGTCGCTTGCGGGCGGGATCGAACAGGCCTTCCGCGGCAAGCAGCCGGCGCAGCCGCTCGATGCGGGCCAACAGCTCACCGAGCCCGACGGCGCGGATCCGGTCCACGCGCAGGCTCAGCGTGCCGCGTCCCGGGAAGAAGGAGGGCCTGCCGTGCACGATCACCCGGTTGCCCTCGGCGACCACCTCCCGCTGCTCGGCGACCAGCGCCATCGGCGCGGTGAGCTGCAGCGACACGTTCGCCACGGGGTCGCGCAGGGTCAGGAACGCGGTCCCGGTGCCCGCCCGCGCCGTGACCTGCGCGAGCTGGCCCTCGACCCAGACCGCGCCCAGCCGGTCGATCCACTCCGCGATCTTGCGGGTGACCGTCCGGACCGGCCAGGGCGCCTCCTCGGTGGACGGGCCGGAGCTCATCCCTCCCGGACCGTGCTGATCCGGTTCGAGAGCATCGTGACGTACGGCGGGCGGTTCTGGTGCGAGGTCTCCCAGATCAGCAGCGCCTGCAGCCCGGGCAGGTCCAGCTTCCGCAGCTTCCCGCGCAGCTGGTGCAGGTTCATCCCGGGGTACTCGGGCAGCACGGCCGGCGGGGTGTCGGCCTCGTCGCCCAGCGTCTGCTCGGCGATGCCCTCGATCGCGGCGCCCGCCACCGTGTCACCGGGCTCGGCGAGGTGGTCGCCCTCGACCCGGTCCCGGGACCCGGCGTCGGGCCGCTCCTCGGCCGCGGGCTGGGTCGCCGGCTCGGCCGCTGCTCCGGGCGAGGGCACGAGGTCGGTGCGGGGGGTGGCCGGGGCCGCCGGGGCGCGGCCGTTGGCGCCGGGCTCGTCGACCTCGTCGTCGAAGGTGGCCCAGGCGGGGGTCTCGGGGGCCTGGCCGAACGCGCCGAGGGCCTTGTCGCCCTTGATCGCGAGCTCGGTGACCTTCTGCTGGACGCGCATGGACGCCTGCAGGGCCTGGCTGACCGCGGTCACGGGGAACTCGACGACCAGCCGCGGCAGCTCGCGGACCTGCTCGACGGCGGTGGCGGCCAGGCCGGCGGCGATCCGCACCGGCATCGGTAGCGGGCTCATGGCCGTATTGTCCCCCGTGATCGGCGCCGTCCGCAGCCCGGGGCGGGTCACCTCACCCACATCCCACGGCGGGGGCGATCGCGCGCCCGTACTCTGGGCGACATGAGTGGTACCGCCGGATCGGACGGCAAGCGCGTCCTCGTCGCGAAGCCCCGCGGGTACTGCGCGGGGGTGGACCGCGCGGTGGAGGCGGTCGAGCAGGCGCTCGAGCAGCACGGGGCGCCCGTGTACGTGCGCAAGCAGATCGTGCACAACAAGCACGTGGTGGAGACGCTGAGCGAGCGCGGTGCCGTGTTCGTCGACGAGACGAGCGAGGTGCCGGAGGGCGCGATCGTCGTCTTCTCGGCGCACGGGGTGTCCCCCGAGGTGCGCACCGAGGCGAAGGCGCGCTCGCTGCAGACCATCGACGCCACCTGCCCGCTGGTCACCAAGGTGCACCAGGAGGCCAAGCGGTACGCCCGCGAGGACTACGACATCCTGCTGGTCGGACACGAGGGACACGAGGAGGTCGAGGGCACCTCCGGCGAGGCCCCGACCCACATCCAGCTCGTGGAGAGCGCTGCCGACGCGGACAAGGTCACCGTGCGCGACCCGGAGAAGGTCGTCTGGCTCTCGCAGACCACACTGTCGGTCGACGAGACCATGGACACCGTCCGCGCCCTGCGCGACCGCTTCCCCACGCTGCAGAACCCGCCGAGCGACGACATCTGCTACGCCACCCAGAACCGTCAGGTCGCGGTCAAGGCGATGGCCCCGCACTGCGATCTGGTGCTGGTCGTCGGTTCGCCGAACTCCTCCAACTCGGTCCGGCTGGTCGAGGTCGCGCTCGGCGCCGGGGCGGGGGCCGCGCACCTGATCGACTACGCCCGCGAGATCGACGAGTCGTGGCTCGAGGGCGTGCGGACCGTCGGCGTGACGAGTGGTGCGTCCGTGCCCGAGGTCCTGGTCCGCGGGGTGCTCGACTACCTGGCCGAGCGCGGCTGGGAGTCGGTCGAGGAGGTCACCACCGCCGAGGAGACCCTGACCTTCGCCCTGCCCCGCGAGCTGCGGCCGAGTCGCGCCGGGCGCTGACCGGCGGCTCGTCCTCGTCGTCCTCCTCGATCGGGTCGCGCTCCCGGCCGCGCACCCCGAGCCGGCCGAGCCGGCTCACCACGTCGTCCGGGCCGGTGCGCTGCACGATCAGCCGCAGCAGGCCGATCAGCAGGGTGAGCCCGGTCGTCACGGCCATGATCGGGAAGCCGTTGACGAGGGGCGCCCCGACCATGAGCACGGTCTCGGTGAGCCCGGGTCCGGTGTTGCCCACCAGCAGCACGACCGTCGGCACCGTCACGGCGACCAGCAGCGGCGGCTGCACCATCGGGCCGAAGAGGTTGCGACGACGCACCCAGCCGACCGCGAGCACGCAACCGACCACGTAGGTGATCCCGAAGACCACCCCGAGCGTGCCGATCCGCAGCACGTCGACGAACACCCCGAGCGCAGTGAGCACCGCGGCGAGTGCGACGGCGGCCAGGGGTGGGATGCCCAGGACGGTGGCCAGCGCCGACCGTTCCGTGACCGGCCAGCCGCCGGAGGACCGCGGGGAAGGGGCACGCGACGTCACCCGGTCACGGTAGCCCGTGGCCCCTCCGGGCCCGCGTCGCGCGCCTGCCGGCCGCCGCCCTCAGCCTTCCGGGGGTCCTCCCGCTCCGTCTCCCGGGACTCCGGGACCAGTTCGTGCAGCGCGATCAGCGACTCGCCCGCCGAGGCCACGAGTTCCGGCGCGGAGACCGCCCGCGGCACGCGCTCGACGGGGCTCGGCGCCTCCAGGTCCCCCTCGGACACCTTGAGCTCGGTCAGCCGCCGCGCGGTGACGAGCACCCGCGCCTCCAGCGAGGAGACGGTGCGGTTGTAGCTCTCCACCGCGCCGTCGAGGCTGCGGCCGAGCTTGGCGACGTGCGTGCCCATGGTCGCGAGCCGGCCGTGCAGCTCCCTGCCCAGCTGGTGCACCTGGGCGGCGTTGCGCGCCAGGGCCTCCTGCCGCCACCCGTACGCGACGGTGCGCAGGAGCGCGATCAGCGTGGTGGGGGTGGCGATCACGACGTTGCGCGCGAAGGCGTGTTCCAGCAGGGCGGGGTCGGAGCGCAACGCCGCCTCCAGGAACGGGTCACCCGGCACGAACAGCACCACGAACTCGGGCGTGGGCTCGAACGACGCCCAGTAGGCCTTGGCGGAGAGCTGGTCCACGTGCGCCCGCAGCTGCCGCGCGTGCGACTGGAGCTTCTCGCGGTGCACGGCCGGGTCCTCGGTCTCGACGGCCTCGAGGTAGGCCGCGAAGGGCACCTTGGCGTCGACCACGATCTGCTTGCCGCCGGCGAGGCGCACGACCATGTCCGGGCGCACCCCGCCCTGGCCCTCGGCCGCTCCCTCGCCGGTGACCTGGGTGGAGAAGTCGCAGTGCTCGACCATGCCGGCGAGCTGCACGATCCGCTCCAGCTGCAGCTCGCCCCAGCGCCCGCGGACCTGCGGCGCCCGCAGCGCCGTGACCAGTTGCCGGGTCTCCCCGCGCAGCTTCTCCGCGTCCTTCGCCATGGCCTTGACCTGCTCGACGAGGCCCGCGTACGCCGCCTCGCGCTCGCGCTCGACGGTGCGCAGCTGGCCCTCCACCCGCTGCAGCGCCGCCGCCATCGGGTCGAGCAGCCTGCCGATCGCGGTGGCACGCGCCGCCTCGTCCTGCTCCGCCTTGGCGTGCAGGGCGGCGGCGGCCTCGCGGATCCGGCCCTCCGCCAGGCTGACGAACTGTTCGTTGTTGCGGGACAAGGCCTCCGCCGACAGCGCCTGGAACGTCTCGCGCAGCTCCGCGTCCCGCGCGGTGAGCAGCCGCTCCCGCTCCAGCGCCGCCTCCCGCTCGCCGGCCAGCGCGGCGCGGGTGGCCGACACGTCCGACTCCGCGCGGCGGAGCCGCTCGGTGGCGGTGCGCACCTCCTCGTGCAGCTCCTCGATGCGTTCCAGCAGCCCGGTCCGCTCGGCCTTGAAGGCCGCGGCCTCGGCCCGGGCCCCCGCCGAGGCGGTGGCCGTGGCCTTCGCCGCCTCCGCCGCCGCGACGCGGTGGCGCGCCCCGGCGAGCAGCCACGCCAGGCCGCCCCCGATCGCCAGGCCCAGGACGAGTCCGGCGAGCAGGAGCGGCAACGCGTTCGAAAGATCCACGATCAGCAGGGTGCACCCGACCCCCGACAATTCCGGCCACCGGCGCGCTCCTCCGGCGGAACCGACCCGCCGGGCGGGTCACGCCGCCTGCGACCGTGAGCGATCGGCACCGTCGCTCACGAGGGACGGGCGCCGAAGCCTCGTCCGATCGCGCGGTCGGCGGGGGCTCGGCCGGACGTGGCGCGGCTCGGTGGGCTCAGCGGGTCTCGCGGTCGAGCAGGCAGCGCTTGACCGACAGGCCCCAGCGGAAGCCGCCGAGCGTCCCGTCCGTGCGCAGCACCCGGTGGCAGGGCACGAAGAGGGCGGCGGCGTTGCGGGCGCAGGCGGAGGCCGCGGCGCGCACCGCCGCCGGGCGGCCGGCCTTCGTCGCGAACTCGGTGTAGGTCACCGGCCCGCCGGCCGGGACCTGCCGCAGTACCTCCCACGCGTGCTCCAGGAACGCGCCGGACCGCTGCCGCACCGGCACATCGTCCACGGCGGACAGCTCGCCGGCGTAGTAGGCGTGCACCGCCTCGGCGGCGGCGCCGCCGTCGCCGGGCTCCACCGTGGCCGGCCGGAGCACGGGGTGCACCAGCGGGACGAGCTCGCCGGTCCCGGAGGTCCAGCCCGAGGCGAGGACCGCGCCGTCGTCCGCGAGGACCAGGGTGAAGGGGCCGTCGGGCGTGTCGAGGGTCGTACAGGTGCTCATGCCGTTCTCCTGACGGTCGGGGCGGCGCTCGCGCGCCAGAGGTGGGTGGCGGCGTACGACCTCCAGGGCCGCCAGCGGGCGGCGTGCCGGGTCAGGGCGTCCACCGCGGACGGCAGGCCCAGCGCCGCGGCTCCGCGGCGGACGGCGAGATCGGACACCAGGGGTTCGTCGGGGTCGCCGAGCAGCCGCATCGCGACGTAACCGGCCGTCCACGGGCCGACCCCCGGCAGGGCCTGCAGGTCGGCCCGCAGCGCGGCGGCGTCGCGGCCCGCGTCGAGTGCGAGCGTGCCCTCGGCGACGGCCGTCGCGAGCGCGGCGAGGCCTGCGGCCCGGCGGGCGGGACCGCCGACCGTCGCCACGACCTGCTCCGCGAGCCGCTCGGCCGTGGGGAAGAGCCGGTCCGGCCCGTCCCCGGCCAGCTCGCCGGGCAGCGACTCGCCCAGGTCGGCGACGAGCCGGGCACCGGTCGTGCGGGCTGCGGCGACCGACACCTGCTGGCCCAGCACGGCCTTGACGGCGATCTCGAGCCCGTCGGCCGCGCCGGGCAGCCGGATCCCGGGCGTCGCCGCGACGGCCGGCGCCAGGGCCGCGTCCCGGCCCAGCAGCTCGTCGACGGCGATCGGGTCCGCGTCCAGATCCAGCAGCCGGCGCAGCCGCGCCACGGCCGGGCCGAGGTCGCGTGGTGCGGTCAGCCGCAGCTCCGCCCGCACGTGGCCCGGAGTTCGGTCCCCGAGCCGCAGCGCGACCGCGGCCGGGCCGTGCGGCAGCCGCAACGTCCGCCGGTAGACGCCGTCCTCGACCGACTCCACCCCGCTCAGGGCGCGGCCGGCGAAGTGGGCGAGCAGCCCCGCGGCGTCGAACGGCTCCCGGTGCGGCAGCCGCAGGCTCAGCGTGCCCGCGACCGGCGCCGGGCCGCGCCCGGCCGATTCCCGGCGCAGCACGCTGGGCGTGACCGCGTAGACCTCGCGGACGGTGTCGTTGAACTGGCGGACGCTCGAGAAGCCCGCGGCGAACGCGATGTCCGCCATCGCCAGCGGGGTGGTCTCGATGAGCAGCCGCGCCGTGTGGGCACGGTGCGCCCGGGCCAGTGCCAGGGGCCCCGCGCCCAGCTCGGCGGTGACGATCCGGGTCAGGTGGCGCTCGGAATAGCCCAGCGCCGTGGCCAGGCCGGCGACCCCGGAACGCTCGACCAGCCCGTCCGCGATGAGCCGCACGGCCCGGGCGGCGAGGTCGGACCGGCTGTTCCAGTCCGGCGAGCCCGGCACGGCGTCGGGCAGGCACCGGCGGCAGGCGCGGTAGCCCTGTTGCTGTGCGGCGGCCGCCGTCGGGAAGAACTCGACATTGCGCCGCTTGGGCGTGGTCGCGGGGCACGAGGGCCGGCAGTAGATGCCGGTGGTGCGCACCGCGGTGATGAAGACGCCGTCGAACCGCGGGTCGCGCGCGGCGACGGCGCGGTAGCAGCGTTCGATGTCCAGCACGAGGACGACTCTGCCACCTCCGCCGGCCCGCTTCTCGCGGAAATCGGACACGTGCGTGCGGGTCTGGTGGTGCGCGGGTGTGCTGCTCCGGGCCCGGCGGCGCAGGGGCGCGGCGCAGTGCGGGGCCGGTCGGGGAGGGGGGAGGACGATGCGGGCCCTCCCGTCCGGCGGGACTCAACCCAGGCGGCAGAGGCCCCCGTCGAGCACGCCCGTCGCGCAGGCCCGCCGCACCGCGGCACGGGTGTCCGGGGACAGGTGCTCGGCGATCCGCTGCCGGGCCCGCTCGCGCCGCGCTCCGCCCGGGCGCCGCTCGTCCTCCGCGCTCTGCCGTCGGGCGACGGGTACGGGTCGGGTGACGGCGGGGGCCGGCGGCTCGACGGGCTGCGCCGCCGCGGCGATCGCGGGAGTGAGCGCGATCGCCGCGAGCGTGCGGCCGTCGACGACGCCGGCCCCCGCGGGTTCGGGGGCCACGGCGGCCCGGGTGGGGGCGTCGGGGACGGGAGCGGCGGCCGGGGTGAAGGTCGGCAGCGGCACCGGTGCGTCCGCAGTGGACAGCGACACCGCCGTCAGCGTGCTGCCGGACAGCGCCGCAAGCACCGTCCCGGCGATCGCCGTGCGTCCCAGCGCAGCCGTCCCCACATCCGCTCCTCTCGCCGTCCGGTACCCGGGTCATCGCGGTCGGACGAGACGGCGTTAGCCCGGACGGAGCAGTGGAACCCGATCGGGGGGTGGTGCCAGCACCACGGTCGGCCCTCGGGCAGCACCGCTCACGATTGGCAGGCTCGCCGGATGTATCTCGGGACCCGGTCGGAGAAGTCTCTTGATCCGTGACGACCGGACGCCCCGGTCGTCGGGAAGGACGTCATGCGCCCCGCCGACCAGGCAACCCCGACCGAGGAGCCCACCGCCCGGATCGACCGGCTCGCCCGGGCGGCCGCGACCGGCGACCGACGCGCCTGCGAGGACCTGATGGCGGCCGTCCACCCACCCGTGCTCCGCTACTGCCGCGTACGGCTCGCGCAGGGCGCCGGCGATGCGACCTCGGCCGAGGACATGGCGCAGGACACCATGATCGCGCTGTTCCGTGCGCTGCCGAAGGCGGACCTGGACTCGGGCCCCTTCCTGGCGCTGGCGTTCACGATCGCGCGGAACAAGATCGTCGACACCGTCCGGCGGCGGGGGATCTCCCGGATCGACCTCACCGACCGGGTGCCGGACCGCGTCTGCACCGCCGAGGCACCGGACGAGCTGAGCGTGCGCGCCGAGCAGGCGCGGATGGTGCAGAAGCTGCTCGGGCGGCTCCCGCAGCGGCACCGGGACGTGCTCCGGCTGCGGCTGATCGAGGGGCTCTCCGCGGCGGAGACCGCCGCCGTGCTGGGGTCGACGCCGGGATCCGTGCGGGTCACCCAGCACCGTGCCCTGACCTCGCTGCGTCGCTACCTGGCCGAGCGGCCGGGGCCCGTGGTCGAGCGGGGCCCCGTGACCGTCGGGCGGCCCGTGGTCCAGCGGCAGGGCGCCGAGCTCGCCGCTGTCTGACTCGCCCCGCCGGGTCCGGTACGAGGGGTCCGGAGCCGGCGGGGCGGGACGACTACCCTGGACGCTCGTGTCCCTCACCCTCGGCATCGTCGGGCTGCCCAACGTCGGCAAGTCGACCCTGTTCAACGCCCTGACGCGCAACGACGTGCTCGCCGCGAACTACCCGTTCGCCACGATCGAGCCGAACGTCGGGGTGGTGCCGCTGCCGGACGCACGCCTCGACCGGCTGGCCGAGATGTTCTCGTCGGCCAAGGTCGTCCCGGCCACGGTCTCGTTCGTCGACATCGCCGGGATCGTGAAGGGCGCCTCCGAGGGGGCGGGGCTGGGCAACAAGTTCCTGGCCAACATCCGGGAGTCCGACGCGATCTGCCAGGTCGTGCGGGTGTTCTCCGACGACGACGTCGTGCACGTCGAGGGCAAGGTCGATCCCGCCGCGGACATCGAGACGATCGCGACGGAGCTGATCCTGGCCGACCTGCAGACCCTGGAGAAGGCGATCCCGCGGCTGACCAAGGAAGCCCGGATGCAGAAGGACCGGCGTGCGGTCCTGACGGCCGCGGAGGCGGCCGCGGAGATCCTGAACTCGGGCCGCACGCTCTTCCAGGCCGGCGTCGACGCCGCACCGCTGCGCGAGCTGACCCTGCTCACCACCAAGCCGTTCCTCTACGTGTTCAACGCCGACGAGGGCGTGCTCACCGACGAGGCCCGCAAGAAGGAGATGGCCGACCTCGTCGCGCCGGCCGAGGCCGTCTTCCTCGACGCCAAGGTCGAGTCCGAGCTGCTGGAGCTCGACGAGGAGTCCGCCCGCGAGCTGCTCGAGTCGATCGGTCAGCCCGAGCCCGGCCTGTACTCCCTGGCCCGCGCCGGCTTCCGCACCCTCGGCCTGCAGACCTACCTCACCGCCGGGCCCAAGGAGGCCCGCGCCTGGACGATCCACCAGGGCGACACCGCCCCCCAGGCCGCCGGCGTGATCCACTCGGACTTCGAGAAGGGCTTCATCAAGGCCGAGATCGTCTCCTACGACGACCTCGTCGAGGCCGGCTCGATGAACGCCGCCAAGGCCGCGGGCAAGGTCCGCATGGAGGGCAAGGACTACGTCATGCAGGACGGGGACGTGGTCGAGTTCCGCTTCAACGTCTGACCTGGGGCTGTTTTGCCAGGTCAGCCCGCTATGCGGCGCCGTCGTTCGTCAGCTGTTCGTCAGTAGGCGCGAAGACCTCGCCCAGCATCGCCGCTGCAGCGGCGCGCGTGCGGTCCTCGGCGGTCGGCCACAGGTGCGCGTAGGTGTTCAGGGTGACGGTCGCGCTGGAGTGCCCGAGGGAGCGCTGGACCGTCACGACGTCGCAGCCCGCCGCGATCAGGCCGGACGCGTAGAAGTGCCGGAGGTCGTGCAGCTTGGTCGTCGGGCAGCCCGCAATGGTGCGCGTCTTGCGCCACCAGTAGCCCACGGTGTTCTGGTGCGGCGGGTTGCCGTTCTCACCATGGAACAGCCACCGGTCTGCGCCCCGGCCGCGTAGCCGGGCCATGTGCCCCCGGACGATCGTGACCAGGCCGTCGGCGAGGTAGATCGTTCGCTCGCTGCCGTACTTGGGAGCGCGGATCTCGACCCCGCCGCCGCGCTCGCGCTGGACCTGGCGGTGCACGACGAGCCGACGATCGTCGAGGTCGAAGTCTCCGACCTTGAGCGCAGCAGCCTCGCCGAGCCGGAGCCCCGCAAAGGCGGCCAGTGCCACGAACGTACGGAAATCTCTCTCGGCCGAGTCGAGCAGCGTGCGGACCTGGCCGGCGGTGGGCAGCTGCATGGCGACGTCCGCGCGTCGGGCTCGCGGCAGCCGAACGCCCTCGCCCGGATCGGCAGCGATCACCCGGTCCTTGACCGCTCCGCGCAGTGTGGCCCGCACGTTGTTGAAGCGGGTCCGGATCGTGCCGGGCGCCAGGCCCGGGGGCTGTCCAGGGCCGCGGTCCATCGTCTGCATGTGCTTGACCCAGGCCTCGACATGGGAGCGCAGCAGCGACCGCATCGGGACGTCCCAGAAGGTCACCGAGCGCGCGGCGAGAGTCATCGCGCGTTCGGTGCCCGGCGCCCAGAGCTGCCGTGCAGCCCAGCGCTCGAAGTACTCCCCGAAGGTGACCCGGCCGGCGTTCGGGTCCACATAGTTGCCGCTGACGAGCGCGGTGGTCTGTTCGTCGAGCCACCGTTGCGCGTCGGTCTTCCGCCTGGTCGTGCGGGTGATCTGCTTGCCGCCCGGGAACGGCCGGTACTGCGCCTGCCATCGTCCGTCGGGCAGCTTCCGGATGCTGGCCACTACACAGCCTCACGGACGAGCGAGTCGACCCACGCACGCACGTCCTGGGGGCGGTAGCGAACGTGGCGGCCGATCCTGATGCCGCGAGGCCCGTAGTTGCGGCTGCGCCACTGGTAGAGCGTCTGGACCGGTACACGGAGGAACTCCGCGACATCCTTGACGCCCCAGAGCTGCTCGGTCATGACGTCCTCCTGGTCGTGCGCTGCTCACGGATGCGTGCGGCGTGGGCGATGGCGAGTTCGCGGTCGGTGTCGGTGTGGTGGCCGATGCCGACGAGGTGCCAGTCGTTGACGACGATCACCGGGTCGTCGGCGGGGTGGCCGAGCTGATCGAGCTGCTCGGCGAGGCGCCAGGCGCGGCGCTCGTGGCGGATGGTGCGGAAGGTCGTCGAGTAGGCGCGGCTCTTGGTGAGGAAGTGCCCGCGGAAGCCGAGCATGTGGGCCCACTTGCGCAGATTCAGCTCCGCGTACTGCGGGAGGCCGCCGAGGTGCCAGGCGGTCTCGATGAGCCGTCGATGGTGGCTGGCGAGGGTCATGCGCTCGAGGTGGGCCAGCGAGCGGATGGGGCGGTCGGGGTGGCCGTCGGTCTTGCCGGTGCCCTTGGTGGCGTACTTGGCGATGTAGCCGGCCAACCGGCTATCGGTGATCTCCCCGGTCTCGTCGGTGACAGCGTCGTGGGCGGTGGGGGTGATCTCGCGCAGGTCCAGTTGCGCGCCCCACCGCAGGGTGAGGGCCGTTCCGTCGGGGCGTTCGACGTCGAGGGCGGTCGCGGTGGCGGCCTCCCGGACGGCGTCGCGCAGGCTCTCGGCGGTGATCCCGGTCGGTGGTGGCTCGGTGGGCCCGTCGGGCCCGTCGAGGCGGAGGGCGGCGTGGAAGTGGACGAGTCCGCGGCGTTGGTATTCGGCGACCTTGGCGTAGGACAGCCGGGCAACCTGGGCGAAGCGGCGGCCGGAGACCCCGAGCCGGGCGGCGAGAGCACGCCGCAGGGTGATGGTGAAGCGGTGCCAGAGCTTCCCGGCGTGGGCCTGCCAGAGCACGGCGGCTTCGTAGTCGTAGGTGTCGTGGTCGATCGCGCCGCTGAGGTTCGGGTCGTGGTCGCGGTGGTGGGTTCCGCAGGCGCAGGGGATGACGCGGCCGCGGGCGGTGAGCCGGCGGGTGTGGACCGGCCCGAACGAGGGCGCGGTCAGGGTCAGGAACAGCCGAGGCCGGTCGGTGACCGAGGCTGGGATGCCGCGTTCGGCCCCGGCGAGTCCGGCGCGGATGAGGTGGAAGGCGTCGGCGGCGTAGCGGTCGGAGCAGGACGGGCAGACCGTGTCGCGGCGGTTCCCGCAGGGCGCCCAGACCTCCCCGGCGCGCTGGGCCAGGACCCGCCCGTCGGTGGTGGTGATCGTGGACGAGCCGCGCAGCCGGACCGGGTGGGCGCAGCCGCCGGTGGCCTCCATGCGGGCGCGCCAGGCCGGGTAGTCGAAGGCACGCAGCCGGTTCGAGAGTTCCGTGTCCATGGCGTCGCTCATCGGGCGTACACCTCGTGCTCGTGTTCGATCTCGACCGGGTCCGCGACGAACCCGTGATGGCGGGCCAGCCGCTCGGCGCCGGCGCGGTAGGAGCGGGCGCGGCCGATGACGTCGCCGGTCTCGGTCTCCACCAGGTAGGTGCCGTCCTCGCGGACGATCGAGCCGGAGAAGTCGGCGGCCCCGCAGGTGACCAGCCCGTGTCCGGGGCGGACGACGTCGACGTGGACCAGCACCCGGTCGCCGGGTTGCGGTCCGGTGGTGGCAACGGTGGCGACGTCGACCGAGGTGGCGGGCTCGGGTTCGGCTCGGCCGTCGACGGTCACCGAGACCCGGGGTCCGGGCACGAGGCGTCCGGCCGCGAGCAGCTGATAGACGGTGGCGGCGATGTCGGGCCGGGTGGGGATCGCGTGCTCGGCCGCGCGGGTGCCGGTGTGGCGGGTGTGCACAGCCTCGCTGATCCCGACCAGCACGAAGCCGGGATCAGCGGCCTCGCGCAGGGTCCGGTCGGTCAGCTCGTCGTCGAACAGCAGGTCCTGGCCGGCAATCTCGCGGCGCGGGCGGGGCAGCGGGCTCATCGGGTCCACCACCAGGCGTAGCGGGCCTCGGCGCCCCACTCAGCGGCGAGGGCGCGGGTGGCCTGCCACTCGACCAGGACGGCGCCGACGACGGCGGCCCAGAACCAGCCGGAGCCGGTGTCGAGCAGCAGCCAGAGGATCCCGAGGACGGCGGCGAGCGCCATGGTGATCTTGAGCCAGGTCGCGGCGGCCCATCCGGTGACGGCCCACATCACGCTGCCTCCTCGCCGTCAGCCAGATGCACCGGGAGAGCGCGCAGCTCGTGGGGTGCGGGTGGGGCGCAGCGCTTGACGAGCTCGTCGATCTCGTCGTCGGTGACCAGGGCAGCGCGGAAGCGGATGGGCAGCCGGGACCGCTGGTCGATCACGTACCCGATCCCGGCGTGGGCCTCGTCGCCGGGGATCTCATCGGCCAGCGCGCCCCGGTCCCGGGCCCCGTCTCCGAGGACCATGTCGACGTGCGAGGCGGCGGTGACGCCCAGGCAGATGCGGGTGGTGAACAGCTCCCGGACGTCGACGACGTCCTTGGTCGGTTCCTGCACGTAGCCCATTACCGAGGTCAGGCAGGCCCGGCCCTGGGTGAGGATCTCGGCGAGCAGCCGCAGGGCCTCGCGGACGTCGGCGCGTTCCCCGTAGGCGGTGAGCATCGCCATCTCGTCGATCACGACCAGGTCGAGCGGTGTCTCCGGGCTGACGTCGAGGCGGCGCAGGCCCTGGTCGGCCATGTGCTGCTGGCGGGCCTTCATCTCGTCCCGGACGTCGGTGAGCAGCGCGATCGCCTCCGCGGCGGTGGTGGCGTGGCGGTGGAACAACGGCACCCCCCGGCGGGTCTCCGCCCCGCCCTTGAGGTCGATCACGTGCACCCGGACCAGGCCGTCGCGGATGGCCGGGCCCATGGCGCGTAGCGGGGACCAGATCAGCGAGCCCTTCCCCGCGCCCGAGGCGCCGGCCACCACCACGTGCCGCCCCGGGACGGCGAGGGTGAAGGGGTGGCCGTATTCGTCCTCGCCGACCGGCAGCGCCGCGAGATCTACCGACTCTGCCGAGGCGGGGATCGCGGGGGCGGGGATCGGGAAGCGGAACGGCTGCTCTCGCTCCACCACGACCGTCAGGACGCCGGGTCGGTGGCGAGCGACGGCGACCCGGTGCGCGCGCAGGGCGTCGGCGAGGGGCTCGGTGCGGCCGGCCCAGAGCGTGAAGTCCTGGCCGCGGGCCAGCCGTACGCGAAGGGTGTCGATCGTCGGGGTCGCGGAGCGGACGCGCAGGACGCGGGGGGCGTCGATGTGGCCGGTGTGGTGGTTGGTGTGGGCGAGGCCGCAGTCGGCGAGCAGGGTGGCCCAGCGGCGACCGCGGTAGGTGGTCCAGCGCCGCCAGGTCGCGCGCAGGGTCGGGGCGGCGAGGCGGTCGAAGGAGGGCGGGTGCAGCCGGCCCCAGACCACGACCACGAGCGCTCCCGCGGCGACTGCGATCAGGGTCGGGAGTGCGCCGACGAGGACCGCGGCAGCGATCAGGGCTGCGGGGACGAGGGCGAATAAGGGGTGGCGGACGAGCCAGGCCAGGCCGCGGAACTCGCCGCCGACGCGGCGGGAGGAGTGGCGGATGAGGTCGTGGTGTGCGCGGTGGGGGCGCGGGGACGGGCGGTGGGCGGGGCGGGCCATGATCAGACTCCCTTGCGGATGGCGAGCTGGGCCAGGCGCAGGCCTTCGGCGACTCCGGCGCGCCAGGCCTGCTCGGTCGGGATCTCCGGGGTGGTGGCGTGGAGGAACCGGCGGCGTTCGCGGTCGAGGCGGCGTACCAGGCGCCCGACGCCGTGGGCGGGCTGGCGGACCCTGCCGTGGCTGGTGCGGGCGGTGGTCAGCGGCATGACGACTCCTCGGGAGTGATGGCGGTGCAGGTGATTGCGGTGCCGTGGCAACCGGGACAGACCCCGTCGCCGGGGCAGGCAGGGCAGGGGCGGGCGTCGGCGGCGCCAGGGTGGGTCTCGGCGGTGGTGCCGTAGCCGTCGCAGGTGTCGCACGAGCCGGAGCCGGTGCAGTCGGGACAGGTACTCATCGGCTGGCCTTCCGGGTGGGTGGGCCTGTTTTCGGGCAGGGGGCAGCCACTGCGGAATTGCTGGTGGTTTCGCCGATCAGTGAGGGGTTGGCTGCCCCGTGCCCGAGAGCGGCGCGGTCAGGCCGCGGTGGTGCTGGTGGCGCTGGTCTGGCTGCGTGCGGTTTCGAGCTGGCCGATGACGTCGGTGAGGACGTCGCGCAGGCGGACCAGGTCGCCGTGGTGGCCGAACACGGTCACGTGGGCGTCGGCGCCGTCGATGCGCACAGTGGCGCGGTCCTGCTCGGGGTAGAGGTGCGAGTGGTAGCGGGTGGTCTCGAAGACATGTAGGCCGACCTCCACATGGGTGGTGGGCAGCCAGTCCGGGCGACTCATCACTTGTCCCCGCTCGGACGTGGAGCCGGAGCCGGAGAGGCGTGCTTGATGCCCATCGCCCGCCAGGCCAGGCCCGCGTTGACCCGCCCGGCAGTCTCCATCTGGTACGGCGTGACCCGGGCGTCGATCAGCTCGACACGGGCGTCCTCGCCGAAGTCCGGACCGGGGTCGGTCCCGAGCGTCACCTTGATCTCCTCGCCCTTCGGTGCTCGCTCACCGGGCTTGACCCGCAGCTTCGCGAACAGCGACACCGTGAACTGGGTGGCGCCGTCCCGGTCGGTCACCGGCACCTGGGCGCCGTTGGCGTCCTCGCGCATCTTCGGGGCGGGCGGCTCAACGACGGTCAGCTTGTAGCCACCGAGGTTGACGGGGATGTCTCGCATCGCTTCTCCTCATCTCACATGGACGTCTAGGGGAGTACCAACGAGTCCGAGACTAGAGCATGTCTAGGGGAGTTGCAACGAGAAAGTCGGGGAGTCGAATCAGCGCAGCTCAGCGGGCGGGGAAGTCGTACTCCAGGACGTAGGCAGGGGCGGCCTTGACGGTGTCGCAGACCTCGACGGGAGTTCCCTCGGTGTCGAAGGCAGTCCGGACGACGACGAGGACCGGGACGCCGTCGGGCAGCTCCAGGCGGCGGCGTTCGTCGTTGGTCGGCATCCGCGCGGTGACTTCCTCGGTGAAGTGGTCCAGGACATGCCCGGCGTCCTCCAGGCGCGCGTAGATGCCACCGGGGCCGGGGTTGGGCTCGACGATCGGGGTGCCGTCGGCGATCGAGCGCGGCAGGTAGGACACGGCCACCTCGATCGGGCGCCCGTCGAGCAGATACCGCCGCGAGCGAGCCAGGACCTCCTCCTCGCCCAGGCGCAGGCGCTCGCGCACTTGGGGTGACGCGGGCACGTGCGTGATCTCGATCTGGTCGACACCTGGCGCTGCGCCAGCCTTGTCGGCCTCGGCGAGGAAGGCTGCCTGTCCGGCTTCACGGTGCTTGCGCGCGAACCGGTCCGACGCGAGCCGGCGCACCGGAGCGGGGGTGCGGACGAAGACCCCGCGGCCGTGCTCGGCGACGACGCGCCCCTCGCCGCGTAGTTCCTGTATGGCCTGGCGCGCGGTCATCCGGGCGACGGAATAGTGCCGGGTCAGCTCCGCCTCGGAGGGCAGCCGATCGCCCGGACGCAGGTCACCGGCATCGATCGCTGCCCGCAGTTGGTCGGCGATCTGCCGGTACGGCGGGCGGTCGTCGCGGCGGTCGATGGCGCCGAGTTGCACGGCGACTCCTCCAGTCGTCCAGGGGACTGTAGGGTACCGAGCCAGCCAACCCGGGGGAGGTGAGCCCGTGACCGACACTCCCAAGCACTCCGTCAGCGTCGCCGGGATCGTCGTCGACGGCCGCGGACGCGTCCTGGTCGTGCAGCGCCGCGACAACGGTCACTGGGAGCCCCCGGGCGGGGTGCTGGAGCTGGGGGAGACCTTCGAGGAAGGTGTCCGCCGCGAGGTCGTCGAGGAGACCGGCATCCGGGTCGAGGTCGAGCGGCTCACCGGCGCTTACAAGAACCTCTCCCGGGGAGTTGTCGCGCTCGTGTTCCGCTGCCACCCGGTGGCCGGCTTACCGACCGAGACCGACGAGTCCCAGCGAGTCCGCTGGTTCACCCTCGCCGAGGTTCGCGAACACATGACCCCCGCCTACGCGATCAGAGCCGAGGACGCCTTCGCCGACGGCGTGGCGACCCGAGCACACGACGGCGTCCAGCTCGTCCGCACCTGACAGCCGCTCCTCGCCCGGACGAGAACCGCTCAAGATCAACGCGATCACACCTATGCATCAAGACCTCTACGGGGGCCGCCCCGTCGTCAGCGGCCCGACTGTCACGTGACTTCTGAAACTCCGCCGCGCCCGCGCGAATGCGCAACGGCCCTCTGGCCAGCCACTTCGCGTAACCCGAGGCCGCGGGGTTCAGACTTTCTCTACCTGATCAAGGGGCGCCTGCGGCGCCCACGGTGCGAGGCTGCGGCCTTCGGCCGGTCCCCGCACCGTGCCAGCGCGCCTGGCGTTTGCAGGACGGGGCTCAGATCGATCACGGAGGGCGGAAGTGTCACCTAGACGCGCTACAGTTCGCTGGTGACCGAGCCGTCGTCCTTCGTAGCGATGCGCCTCACCGGGAGGCGCTTCGAGGATGGCGGCATGCCCGTCGAGGCGCTTCCAGAGCTTGCGGCTTACCGTGACCTAGTTCTTTCGGTTGCGCGAGAGTTGTACCTGAGGCAGAACCGGGCACGGCAGCGAGTGCCACGCGGGTTTGCTGACTCGTTCGAGCTTCGCCTTCGAGAGATTAACAAGGGCAGTGCTGTCCCGGTTCTCGAACGAGTGATAGGGGATGGCGCATTACTGCCATCGAGTACGGATCGATATTTTGACGACGCCCGTGACATGGTCCAGAATGCGATTCTTAGCGTGGCTGGATCTGGTCGACTTCCAGAGTCTTTCCCGGCGCGGACATTGCCCGAATTCTCGCGCTTTGGTCGTACGCTTAAAGCGGGCGAATTTATCGAGCTAAGCTCGCCCGTCAATCCAAGGCCAGCGAGGTACTCTGCGGCAGTTCGGCGCATCCTGATCAAGTCGAAGCGGACGAACTATATTCAGGAGTCCGTGCTAGACGGTGTAATAAGTGAGATCAATTCTGGCGGTCCGAGCTTCCAGCTCGCAATGAGGGGCAGGCCAGGAACGATCACGTGTACATTTGAGCCGGAGCTTTTCGCGTCTGTTCGTACGTACCTGCGGGCCCCCGACGAAGAAGGGGTGCCTGTAAGAGTCGAGGGTTTCGTATCATTCGATCCATCGGATCGTCCAATTGCTGTACCGCACGTTCTCGGTATCGCGACACCCGATGCGGACGAGGACGATGGTGCAGAGGCGCCGACGATCGACGTAGTGTCAACCGCCTCCGGACCTATCACCGCGGCGTTGCAGAGGCTGAGCGAGATTGAGTCGCTCGAAGCAGGCTGGCTGGATGGCGAGGGTGACGAGGTTTCGGCGGAGGCTCTAAGGTTCCTTCGAGGACTGCTCACACAGATGCCCGCTAGTACTGTCGGTGACCTTCGATTCTTTCCAACCGAGACCGGTGCCATTAAAGTTGAATGGCAACGGTATTCAACCGAATTCAGTCTCGATGTGAACGGTGACGGGACCGTCGTTTATGACGAAATTGATCTGCATACCGGTAGTGAGACTGAGCGCGACCTCACCTTCGATGATGTCGACGACATTCGTGTTCTTGTGGTCGGAGCCTAGTTGAGTAATCCGAACATTCCGCACCCTAGGCTGGAACCGGGTGAGGTCGAATGCGCTGACGTCGACGAAGTACTGCGTCGACAAGTGCACCCTAGCTGGATGGATCGAGGGTCGCCCTCTAGTCAAGCCTTCAAGCCGACTACGAAAGACGAGGGCAGGCTCTCGGTGCGCCGCGAGATCATGTCGCCCGAGGAGGCCTACAACGCGCACATTGAGTCCGGCCTTCAGACTGTCGGAACATGGGGCGTCTCTGTCGGTGAGATCCGCGGGGCAGGCGCAAGGGCGGTCGATGACTCCGCTCTCCCAGATGTCCCCGAGCATCATGCGTACGTTGATATGCGGACTCTCACAGCCAAGCAGTCGGAGCGAGCTGCCAAGGCTCTCAAGCGGGCTGCGATAGATCGTGGGTGCCTGTACACCCCGCCCAGCTAAGGGCATTGCCCTCGCCGGGCGGGCAGGTCTCCGAGATGGCGGCACCGTGCCATCCCGCCGACCTCCCGGAGGGCGTACCGCACGGCCACCCGTGGGCGGAGCCTGACAAGGTCGGATGCGGTTGCGTCGAGGGCCGCCCACGGGCGTCCGCGCGGTCGGTCTGGCGACAGGTCGACGGGATGGCACTCAGTAGGCGCGGGGGAGCGGGGCGCCCCCGGAGAACCCCGGAGATCAACGGCAGATGCCCACGCCGGGCCGAGGCAGGGGTACGTGCGCTCGCGCGTCCGGGCAGCGTACGAGGGGTGGCGGCAGATGCCGGGAGCCGCGGAAGTAGTGGAGCTTGTCTCCGCGGCTTCATGGCGCCCGACGGCGGAGGCAGCTCAAGGAGGAGGAGCGGCGCTGTCGTAGTAGCGGCGTCGGGCGGCCTTGATGACCTGGAGGGTGGGCCCCGAGGCGTGGTCGACGTTGAGGGGTGGGTGCAGCGTTTGGATGATGTCACCCTCGACGTCGCGGGGCGTGGGGTGCTCGCACCAGGAGACGCGAAGGTTGGTGCCCATCCACCCGGTGAGCCGAGCCTCGTCCTCGTCGACCAGGACCACGCGGTCGGTCCAGTGGGTCCGGTAGCCCTCCTCGTCGAGCAGAAGGCCGGCGAGGGTGCGACGGAGTGTCGAGCTCCCGCTCCGGCGGAGGTGGTTCGAGGCGAGCCGAGAACGAAGCTTCGTCGCGAGACCGACGTAGAGCAGGCGGAGGTCCGGCTCCGCGGGGTGGGCGGGGCCTACGAGCTCGGGCAGAATGGCAGGCGGCGCCCACCAGGCGTACAGACCCGGAGCGGCGGGCACCTGGGTGCGTACCTCGTCGGTGCGGACCGGGCGAGCCAGCAGCTCGTCGACGACGGCGTCGAGGGCCGGGGGAGCGGATGCCATGTCGGCAGTCTGCCCGGCGGCCCGGAAGCCCGAGGAGCCGTTCGTCAATCGTTCGTCAGGAGCCCCACCAGCAGCGACAGACGGCGAGCGCCAGCTAGACCTAACGACGCAGGTCAGAGCCGGTACGAACCAAATCGCCCCAGGTAGGTGCTACCTGCGGATTCGTTCCGTTTCAACGTCTGACCGAGGCGTTCCGGCTGATCGACCGCCGGCCGGCTCCACACACGCCTGCCGGTGTGAGCCCGCCGACAGAACCGGGCGGGAGCGCCAACTCTACCCTCACGTGAGGGTAGGTTCTGCTCGTTGCGGGTCCCCGTCGCCGTGTGCGCCCGCGTTCTCCCCGGTCTCTTCTTGTGAGTACTCATGTCTTCTTTCGTGCTGCCCAGGTTCGCCCGCGGGCGCCCGTCGTGGCTGTCGCCCAAGGTGTTGCGCACCGAGGTGCTGGCCGGGCTGGTGGTGGCGTTGGCGTTGATCCCGGAGGCGATCTCGTTCTCCATCATCGCCGGCGTCGACCCGCGGGTCGGGCTGTTCGCCTCGTTCACCATGGCCGTGACGATCTCGATCGTCGGCGGCCGCAAGGCCATGATCTCGGCGGCGACGGGGGCGATCGCGCTGGTCGTGGCGCCGCTGGTGCGTGAGCACGGCCTGGAGTACCTGATCGCCGCGGTCCTGCTCGGCGGGGCCCTGCAGGTGGTGTTCGGCCTGCTGGGGATCGCGCGGCTGATGCGGTTCCTGCCGCGGATGGTGATGGTGGGCTTCGTCAACGCCCTGGCCATTCTGATCTTCACCGCGCAGTTGCCGTACCTGGTCGACGTGCCGTGGGCGGTGTACCCGCTGCTGGCCGTCGGTCTGGCTGTGATGGTCGGGCTGCCGAAGCTGACCAGGGCCGTTCCGGCACCGCTGGTCGCGATCGTCGTGCTGACCGCGTTCACCGTGCTGGCCGGTGTGGCCGTGCCCACCGTGGGGGACCAGGGCACGCTGCCGGACAGCCTGCCCACCCTCGGCCTGCCCGCCGTGCCGCTGACCCTGGAGACCCTCGCGATCATCGGCCCGCCCGCGTTGGCCGTGGCCCTGGTCGGGCTGATCGAGTCGCTGATGACGGCCAAGCTGGTCGACGACATCACCGAGACCCACTCGAACAAGACCCGCGAGTCCGGGGTCAGGGTGTGGCCAACATCGTCACCGGCTTCTTCGGCGGGATGGGCGGCTGCGCGATGATCGGCCAGACGATGATCAACGTGAAGTCGGGGGCGCGGACCCGGCTCTCGACGTTCCTGGCCGGGGTGTTCCTGCTGATCCTGGTCGTCGCGCTCGGCCCGGTGGTGGCGCAGATCCCGATGGCCGCCCTGGTCGGGGTGATGATCATGGTGGCGGTGGGGACGTTCGACTGGCACTCCGTGCGCCCGGCCACCCTCAAGCGGCTCCCGCGTAGCGGGAACCTGGTCATGGTGGCGACGGTCGCGGTCACCGTGACCACGCACAACCTGGCCTACGGGGTCGGGGTCGGGGTGCTGGTCGCGATGGTGCTCTTCGCCCGCCGGGTCGCGCACCTGGTCGAGGTCACCGGGGTGCTCGACCCGGACGGGGAGACGAAGATCTACCGGGTGTCGGGGCAGCTGTTCTTCGCCTCGTCCAACGACCTGGTCTTCCAGTTCGACTACGCGAACGACCCGCAGCACGTGGTGATCGACCTGACCGCGGCGCACGTCTGGGACGCCTCCACCGTCGCCGCCCTCGACGCGATCACCACCCGCTACGAGGCCCACGGCACGAGCGTGGAGATCGTCGGGATGAACGAGAACAGCCGGGCCCGGCACGCCGCGCTGGCCGGCCACTTCGGTGGCGCGCACTGAAGGAGAGTGGACAGGTGCTGCAGATCGGTGAGGTCGCCACCCGCGTCGGGCTGTCGTTGCGCACCCTCCGGCACTGGGACGAGGTCGGTCTCGTGGTGCCCTCCGCACGCAGCGCGGGCGGCTTCCGCCTCTACACCGAGGAGGATGTCGAGCTGCTGCTGTTCGTCAAGTCGCTCAAGCCGCTCGAGCTCCCGCTCGACCAGATCGGCGACCTGGTCCGACTGATCACCGCGGTTCGAGACGGCGTGTTCGGGTCCGCGGCCGATCCGGCCGGCCGCGAGGGGGACGAGGCAGCCGCCGACGCGCGCGACCGGCTCGCCCTCTACCGATCCGCCGTCGAGGCGCGGCTCGAGGCACTGCGCGCGCAGATCGACGGGCTCGAATCGCTGGCCCGGGAACTGCAGGCGCTCGGGGTCTCCCTCGCCCCAGCTCGGTCACCGATCCGGCAGGACTGACACCGTCGACGAGTCGCCGCCCACCGGCACGGCCCGCGGGCGACGGACATCGGTCCGGCGCCCGCGGGAGCTCGGCGGGCCCCACCGGACGCGACGGCGGCGACGGCGTTCGGCGGCACCGGCTCGGCGGGGCCGCCCTCGCGATCTCCGGTCCGCCCTACCCGAGGATCTTCGCCTTCTGGGCGGCGAACTCCTCGTCGGTGAGCACGCCCTGGTCCCGGAGCTCGCCGAGCTGCTTGAGCTGCGTGATCACATCAGCACCGCCGGCCGGGGGCGGCGGGGCCATCTGCGCCTCGTAGGCCCGCTCGCGCTCGGCGGCGGTCTCCGCGTCGCGATCGGCGAAGCGGCGGGCCTGACGGCGCTGGACCCGCCCCGCCACCGAGCTGGCGGTGCCGGCGATCACCGCCGTCCGGGCGATTCCTCGCAACAGACCTGGCACGGTCGTCCTCCCTCTCAGCTCGGCAGTCCGGTCTCGAGGCGGTTCAGCGCCTCGATCACGTCCGGTGCCGGGATCCGCTGGCTCGCGATGAGCTCCCCGCCGGCGTCGAGCACTGCCCCGACCAGCGGGACGGCCCAGGTGTTCTCGTAGAGCAGGACCGCGGCCGTCGACCCCGGCCGCATCAACTCGGCGACGGCGCGCACGTCGTCGTCGTGGAGGAGCCCCGACCGGGCACCGTCGAAGACGCTGAAGCCGCCGATCCCGGACGAGGTGACGTCGGTGAGGTCGAGACCCGAGTACGACCCGTCGAGGGCCTTGCGGATCACCAGGACGTCGTAGAGGCGGACGACGTCCCGCCGCACCAGGTCCATGAGCGCGTCGCCGCAGGCCTTGGTGTCCGCGTCGTCGGGGAACTCGACGAGCACGAAGTCGACCGGCCCCGCGACCATCTGATCCTGCATTCCACTCTCCCGTCCCATCGGAGGCGCCGCACGGGACGGTAGGCGGCACCCGGGCCGTGGAGGTCACCCGTAGCGGACGACTTCCGCCCGCCTCACGTGAGGGAGGCGCCCCAGGAGCCGCGCCCGAGCCGGCCCGGGCCCACCCGCACGGATCCCGGCCGACAAGATCGGTGCTCGAAGGAGTGGTCCGGTGATCACGGGGAAGCACTCCCGAGGCCGCGCTCGGCGGACAGCGCCGGGGGCGGACGGGCGGCCGTCGGATCGTCCGACGGCGGTCAGGTGGGGTTGGTCGTGCCCTCCACGGCCCGCTTGATCTCGGAGAGGGTGCGCTCGAGGCCCGCGCGGACCCGGTCGCCGTCGCCGTGCTCGGTGTGCAGGGCGACGGTGACCTCGGAACCCTCGGACGCGGCGTTCACCGACAGCTCCCCGTGGTAGGCGTTCGGCCCCTCGGAGCCCCACCGCAGCGAGCGCAGGGCCGGGTCGCTGTCGAACCAGGCCTCGCCCTCCTTGCGCTCGCCGTCGACCTCCGCGACGACGTGCACCTCCTCCGCCCCGCCGGGCACGTCGCCGGTGGCGGCGCTCCCGGTCGGCTCCGCTTCGCGCATGGCGGCGAAGTAGTCCGGGAGGTTGTGGACGTCGGACAGGTACCGGAACAGCGTGTCGGGCTCGGCCGCCACGGTGGTCGAGTGTTCGTAGTCACCCATGGCGGGCGGATACCACCGGGCGACCGGCCCTATCCCCGGATCAGCGCCGGGCGCGCACGGCGGCGGCGAGCTCGTCGAGCAGCTCGGCCGTGGTGTCCCAGGACATGCACTTGTCCGTGACCGAGCGCCCGTAGACGAGCTCGCCGTCGAGGGACTGGTTCCCCTCCACCAGGAAGCTCTCCATCATCAGCCCGGTCACCCCGGTGTCACCGCCCGCGATCCGGTCCGCGATCTCCCGCACGACCCCGGCCTGGCGGACGTGGTCCTTGCGCGAGTTGCCGTGACTGGCGTCGACGACCACCCGCTCGGGCAGCCCCGCCTTCGAGAGCCGGGCACGGGCGTCGACGACGTCGTCGGCGGAGTAGTTGGGCCCGGCCGCGCCGCCGCGCAGGATGACGTGCGCGTCGGGATTGCCGGTGGTGCGCACCAGCGCGGCGAGCCCGTCGGCGTTGATGCCCATGAACACGTGCGGGGCCGCGGCCGCGCCGATGCCGTCGACGGCGACCTGGACGTCGCCGTCCGTCCCGTTCTTGATCCCCACCGGCATCGACAGGGCGCTGACCAGCTGCCGATGCACCTGCGAGGCCGCGGTCCGGGCCCCGATGGACCCCCAGGTCACGGTGTCGGCGATGAACTGCGGGGTGATGGGGTCGAGGAACTCGCACCCGACGGGCAGGCCGAGCGCGGTGATGTCGAGCAGCAGCCGGCGGGCGGTGCGCAGGCCGCGGTTGACGTCGAAGCTGCCGTCGAGGCCGGGGTCGTTGATCAGGCCCTTCCAGCCGACGGTCGAGCGGGGCTTCTCGAAGTACGCCCGCATCACGACGAGCAGGTCCCCGGAGAGCCGCTCCGCCTGGGTCGCGAGCCGGTGCGCGTAGTCGAGTGCCGCGTGGGGGTCGTGGATCGAGCAGGGGCCGACGACGACCAGCAGCCGGTCGTCGCGGCCGTCGAGGACGTCGACGACGTCGGCGCGGCCGCGGGTGACCACGTCGGCCACCCGGTCGTCGGCCGGCAGCTCGTCGCGCAGCAGTGCGGGGGAGAGCAGTGGGCTGATCCGCGCGGTGCGGTGCTGGTCCAGCGCGGCCGTGCGGATCGAGCTCGGCGCGGCGGTATCGAGGGGGGACATCCGGTGGGTCCTTTCGCGGACCGGCCCCGGTCGAGGATCCCGCCGAGCCGGCCCAGGTGGTTCCGGCTCTCGTGGGGATGGATGGTCAGCGCAGCGGGCTGCGTGCCGACCCATCCCGGGCCGGCCCGCTAAACCAGTATCGGCGCGCCATGCGGACCACCGTAGCAGCCACGGTCAGGACAGCGTCCAGATGGCGTAGTTCAGGGCGGCGGCGAAGGTGACCCAGCCGAGGTAGGGCACCAGCAGCCAGGCCGCGGCGCGGGAGTGCCGGGCGAACAGCCCGATCGTCGCGACGATGGACAGCCACAGCAGCACGATCTCGGCGAACGCGACGCCCTGCAGGCCCGCACCGAAGAACAGCGGGGTCCAGGCCATGTTGAGCAGGAGCTGCAGGCCGTAGACGACGTGTGCGGGCGCGGTGAGCCCGGCCCGGCGCCAGACGAGCCACCCGGACACCGCGATCGTGGCGTAGAGGACGGTCCAGACCGGCCCGAACAGCCAGGACGGTGGCGCCCACGAGGGGCGCGTGAAGTCGGCGTACTGCTCGGACGCCGACGCCGAGGCCAGCCCGCCGACCACGGCGACGACCGCGACGACGACGGCGAACCCCAGCAGCGCGAGCAGGGCGGGTGGGCGGATCCGGGACGCAGGAACGGTCATACCGGATAGTCTCGACGATCGAGAGACTTCTCGCGCGGCGAACCGCTCCTCGCCCGAGATCGGGCCTACCGGCCCACGGCGTCGATCCGGGCGGAGATCTGCGCCGCCAGTTCGGTGTCCTTCGCGGTGAGACCGCCGGCGGAGTGCGTCGAGAGCCGGAAGGTGACGTTCCGCCAGCGGATGTCGATGTCCGGATGGTGGTTGCGCTCCTCGGCGTCCTCGGCCACCCGGTCCACGACCGTGATCGCGTCGGGGAAGCTCGGCAGCTCGGCGGTGCGCACGATCGCGTCGCCGTCGCGCTCCCAGCCCGGGAGCTCGGCCAGCGCGGCGGTGACGGCGGCGTCGTCCAGCAGTTCGGCCATACCGGCCATCATGGATCAGTCGCGCGCCCCGGTCATCCCGATCAGGCGTCCCGCCGCTGCATCCGCCAGATCGTGAAGCCGATCCCGATGGCCGCGTAGCAGAGTGCACGCAGTGTCGAGGTGCCCATGGCGTCGAGCACGATCGGGTCGCGCAGCGCGTCCGCCCCCGCGGACCAGCCCGAGGTGAGCAGCCAGGGCTGGAGCCAGTCCAGCGCCGGGATCGCGCTCAGCACCCCGAAGGCGATGAGCCCGCCGAGCACGCTCGCCAGCACCACCAGCGGGTGCTCGGTCAGCGAGGACACCGCGAGCGCCACCGCTCCGACCGCCGCCAGCTGCCCGACGACCCACACGGTGACGAGCGCGACCCGCGCGAGCCCGGGGCCGAGGCCGAGCGTCGTGCCGGACAGGGTGACCATGCCGCCGTCCGCGCTGCCGACCACGACCATGCCCGCCACCACCCCGACGACGGCGATCACCAGGGCCGCCGCCGCGGCCACCACCAGCACGCCGAAGGCCTTCACCCCGACCAGCCGCAACCGGCTCACCGGCGCGAGGAGCAGCCCGCGCAGGGTCCCGCTCGCGGCCTCACCGGCGAGCGCGTCGGCCGCCGCCATGGCCACCGCCAGCGGCAGCAGCAGGGCCAGCGCGACGGTCAGGGCCGCGATCGGCAGGACGAGCCCGTTGCCCGCGACCGCGCCGATCAGCCCGCCGCCACCCTGACGGTCCGCGATCACGACACCGACCGCGATGAGGACCGGGATCAGCGCGAAGAGCCCGAGCGTGACCAGGGTGCGCGGGCGGCGGAACACCCAGCGCACCTCGGCCGCGAGCAACCGGCCCAGCGGGGCGGCGGAGCGGGCGCCCGGCTCCCGCACGGTCGTCGTCATGGTCCCTCCGTGAGCTGCGCGAACAGCTCCTCCAGCCGCGGGCGCCGGCGGCGCGCCTCGTGCACCGCGACGCCCGCGCGCACCAGCAGCGCGACGATCTCCGGGGGCTCCGGCCCGTCCGTCACCACCACGCCGGGCTCGCCGCCGGAGTCGCGCGTCGCGACCGCACCGGCCTCGGTCAGCACCCGCAGGGCGGGCTCCACGTCCGGTGTCACGACGACGAGGCCTCCCGTCCGCGCGTCGAGCAGCCCGCGCAGCTCGCCGGCCGCGACCAGCGAGCCGGACTGCAGCACCGCGACGTGCGTGCAGGTCGCCTCCACCTCGGCCAACAGGTGCGAGGACACGATCACCGTGGATCCGGCCGCGTGCAGCTCGGCGATGATCGCCCGGACGTCCCGGGTACCGGCCGGGTCCAGGCCGTTGGTCGGCTCGTCGAGCACCACGAGCCGGCGGGGGACGAGCAGCGCCCCGGCCAGCCCCAGCCGCTGCTTCATCCCGAGCGAGTACCCGCGGAAGCGGCGGTCGGCCGCGTGGGCGAGCCCGACCCGTTCGAGCGCGGTGCCCACGGCCCCGGGGATGGCCGCCGCCGCGAGCAGCGGCTCGGCCGCGGCCATGCGGCGCAGGTTCTCCCGCCCCGAGAGGAAGGGATGGAAACCGGGGCCCTCGACCAGCGCGCCCACGTACGGGAGCGCGGCGGCGACCTCGGGCAGCGGCCGGCCGAGCAGCTCGGCCGTGCCCGCGCTCGGGCGGGTCAGCCCGAGCAGCATCCGGATCAGGGTGGTCTTGCCCGAGCCGTTGGGCCCGAGCATGCCGAGCACGGCGCCGGCGGGGACCTCCAGGTCGAGGCCCGCCACCGCGACCGTGCGGCCGTAGACCTTCCGCAGGCCGACGGCCCGGGCGGCGGGAGCGGCGGTCACCCGCGCAGCCTCCCGCACGGGGACGGTCGTCACCGCGACAGGGCCTCGGTGAGGACCTGCTCGGGCACCGCGCCGGCGGCGACCCGGCCGTCGTCGGTGACGATCGCGCTCGCCACCGCGGTGGTGACCAGCCGCCCGCTGCCCCACGACCCGCTCACCGGGGTCCCGAGCCGGGAGAGGTCGGGCCCGCCCTGCGGCGCCTGCTCCCCGGCCGGTCGCTGCGCGACGACCACCGTGTCCCATCCGTCGCCGATCACGGTCGGCTCGCCGCCGCGCGCCCTCGGGCCGCGCTCGCGCCCGTCCTGCGGAGCGTCCGTCACGGTGGTGCCGGGCGGCGGGGTGAAGGTGAACAGCGAGGCGTCCTGCGGGCCGAAGGTGATGTCGGTGAACCCGACCTCGAAGGCCGGGTCGGCGGAGCCCGTGGCCAGCACGGTCAGCCGCAGCGGGATCCGCTTCTCCGCGTCGACGGCGATCCGGACCTCGCGCAGCAGCGTCCGCTCGGTGGGCTTGGGCGCCAGGACCAGCTCGTACGCCGGGCGACCCGCCACCTCGGCCGTGCCGTCGACGGTCACGGTGCTGGTGGTGCGCAGGTGGGCGATGGCGCCGGCGGCCGACCGGGTCGGGTCGGCGGCACCGGCGCCCGGCCGGTGCTCACCCGGCGTGACGGCCTTCCTCGTGGCGGTGCGGTCCGCCGAGTCGTAGGACCAGGCGGTGGTGCCGTCGGAGACCAGCACCTTCTCGCCCTGGTCCGAGGCCAGCGCGACCCGGCCCTTGCCCTCGCCGTCCGACCAGACCCGGGCCTCGGTGGTGCCGTTCGCGAGCTCCGGGGCGCCGGGGATCGCCGGCAGGCCGAGCGCGTTGTCCAGCTCCACCGTGCCGTTCAGCGGCCCCGGGTCCGCCCGCTCCACCGAGGCCACCAGGTCCTCCGGCGAGACCGGCGGGAGCTCGGGCGCCGCACCCGCGCCGGCGGGCGTGGCCACCAGTCCCAAGCCGACCACGCCCGCGATCGCCACACCCGTCCCGATCCGGGCCCAGAGCCGTCCTGCCGTTCCCGCTGCCATGCCGGTAAGCCTGACGCATGCGGGCTGAGAGAGGTCTCAACCGACCCCCCGCGGCTGAGAAACGGCTGAGCGGAGCGAGCATCGGTTCCCGAGGTTCCCCACGGTGCCCGGCGGTAGGTTGGCGCCGATGGCCAGGGTGCTGGTGGTGGACGACGAGCCCGCGGTGCGCACGGCGCTGACCCGCGGGCTCACCGCCGAGGGGATGGAGGTCGTCGCGGTCGGCGACGGCGACTCCGCCCTGCGCGCCGCCCTGACCGGGGGATTCGACGCGATCGTGCTCGACATCATCCTGCCGGGGCTCTCCGGGTACCGGGTGCTCGAGCGGATGCGGGCCGCCGGTGTCGACACCCCGGTGCTGATGCTCTCCGCCAAGGACGGCGAGATCGACCAGGCCGACGGGCTGGACCTCGGCGCCGACGGCTACCTGGTCAAGCCCTTCTCGTTCGTCGTGCTGGTGGCTCAGCTCAAGGCGATGCTGCGCCGCCGCGACGCCGCCCTCGGCCGCTCGGGACAACGGGTCCGGCTCGGCGGCCTCGTCGTCGACCCGGCCTCGCGCTCGGTGACCTGGGAGGACGTGCCGGTCGAGCTCTCGCCGCGGGAGTTCGAGCTGCTGCACGCCCTGGCCCGCAGGCCCGACACCGCCGTCGCCAAGGACGAGCTGCTGCGCCTGGTCTGGGGCGACGAGCAGGCCGCGAGCCGCAACGTCGTCGAGGTCTACGTGGGGTACCTGCGCCGCAAGCTCGACGCCGTCGGCGCCGGGCACGTGCTGCGCACCGTCCGCGGGCACGGGTACCTCGTCGGATCGGGCTGAACCGGTGCTGCGCCGTCGGTTCGGGCGCGGCCTGGCGCGTGCGCGGGCCCTGCGGGTCCGCGGCTGGTGGCGGTGCCGCACGTTGCGCTTCCGGATCACCACGGTGGTCGGCCTGGTCGCGCTGGTCGCCCTGCTGGCGTTGAGCCGGCTCGGGGTGACCCTGCTCTACACGACGCTGATCACGGCGGCCGACAACGAGCTGCACACCCAGGCCCGGGTCGTCGTGTCGCGGCTGGAGGCGGGCGAGGCCGTCGACGACCGGGCGGCCCCGCCGTCGATCCGGATCACCGACACCGCGGGCACCCCCGTCGACGGCCGGGGGCCGTTGCCGATGAGCGGCCGCGACGTCCGTGACCTCGCCGCCGGGCGGGCGGAGAGCGTGTTCCGCGACGGCACCGCCACCCGCTGGGTCGCGGACCCGGCGATCCTGCCCGACGGGACGACCCGGCTGGTGTTCGCCTCGGGGGACCTGGTGGGCGGGGCGACGCTGCTGGCCCGGGCGGCCGTCGGGTTCGTCGTCGCGGGGCTGCTCGCGGCGGGGGTCGTGGCGCTCGCGGCCTGGGTGGCGACCCGGGCGGCGCTGCGGCCCGTCGACCGGATGCGCGCCGCCGCCGCCGCGCTGCCGCCCGGGCGGCGGTTGCCGGTCCCCGTGGCGCACGACGAGCTGCGTGCCCTCGCCGAGGAGCTGAACTCGCTCCTCGCCCGCCGCGACGACGCCGCCGCCCGGCTCGAACGCTTCACCGGGGACGCGGCGCACGAGTTGCGTTCCCCGGTCGCCGCGATCCGGGCGCAGGCCGAGGTGGCGGTGGCGCACCCCGACCCGGAGCTCGCGGAGGAGACCCTGCGCAACGTCGCCGTCGAGGCGCAGCGGCTGTCCGGGCTGCTCGCCGACCTGCTGGCGCTCGCCCGTGCCGACGCCGGGCAGCGGCCCGACCCGGAGCCGGTCGACCTGGTGGCCGCGGCCCGCGCGGCGATCGACCGGGTCACGAGCGGCCCGGCGCCCGAGCTGCTCGCGCCGGGGACCGCGCTGGCCGCGGCCGGGCCCGCGGAGGTCGCGCTGGTGCTGGAGAACCTGCTCGGCAACGCCGCCCGCTACGCCGCGACCCGGGTCCGGATCGAGGTGCTGCCGGCCGGGCGGGTGACCCGGTTGGTGGTCTCCGACGACGGCCCGGGCATCCCCGAGGCCGACCGCGTCCGGGTGTTCGACCGGTTCACCCGGCTCTCCCAGGAGGCGGGCGCCGGGCACGCGGGTCTGGGATTGGCGCTGGTCGCGGCGCTGGTGCGGGGGCGCGGCGGCGAGGTGTCGGCGGGGGAGTCGGCGTGGGGCGGGGCGCGGCTGGAGGTGCGCTGGCCCGCGCCCTGAGGCGGCGCCGCGTCTGGAACGATCCCGGACGTGCCGGTGGAGAGTTGCTCGACCCTGATCGCGGCACCGCGCCGGCTGGTCGCCGGGGTGGTGCGGGACGGTGAGGCGGCCGCCGAGTCGCTGCGCGCGGCCGGGCACCGGTACTCCGCGGCCGTACGGCTGCTGGTCCCGGGCGACGAGGTGCTGCTCGACGCCCGGCTCGTCCCGGGCGTCCGCCTGCCGTACCGCTCGCGGATCCGCACGGTCGGCGTCGACGGGATGGTCTCCGACCTGGTGGGTGGACCGGCGAGGAGCCTGCGGCACACCACGACCCTCGGCGACTCCCCGGGCGGGACCGTCATGCGGGACGAGATCCGCTGGCGGTCGCCCTTCGGCGCGCTCGGCCGGATCGGGGACGCGATCCTCGTGCGCCGGTTGATGCGCGAGATGCTCGCCGCGCGGTCCGCCGTCTACCGGCGCCGGGCCGAGGACCTGGCCGCGGCACCCGCCGTGGTCGGGGCGGCGGTCGTCCGGGACGGGGCGGTGCTCGCGGCCCAGCGATCGCGGCCGGCCGAGCTGCGGGGGCGGTGGGAGCTGCCGGGCGGGCGGGTCGAGCCGGGGGAGACGGAACCGGAGGCGCTGGCCCGCGAGTGCGCCGAGGAGCTCGCCGCGCAGGTCGAGGTGGGGGAACGGACGGGCACCGACCTCCCCGTCAGCACCCCCGGGGGAGAGGTGGTGCTGCGCATGTACGCCGCCGCACTGCACCCGGACTCCCCGGAGCCCAAGCCGCTCGAGCACCTCGCGGTGCGCTGGCTGAGGGCGCGGGAGCTGCCCACCGTCGGGTGGGTGGACGCCGACCGCGCCGTCGTGGCGGACCTGGAGGCCCTCCTCGTCACCTCGCTGCCGCAGTAGGGATCCACAACGCGCTCAGGGCCGGGTGTGGATCGCACAATGGTTCCATGACGCGGCCAAAGGTCGGGTGTGGAGCGCGATGTGGTTCCCTACTGCGAACTCGGCCGCCAGTGGTGGAACCGGGGCGGGTGGACCCCCGTCGAACCCGGACATGGAGCCGATCACGCACCTCAGCCCCGCTGCTGTCCACCTCACCCACCTTCCCCCCGCCGACGCCCGTCCCACCGCCGCTCCCCGTGCGGGGGCCGCCTCCATCGGCGTTCCCGTCACCGGCGTCGCTTCGGCCGGTGCCGCCTCCGCCGGCGCTCCGGCCGCTGATCCCGCTCCCGCCACGGCCCGTTCGACGGCCGGCCACCCCGCCGTCGCCGCGCTGCTCCGGCGGCAGGCGGGGGTGATCTCACGGGCGCAGGCACGAGCGGCGGGCCTGTCGGCCGACGCGATCGACCGGAAGCTGGCCGGGCGGCACTGGGTCCCGCTGCACCCGCGCGTCTACCTCGACCGCAGCCACCGTCCGACGGACGAGGCGAGGGTCCGGGCGGCCGTCCTCTGGGCGGGCGACGGCGCGGTGCTCAGCGGGCTGGCCGCCGCCTGGTGGCACGGGGTGGCCCCGGCCCTCGCGGGCGAGATCGCGGTGACGGTGCCGCGCCGGCGCTCGCCCCGGAACCGCCCGGGCGTCACGGTCCGGCGTCGCGACCTGACCGACGACGACCGGGCGAGCCGGCACGGCGTACCCGTCACGGCCCCGCCACTCGCCGTGCTCGAGGCGGTGGTCGAGCTCGGTGGGGCGGGCGGCCCGTTCCTGGACCGCGCGTTGCAGTCGCACGTCGCGTTCGCCGAGGTGGCGCGGGCCCACGCGCGCAACCCGGGTGCGGCGGGCGCCACGGCCGCCCGGGCCGCCCTCACCGCCAGCGCCGAACGGGCCGCACCTGCGGCCGCGCGGCTGCTGGTCGGGCGGCTGCGGGAGGCCCGGATGATCGGCTGGCGCACGGAGCACCCGGCGGCCGGCGTGGTGCTGCCCGTGGCCTTCCCGCAGGCGCGGGTGGCGGTGGAGGCCGAGGGCTGGGCCCGCCCGCTCGGCGCGGAGGCACGCCGGGGCGTGCTCTGGCGGCGCGGGGTCCTGTCGCGGGCGGGCTGGACCGTGCTGACCTGTCGCTGGCACGACCTCGCCACGCGTCCCGCGGTCGTGCTGGCGGAGATCGGGCGGGCCGTCGCGCTCAGCCGGCGGGCGGGGTGAGCGGGCGTGGAACGGCCCGCGGGGTCGGGATCACTCTGTGACCTTGGTCATCGGCTCCGACGGTGCGGCGCCGGGGTCGGGTCCGCCGACGACCGCCGAGGCGAAAACGATCCAGAACCGGTCGCGCCGACCCGTGCGCACCGTCCACGGAGGACGGACGGGGGCCCCCGCGGGCCTGCGACCTCAGTAGATGCGGGCGGCCTTGACCGCGCGCGTGTACTCCTTGCCGCTCAGCCCCTGGGCGTCGATCTTCTTCAGCCGCAGGTGCACGACCGGGCAGCTCTTGCACCGCTTCGGCTTCGACCGGCAGCACTTCTTCTTCACCTTGGCCATCGTGAGGGCAGCCTAGGCTCACCTCTCGGCGAGGTCCAGACGTCACCCGGGATACCGTGAATCGTGACTTCAGCTGGATCCGCGCTCGCCGACGCCCCGCAGACCGCCGACCGCGGCCTGCCCGACGGCGTGCGCGCTCTGCGCAACGTGGCCATCGTCGCGCACGTCGACCACGGCAAGACCACCCTGGTCGACGCGATGCTGCGCGCGTCGGGAGCGTTCGGCGAGCGGGCCGAGCCGGTCGACCGGGTCATGGACTCCGGGGACCTGGAGCGCGAGAAGGGCATCACCATTCTCGCCAAGAACACCACCGTGACCTGGCAGGGCGTCACGGTCAACGTCATCGACACCCCGGGCCACGCCGACTTCGGCGGCGAGGTCGAGCGCGGCCTCTCCATGGTCGACGGCGTGGTGCTGCTCGTCGACGCCTCCGAGGGGCCGCTCCCACAGACCCGCTTCGTGCTGCGCAAGACCCTCGCCGCGGGCCTGCCGGTCATGCTCGTCGTGAACAAGACCGACCGTGCGGACGCCCGTATCGAGGAGGTCGTCGACGAGTCCCTGGAGCTGCTCCTCGAGCTGGCCGACGAGCTGGGCCTCGACGAGGACCGGACCGCCCACCTGCTGGACCTGCCCGTCGTCTACGCCTCCGGTCGTGCGGGCCGCGCCTCCCGCAACCGCCCGGGCGACGGCGAGCTGCCGGACTCCGAGGACCTCCAGCCCCTCTTCGACGTGTTGTTCGACGTCGTGCCGGCGCCGAAGGACGACCCGACCGCCCCGCTGCAGGCGCACGTCACCAACCTCGACGCCACCTCCTTCCTGGGCCGCATCGCGCTCTGCCGCGTCCGTGCGGGCGTGCTCCGCCGCGGCCAGCAGGTCGGCTGGTGCCAGGCGGACGGCACGGTCACCCGCGTGAAGATCACCGAGCTGCTGCGCACCGAGGGACTGGAGCGGGTGCCGGCCGAGGAGGCCGTGGCGGGCGACATCGCGGCCGTCGCGGGCATCGCGGACGTCATGATCGGCGACACGCTCGCGGACCCGGAGAACCCGGTGCCGCTCGAGCGGATCCACGTCGACGAGCCCGCGATCTCGATGACCATCGGCATCAACACCTCGCCCCTGGTCGGGCGCGACCCGAAGCCGGGCCAGAAGCTCACCGCCCGCCAGGTCAAGGGCCGGCTCGACGCCGAGCTGGTCGGCAACGTGTCGCTGCGCGTGCTGCCCACCGAGCGGCCGGACACCTGGGAGGTGCAGGGCCGCGGCGAGCTCGCGCTGGCGATCCTGGTGGAGACCATGCGCCGCGAGGGCTTCGAGCTGACCGTGGGCAAGCCCGAGGTCGTCACGAGGACGATCGACGGCAAGCTCCACGAGCCGTTCGAGAACCTCTCGATCGACGTCCCGTCCGACTCCCTCGGCGCCGTCACCCAGCTGCTGGCCGCCCGCAAGGGCGAGATGAGCCAGATGGTGCACGGCGAGAACCGGGTCCGGCTGGACTTCCGGGTGCCCTCGCGCGGCCTGATCGGCTTCCGCACCGAGTTCCTCACGATCACCCGGGGCGCGGGCATCGCGAGCCACGTGTTCGACGGCTACGGCCCGTGGGTCGGCGAGATCTCCAGCCGGCTGCGCGGTTCGCTGATCGCCGACCGCACCGGTGCGGTCACCGCCTACGCGGTCGACGCGCTGTCGGACCGCGGCGTGCTGTTCGTCGGCCCGGGCACCCAGGTCTACGAGGGCATGGTGATCGGCGAGTACACCCGCAACGAGGACCTCGAGGTCAACATCGTGCGGGAGAAGAAGCTCACCAACATGCGCAAGTCGACCGGCGACGAGCTGGTCAAGCTCACCCCGCCGACGATCCTCACCCTGGAGCAGAGCCTGGAGTTCTGCGCCAACGACGAGTGCGTCGAGGTCACGCCGGAGAACGTCCGGATCCGCAAGGTCGAGCTGGACTCGCACCAGCGCGGCCGCCAGCGGGCCCGGGCCAAGGCCGCGGCGGCCGGCGTCTCGCGCTGATCCGCAGGACCCCGGACCTGCGGGGCGGGCCGTCGGTGCGACGATGGCGGTCCGGCGGGCCGCCCGGCCCGCGGGCCGGGGAGGGCGCGTGATCGGCTGGGGGCGCAGGGCGCTGCTCGTGGTCGGCGGCTGCCTGCTCGCCCTGCTGACCGCCTGCACGGACGCGCCGGTGGAACAGCCCGCGCCGCCCGCGCCCGCACCTCCACCCGTGAACGCCCGGGTGACCGAGGTCGTCGTCGGGGTGGACGACCTCGGCGCGGGATTCAACCCGCACCTGCTGGCGGACCGCTCGCCCGTCACCCAGGCGCTCGCGACCCTCGTGCTGCCGTCGGTCTTCCGGCCCGACGCCGACGGGGCCCTGCACCTCGACCGCACGGTGGCGACCAGCGCCGAGGTCGTCTCGACCAGCCCGTTCACGGTGAGCTACGAGCTCAACGTGCAGGCCTCGTGGTCGTCGAACTCGCCCATCGCCGCCGAGGACTTCGTGTACCTCTGGCAGCAGATGCGGACCCAGCCGGGCACGATCGACGCCGAGGGGTACCGGCACATCACGGACGTCCGGTCGCGGGCCGGGGGCAAGGCCGTCGACGTCGTGTTCGACGAGCCCTACCCGCAGTGGCAGCACCTGTTCACCGGGCTGCTGCCGGCACAGATCCTCAAGGACGCGCCGGGCTCGTGGACCGGGGCGCTGCAGGGCGGGCTGCCCGCCTCCGGCGGTCCGTTCCGGGTCGCGGCGGTGGACCGCGCGCGCGGCGAGGTCGTGGTCGTACGCAACGACCTCTACTGGGCCACCCCGGCCACCCTCGACCAGATCGTGCTCCGCCGGCTCGACCCCCAGACCCTCGCCGAGGGCCTGCAGGTCGGCGACGTCGACGTCGCGATGCCCGCCGCGGGTCCCGAGGTCACCGAGGCCCTCGCGGCGCTCGGCCCCGCGGTGACGACCGCGCCCGCACCCCGCGCGACCGTCACCGACCTCGCGCTCCGCTCGGACTTCGGCCCCCTGTCCGACGTCCGGGTGCGCCAGGCCGTCGGGGCCCTGCTGGACCGCGAACGCATCCGCGCCGCGGTGGCGCCGTCCGCCCTGCCCGCCGACGCGTTCGGCCTCGCCCCGTCGGAGCCCGGCTACGCGGCCACCGCGCCCGCGGGCGCCCCGGCCCGCCCGGATCCGGCGACGGCCCGGCGCCTGCTCACCGAGGCCGGTTACACCCGCGACGCCGACGGCACCTGGACCCTCGGCAACACCCCGCTGGACCTCGTGGTGGCCGCCGGCGCCGAGCGCACCACGGACGTCGAGGTGGCCGAGGCCGTCGCGGAGCAACTGCGTGCCGCCGGCATCGGCGTGCAGGTCGTCGCACCCCCGGCGACGGACCTGTTCACGCAACGGGCCGTGCCGGCGACCCCACCGGACACGACCCCGTCGGCCTCGGGCACCGTCCCGACCTCGGCGAGCGGCGCGGTCACCCCCACCCCGAGCGCGGCCCCGACCGGCGGACCGGCGACGGGGCCCACGACGGGGCCCACGACGGGGACGAGTGCGTCGGCCACCACCACGGCGCCGCCGAGCGGCGCCGCCCCGAACGCCCCGGTCCGGGCGGACATCCTGGTCGAGCCCCGGGCGGTCGGCGGGCCGGTCGGACCGCAGTTGGCCTCGGACTACGGCTGCCCGGAGCCGACGTCGGCGCTGCCGGCGCCGCCGGCCCTGCCCAACGGCTTCTGCTCGGACTCGCTGCAACCGGTGCTCGAGTCGCTCGCCACGGCCGCGGTGCCCGATCCCACGGACCTCGGGACGGCGGAGCGGGTGCTCTGGGCCCAGCTGCCGGCCCTGCCGCTCTTCCAGCAGGTGTCGCTCCTCGTGAGCACCGCGCCCGGCGCTGCCGCGACCGGGTTCGACCCGGGCCCGCTCCGGACGGGGCCGCTCACCGGTGCGCAACGATGGAGCGCTCCGGTCAGCTGAGCCTTCCCTCGTCGGAGATAAGTTACTGCAGAGTAATCACGATGTGTCGCGCTGTCCACGTCACGTCACCCTTTGGTCACGATCGGCGACTTCGTTGGCGGGGTCACCTGTGAGGTTCCTAAGTTGCGCAGGGATCGGGCGGCCGCCCGGCACAGGGACGGCCACGCGGCGAGGGGTGGAGTGCCCCGATCCCGCGGCTCGACCGGGCCGGGACGGGCGAGAGATCGAGGAAGTCCATGAAGAGAACGAGGGCGGCCGCGGCCGCAGCGGTCGTCACGGCGGCGACCCTTGTCCTGGCGGCCTGCGGCGGCGGTGGTGGCGCCGGCGGCAGCTCGGGCGGTGTCTACGCGGACTGCGCGACGAACCCGAACACCTGCAACAGCGTTCCCGCGGACCAGCTGCAGCAGGGCGGGACGGTCACACTGGCGTCCGAGAAGAACATCGACAACTGGAACGTCATCTCGTCCGAGGGCAACACGGACTGGACGGGGATGTCGACCAAGCCCCTCCTGCCGTACGTCTTCTACACCTCGCCGGACCTGAAGGCGACGCTGAACACGGACCTCGTCGACTCCGCGGACCTCACGGACCCGACGACGATCGTCTACAAGATCAAGCAGAACGCGGTCTGGAACGACGGCACGCCGATCACCGCCGACGACTTCGCGATGAACTGGAAGTGGCAGAACACCCGGGACTGCCCGGACTGCGAGACCGCCGGCAACGGCGGGTTCGACCTCATCCAGAGCGTGGTCGGCTCGGACGACGGTAAGACCGTCACCGTCACGCTGTCGCAGCCCTACATCGACTGGAAGAGCTTCTTCAACTCCGCGGCGCCGCTGTTCCCGGCGCACGTGGGCGCGCAGCAGGGTGACCTGAACACCCCCGCGGGCCTGGCCGCGGCGTTCGACTACTTCGGCAAGACGGTGCCGGACTACTCCGGCGGCCCCTTCCAGGTCGAGAACTGGCAGGACAACGTCGCGCTGACGCTGGTCCCGAACCCGCAGTGGTACGGCGCGACCACGCCGAAGCTGGACCGGCTGGTGATCCGGGTGATCACCGACGCGACCCAGGAGCCGCTGGCCCTGCAGAACAACGAGGTCCAGGCGCTGTTCCCGCAGCCGCAGGTCGACATCGTCAGCCAGCTGAACAACATCCCGAACGTCTCGCAGTACCAGGCGGCCGGGCTGTCGTGGGAGCACTACGACTTCAACCTGCAGAACCCGTTCCTGGCCGACACGGCGTTGCGCCAGGCGCTCTACACCGCCGTGAACGTCCAGGACGTCATCTCGAAGACGGTCGGGCAGTTCAACCAGGACATCACGCCGATGAAGAACAAGATGTTCGTGCCGCAGCAGGAGGGCTACCAGGACAACCTGAGCGCCACCGGCCAGGGCACCGGTGACGTGGAGCGGGCCAGGACCATCCTCACCGACGCCGGCTACACCGGGGTGGGCACCGCCCTCGTCGCCCCCAACGGGCAGGCCGTGCCGACGCTGCGGATGCGCTACACGACCGGCAACGCCGTGCGGCAGACCGAGTGCGAGCTGTTCCAGCAGTACGCCAAGCAGCTCGGGGTGAACGTGGACATCGCGACCACGGACAGCCTCGGCACCACGCTGGACAGCGGCGACTACGACGTCATCGTGTTCGGCTGGATCATGTCGCCCGCGCCGTTCGGCGGGGCGCAGCAGGTGTGGCTCTCCGACTCGGGCTCGAACTTCGGCAAGTACCAGAACCCGACGACCGACCAGCTGATCAACGAGGCGGCCTCCTCGACCGACATCGCCGACGCCACGGCGAAGCTGAACGAGGCCGACCGGATCATGGCCGAGGACGCCTACGTCCTCCCGCTGTACCAGAAGCCGACCCTGGCCGCGGTGCAGAACACGCTGGGCAACGTGCGCAACAACGCGTCGCTCGACGGGATCACGTACAACACGGCCGAGTGGGGGATCCGCGCCGACTCGTGACGTGACGTGACGGACCGGGACGGGCCCGAGGCCGCCGGCGCCGCGCGCTGCTCGCGCGGCCCGGGCCCGTCCCCGGCGCTACCCTGCTCCTGCCGGCGGCCCGCCCCGCCACGAGCGGAGCGGACCGTGCTCCCACCACGAGTCGGAAGAAGCACATCCGCATGCTCGCCTTCGCCGTGCGCAGGATCCTGTACTCGCTACCGGTCCTGCTCGTCGCGTCGTTCATCATCTTCGCGCTGGGGTCGGCGTCCGCCGACCCGCTGGCGCCGCTGCGGGAGAAGAACCCGCCCGCTCCGCAGAGCGTCATCGACGCCGAGACCGTCCGTCTGCACCTCGACCAGCCGCTGATCCCGCGCTACCTCGGCTGGTTGGGCGGGTTGTTCACCGGGGATTTCGGGCCCTCCGTCGTGTCGACCGCGGACATCGGCACCGACCTGGCCGACCGCTTCCTCGTCACCATGCGGCTGATCGCCCTGGCCATGGTGATCGCGCTGCTGCTGGCCGTGCTGATCGGCGTGCTCACGGCGGTGAAGCAGTACACGACGTTCGACTACACGGCGACCTTCGTCGGCTTCCTGTTCCTGGCGATGCCCGCCTTCTGGTTCGCGATCCTGCTCAAGCAGGCCGGCATCGACTTCAACAACGCCGTCGGCACCCAGGCGATCTACACGATCGGGCAGGTCTCGGTGCCGGCGCCGCAGGGCGCCGGCGCCTACGTCCTCGACGTCCTCGGGCACATGGTCCTGCCGACCATCTCGCTTGCGCTCATCTCCTACGCCGCGTGGAGCCGGTTCACCCGCGCCTCCATGCTCGAGGTGATGAACTCCGACTACGTCCGGCTCGCCCGCGCCAAGGGCCTCTCCCGGCGCACGGTGATGGTCAAGCACGCCCTGCGCACCGCACTGATCCCGCTGACCACGGTCACCGCGCTGGACATCGCGTCGATCATCGGCGGCGCCGTCGTCACCGAGAACGTCTTCCAGTGGAAGGGCATGGGCGACTACCTGGTCACCTCGATCCGCACCAACGACGTCTACGCGACGGCGTCCTGGCTGCTGGTCGCGGCGACGGTGGTCATCGCCTTCAACCTGATCGCCGACCTGCTCTACGGCGTCCTCGACCCCAGGATCCGCTATGCCTGACACCACCACCACCACGACCGGCACCGGCCCGGCGCCGGCGGCGGAACGCGAGTTCACGGTCGAGGAGCGCAGCCAGGCCCAGCTGGTCCTCCGGCGCTTCCTGCAGCACCGCGCGGCCGTCGTCAGCCTCTGCGTGCTCGTCGCGCTGGTCCTGCTCGCCTACGTGGGCGGCTTGCTGTGGAAGTACGACGCCGGCGAGTACACCCCGGACAACTCCGTCCCGCCCTCCTGGGACCACCCGTTCGGCACCGACTCCGCGGGCCGCGACCAGTTCGCCCAGGTGCTGCGGGGCACCCGCATCTCGCTGCAGGTCTCGGTCAGCGTCGCGATCCTCGCCACGCTGGTCGGCACGCTGTGGGGCTCCGTCGCCGGGTACTTCGGCGGCAAGACCGACACGATCATGATGCGCATCTCCGACCTCGTGCTGACCCTGCCGCTGATCGCCGTCGCCGCGATGCTCGCGCACAACTTCGGCGGCACCTGGTACCTGATCGCGCTGGTCATCGCGGGGCTGTACTGGGCCTACGTCTCCCGGGTGGCGCGTGGCGTCGTGCTCTCGCTGCGGGAGAAGGAGTTCGTCGAGGCCGCGCGGGCGCTCGGCGCGAGCGACACGCGGATCATCCTGCGCCACCTCGTGCCCAACGCGCTGGGCTCGATCCTGGTGAACCTGACGATCCTGGTGGCGCTGGCGATCCTGCTCGAGACCGCGCTCTCCTACCTGGGCTTCGGCGTCACCCCGCCGGACACGTCGCTCGGACTGCTGGTCAGCGAGGCGCAGACGGCGCTCACCACGCGGCCGTGGCTGTTCTACTTCCCCGGAGTGTTCATCATCCTCATCGCCCTCACGATCAACTTCATCGGCGACGGCCTGCGTGACGCGTTCGACCCGCAGCAGACGAAGGTGCGCCAGTGAGCGAACGGTCGCGCGCAGGAGGAGCCGGCGACATCGACCTGTCGCCGAACGGGACACGCGGCCCCGGCCGCGCCGGGGACGTCGTGCTCGAGGTCTCGGGGCTCGACGTCACCTTCCCCGGCGCGGACGGGGCCGTGCGCGCCGTCCGCGGCGTGGACTACACGCTCCATCGCGGCGAGGTGCTCGGCATCGTCGGCGAGTCCGGCTCCGGCAAGTCCGTGACCTCGCTGGCGGTGATGCGGCTGCTGCCGGACACCGCGCAGGTCACGGGCTCGGTGCGGTTCGACGGCCGGGACCTGCTCACGCTGTCCGAGCCCGAGATGACGCGGGTCCGGGGCTCCCGGATCGCCATGATCTTCCAGGACCCGATGACCTCGCTGAATCCCGTCTACACGATCGGGGCGCAGATCGCCGAGGCCGTCCGGGCCCACCGGGACGTGTCGAAGCAGGCGGCCATGGACCGCGCCGTCGAGCTGCTCGACAAGGTCCGGATCCCCCACGCGAAGGACCGGGCCGACTCCTACCCGCACGAACTCTCGGGTGGCATGCGGCAGCGCGTGGTCATCGCGATCGCCATGGCCAACGATCCGGACGTGATCATCGCCGACGAGCCGACGACCGCGCTCGACGTCACCGTCCAGGCGCAGATCCTCGACTCGCTCGCCGCGGCGCAGGCGGAGACGGGGGCCGCGATGGTGCTCATCACCCACGACCTGGGTGTGATCGCGGGCCAGGCCGACCGGGTGATGGTCATGTACGCGGGCAAACCGGTCGAGGTCGGCACGGCGGAGGAGGTCTTCTACACCCCGCGCATGCCCTACACCCTCGGCCTGCTCGGCAGCCTGCCCCGGCTCGACCGGCCCAGCGAGCGGCTCACCCCGATCCCGGGGTCGCCGCCGTCGGTCGTCGCCATGCCGCCCGGCTGCCCGTTCGGGCCGCGTTGTCCCAAGCACACCGGGCGGTGCGACGAGAGCGAGCCGGAGCTGCGCGTGACCACGGGGCCCGGGCACCTCGCCGCCTGCCACTACGCCGAGACGCTCGAGGGCCAGGAGGCGGCCGACGTGTTCGGCCGCGAGGTCGCGGACCACGGGACGCCGGCCGGGCTCGCCGCGCCGGCCGGCACGGACGGGGAGGCCGTGACGTGACCACCACCGAGACGGTGCCGACGGGCACGCGGACGCTGCTGAGCGTCCGCAACGTCGTCAAGCACTTCCCGATCCGCTCCAAGGGCCTGGTCCGCCGGCAGATCGGCGCGGTGCAGGCCGTGTCCGACGTCTCGTTCGAGATCGCCGAGGGGGAGACCCTCGGCCTCGTCGGGGAGTCCGGCTGCGGCAAGTCCACCACCGCGCGCGTGGTGCTGAACCTGCTGCCCGCGACCTCGGGCGAGGTGCTCTACAAGGGCCGGGACCTCACCAGGATCGGCCGCGGGGACATGCGCGCGCTGCGCCGCGAGCTGCAGATCGTGTTCCAGGACCCGTACGCCTCGCTGGACCCGCGGCTGCCGGTGAACGAGATCATCGCCGAGCCGCTGCGGATCCACGGGCTCTACCGCGAGGACGGCCGCGAGCAGGTCCGGCGGCTGATGCAGACCGTCGGGCTCAAACCCGAGCACGGCAACCGGTACGCCCACGAGTTCTCCGGCGGGCAGCGGCAGCGCATCGGCATCGCCCGCGCGCTCGCCCTGCGCCCGAAGCTGCTGGTGCTCGACGAGCCGGTCTCGGCCCTGGACGTGTCCATCCAGGCAGGCGTGCTCAACCTGCTCGACGAGCTGCAGGCCGAGCTGGGGCTGTCGTACCTGTTCGTGAGCCACGACCTGTCCGTCGTGCGGCACATCGCGGACCGGATCGCGGTCATGTACCTCGGCTCGATCGTCGAGACGGGGACGTCCGACGAGCTGTTCGCGGGCCCCGCGCACCCGTACACGCAGGCGCTGATCTCGGCGATCCCGCTGCCCGACCCGCGCAAGGAGCGGGCCCGGGAGCGGATCACCGTCGTCGGGGACCTGCCGAGCCCGGCGAACCCCCCCAGCGGCTGCCGCTTCCGCACCCGCTGTCCGAGATTCGCGACCGAGCTCACGGAGGCGGAGCGCACGCGGTGCGTCGAGGAGCCGCCGGCCCTGGTCGAGCGGGGGCAGGGGCACCCGGTGGCCTGCCACTACGCCGAGCGCAGGGCGATGCTGTGAGGACGTAGGCTCCCGCCGTGCTGCCCGCTCGCCGGATCCTGTTCGTCCACGCGCATCCCGACGACGAGACCCTCACCACCGGCGGTGCGATCGCCCGGTACGCCGCCGCGCCGGGCACCGTCTGCGCGGTCGTGACCTGCTCGCTGGGCGAGGAGGGCGAGGTCATCCCGCCGGAGCTGCGCGAGCTCGCGCCGGACCGCGGCGACCAGCTCGGCGGGTACCGGGTGCACGAGCTCGCCGCGGCGCTGGGGGCCCTGGGCGGCCCGGAGCACCGGTACCTGGGTGGGCTCGGACGCTGGCGGGACAGCGGCATGGAGCACGGCGAGGGCACCCGCGCGCTCACCCCGGCCGTGCTGCACCCGCGCGCCCTCGCCGCGCCGGGGGCGTTCGACGAGCAGCTCGGGCAGCTGCTCGGCGTCGTCGACGAGCTGCGCCCCCAGGTGGTGGTCTCCTACGCCGACGACGGCGGGTACGGCCATCCCGACCACGTCCGCGCCCACGAGCTCACCACGGCGGCGGCGGCCGCCCGGCCGGACGTCGTGGCCCGGGTGTTCCACGCCGTCCGGTCCCGTTCGGCACTCGACGCGGGGCTGGCGGGGATCCGGGACCTGCCGGGCATGCCGTTCCGGGTCCCGGGGCCGGACGAGCTGCCCAGCGCGCCCGACGCCGTCGTCACCACCCGGCTGGACGTGCCGGAGCACCGGGCGGCGCGCGTCGCGGCGATGCGCGCGCACGCCACGCAGATCGCGGTGTGGGAGCACGCCGACGGTGCTCGGGGCGCTGCCGGGGCCGCCGGGACCGTGGCCTTCGCGATGAGCAACGGCGTCGCGCAGCCGTTGATCGACGTCGAGGAGTACGCGATGGCGTCGGGGGCGGGCCCGACCCCGACCGACGACCTGTTCGCGGGGCTCGACTGATGCGCTGGGTCACGCTCGCGGCGGTGCTGCTGGCCGCCGTGCTGCTGACCGCGCTCGAGCTGCTGCTGCAGCCCCTGTACCTCGGACCCGTGCCGGTTCCGGTCGGCACCGTGCTGGTGCTGCTCACGATGCCCTGGTTGACCCAGGCCGCCGCGGAGGTCTCGACCGCCACCGCCGTGGCGGCGTCGCCGCTCGCCGTCTGGGTCGTGGTCGTGGGCGTGCTGGGCTTCGCGGGACCGGGCGGCGACGTGGTGCTCCCGGCCACCTGGCAGTCGCTGCTGCTGCTGGTCGCGGGCCTGCTGGCCGGCCTGATCCCGCTGCGCCGGGTCGTCGGGGCGGCCGACCGGCTGCGCGCGGGACGTTCCGCCGAGCACAGCCAGCGCTAGTGCCCTCCACCGGGTCCGAGGTAGTGGTAGCGGTGGTGCTCGGTGCAGCCCAGCCGCGCCCAGAAGGAGCGGGCGCCCTCGTTCTGCAGGTTGACCTGCAGCACCGCCCAGCGCGCGCCCTGTTCCCGTCCCCACACGGCCGCCGCCGCGGTCAGCGCGGTGCCGACCCCCTGCCGCCGGACCTCCGGACCGGTGGCGAGGCGGGACAGGTGCAGGTGGTCCTCGACGACGGCGGCCCGCAGCGCGCCCGTGGGCGTCCCGCCGGCGCCGCGCGCGACGACGAAGCCCGGTCGCGCGGCCCTGGTGAGGACGTGCCGTTCCGCGTCGCTCGCGGGGGCGCCGGTGACGGCCCACCAGTCGTCCGTCGGACCGTGGGTGAGCTCGACGTCCTCGACGGGCGGTCCGGACCCGCCGGCGGCCGCCAGCGCCGTGAGATCCGCCACGAGGACGGCGACCTCCGGCCCCGCCTGGTGGCCGCCGTCGAGCACCCAGCCCTCCCGCCGCGCGGCCTCCGACCAGGGCGACCCCATCGGCGTCTGCAGCCGCGGGACGAGCCCGTGGACGCCGGCGAACTCCCGGACCCGGTCGAGCGCGGCGGGGACGGGCAGGCCCGGGTCGCCGACCGCCAGCGCGGAGTTCGCCCGGCCCGTGAACCCGCCCGCCGCGCGCAGCCGCCAGCCCCCCAGCCGCTCGTCGACCAGGGTCGGCCAGGCGTCGGCACAGAGGTTCTCCAGGCGGGACACCGCACTCCACGAGGCGCGGCGGGCAGGGGCGGGCGGCACCACCCGCAGCGCGACGACGGCCGCGCGGTCGACCCGTACCGGCCCCTTCCGGGTGTCGACGAGGACCGTGCCGGCACCGCCGTCGGACAGCGTGCCGACGGCGTCGGTGTAGAGCGGGCGGCCCTCGCGCCCGCCGATCCGATGGCGCAGGGCGACCCGCTCGCCGAGGGCGGACTCGATCAGTGCGGCGATCCGCGCGTCGGTCCCGGAGCCGGGGGTCGCGCCGGGCGCGTCGTGAGGGGGCATGGAGTGAGGGTTGCCTTCCCGTGTGTGAGCGGTACCCGCGGGGTTAACCTGCCACGGAGAACGCCCGCGCCAGAACAGCGCCCCGCTTGTGGAGGACCTTCCGTGACGTACGTGATCGCCGAGCCCTGTGTGGACCTCAAGGACAAGGCGTGCATCGAGGAATGTCCCGTGGACTGCATCTACGAGGGCGCCCGCATGCTGTACATCCACCCCGACGAGTGCGTGGACTGCGGGGCCTGCGAGCCGGTCTGCCCGGTCGAGGCCATCTACTACGAGGACGACGTCCCCGACCAGTGGGGCCCGTACACCAAGGCCAACGCGGACTTCTTCGAGGAGCTGGGCTCGCCCGGCGGCGCCTCGAAGGTCGGGCTGACCGAGGCCGACCCGGAGCCGATCAAGAGCATGGCCCCGGTCGAGCACGACGAGTGAGGGAGCGGCAGCCGGCGAACCGTCGGCGGGGCATCGCGCTCCCCGACTTCCCCTGGGACTCCCTCGCCGAGGTCAAGGCGCTCGCCGCCGCCCACTCCGGCGGCATCGTCGACCTCTCGGTCGGCACCCCGGTCGACCCGGTCCCGGCCGTGGTCCGCGCCGCCTTGGCGGGCCCGGCCGCCGACGAGCCCGGCTACCCGACCACCTACGGGCCCGACTCGCTGCGCGAGGCGGTCGCCGAGTCGCTGACCCGCCGTTTCGGCGTCGCGGGTGCCGACCCGGCGGCCGTGCTGCCCACGATCGGCTCCAAGGAGCTGGTCGCCTGGCTGCCGACCCTGCTCGGCCTCGGTGCGGGCGACGTGGTCGCGGTGCCCGAGCTCGCCTATCCGACCTACGAGGTGGGTGCGCTGCTCGCGGGGGCGTCGGTGGTCCGGCTCGCCGACGGCGAGGCCCCGCCCGCGGGCACGAGCCTGGTCTGGCTGAACTCGCCGTCGAACCCCACCGGGCGGGTGCTCGACGCCGCCGCGCTCCGGTCCGCCGTGGAGGCCGCCCGGGCCGTCGGTGCGGTCGTGGCGTCCGACGAGTGCTATCTCGGGCTGTCCTTCGGCGCGCCGGTGGCGTCGGTGCTCTCCCCGGAGGTGAGCGGGGGCCGGCACGAGGGCCTGCTCGCCGTGCACTCGATGTCCAAGACGTCGAACCTCGCCGGATACCGGGCGGCGTTCGTCGCGGGCGACGCGGCGCTGGTGCGGACGCTCCTGGAGATCCGCAAGCACGCCGGCATGATCGTGCCGTTCCCGGTGCAGGCGGCACTCGCGGCCGCCGTGGCGGACGACACCCACGTCGCCGAGCAGGTGAAGATCTACGAGAAGCGGCGCTCCCGGCTGCGGAGCGCCCTCGAACGCGCCGGCTACCGGATCGACCACTCCGAGGCCGGGCTCTACCTCTGGACGACCGAGGGCCGGCCCTGCCGCGACACGGTCCGGTCGCTGGCCGAGCGGGGGATCCTGGTCGCGCCGGGTGAGTTCTACGGTCCGTCGGGGGCGCAGCACGTCCGGATCGCACTCACGGCCACGGACGAGCGGATCGACGAGGCGGCGCGGCGGCTCGAGGGCTGAGGGGCCCGAGCCGCCGCGGCGCCGCTCAGATCTCGGCGGCGCGGGCGGCGACGTGCTCCCACGCCGCCCACCACTCTCCCCGCTTCGCCGTCGCGCGGGCGCGCTCGCGCTCCACGAGCCGGCCCGCGACGAACACGACGTGGGCGTCGGGGTACTCGCCGAGGCCGTCGAGCAGCGTGCGGATGCGCTCCTCGGCCACGCACGCGTCCTGGTGGTCGCCGAGCACCTCCTGCAGGCCCGCGGTGGCCTTGAGCAGTCGCTTCACCCGGGCGCCGAGCATCGGTTCGACCAGCTCACCGGTGTAGCGCACCCGCTTCCCCAGGATCCGCAGGTCGTGCAGGGTCTGGTCCGGCGGGTCGTCACCGGCGCGGCGCACGGCCTTGCGCAGCCGGCGTACCTCGGCGCGCACCAGGTCGATGAGCTCCGGCTGCGCGTGGGTGGCCGAGGGGGTGGGCAGCGGCAGCCGGATCGCGTCCGCCAGCCGCTCGAGCAGGGCGCGGTACCGGCCGGACTCCAACGCGGCCAGCATCTCGGCCCGCGCCTCCTCGCGCTCACCGTCGAGCGCGGCGACGAGCTGCTCACCGGCCGCCCGCTCCCGCTCGGGCAGGGCCGCGATCTCGCCGCGCAGGCGCAGCAGCAGGACGTCCAGGTCGCGGACGGGCCCGAGGGCCCGCCCGAGCCAGCCCAGCTCCGCCCGCAGCCCGTCGGCCCAGCTGCGGTCGAGCAGCGGGCGCGCGGCCTTCAGCGCGGCGCGCATCCGCCGTACCGCGACCCGCATCTGGTGCAGGTCCTCGATGTCGCTGCCGTCCCGGGTGCCCGGGTCGTGCGCGAGCAGGGCCCGCAGCCGGAGGTCGAGGGCGGCCCGGACGTGGTGCACCGGCGAGTCCGACGGCGCGGCCGTCAGCGGGGCCGGCAGGTCGTCGTGGGTGAGGGCGAGCGGGGTCAGGCTGGGGGCGGACACGAGCGGCCACCGTAGTCGACGCAGGTGAACGCGCCGGCCCGCCGCCCCGCCGTCAGTTCTTGTGCAGGTCCTCGTTGAGCGCGATGCCCTGGCCCGTCCGGGGGAGCGCCTCCACCGCGCCGGAGACGCTGTTGCGGCGCAGCAACAGCCCGTCCTGGCCGGACAGGCTGCGGGCGGCGACCGAGGTGCCGTCCGGCAGGGCGACCTTCGTGCCCGCGGTGACGTAGAGGCCGGCCTCGACCACGCAGTCGTCGCCCAGCGAGATGCCGATGCCGGCGTTGGCGCCGAGCAGGCAGCGCTCGCCGATCGAGATGACCGCGGTGCCGCCGCCGGAGAGCGTGCCCATGATCGAGGCGCCGCCGCCGACGTCCGAGCCGTTGCCGACGACCACCCCGGCCGACACCCGGCCCTCGATCATCGACGAGCCCAGCGTGCCGGCGTTGAAGTTGACGAAGCCCTCGTGCATCACGGTCGTGCCCTGGGCCAGGTGCGCGCCGAGCCGGACGCGGTCGGCGTCGGCGATCCGGACGCCGGACGGGAGCACGTAGTCGACCATGCGCGGGAACTTGTCGACGCCGTACACGATCACCGGGCCGCGGCGGCGCAGCTTCGCCCGGACCAGCTCGAACCCGGGGACGGCGCAGGCGCCGAAGTTGGTCCAGGCGACGTTGGCGAGCAGCCCGAACTGGCCCTCGAGGCTGATCTCGTGGGGCTTCACGTGGCGGCCGGAGAGCAGGTGCAGGCGCAGGTAGACGTCGGCGGCGTCGACCGGCTTGTCGGCGAGCGAGCCGATCCCGGTGCGCACCACCTGCACGGTGACGCCGCGGTCCGCGTCCTCCCCGGCGAGCGGCTCGAGGTCGGCCGCGGTGTCGGGGGCGTCCGTGCCCAGCGCGGGGGCCGGGTACCAGACGTCGAGGACGGTCCCGTCGGCCGTGACGGTCGCCAGGCCGGTGCCGGAGGCGGGATCGGTGCGGAACTCGGTGCTCACGGGCGTCGAACGTACCCGGCCGGACCCGTCCGGCCCTCCTCCGGGTGCGGGCGAGGTGCCTGGCCGGGAAGTGTCGGGAAGAGTTGACATGTCGGAGAAGTCCGACGCATACTGGTCCCGTGCCCGACGACGTCTTCCTCGCGCTGGCCAATCCGGTGCGCCGGCGGCTGCTGGAGCTGCTGGCGGACGGTCCGCGCACGGCGGGGGCGCTCGCCGGGGAGTTCGCGCTGAGCCGGCCGGCGGTCGCCGAGCACCTGGGCGTGCTGCGGCGCGCCGGGCTGGTGCGGGACGAGCCGGAGGGGCGGCGGCGCCACTACCACCTGGAGCCGCGGCCGCTGGCCGAGATCGGCGAGTGGCTCGCGCCCTTCGAGCACTACTGGCGCGGTCGGCTGAAGGACCTCGCCGGGTTCGTGGAGAACGAGATGCCGGACGAGAGTGAGGACCGATGACGGGCAGCCTGAGCGCGGCCGTGACCGTGGACCAGTTCGTCGCCGGCCCGCCCGCGAAGGTGTGGCGGGCGCTGACCGAGCCCGAGCTGCTGGCGCGGTGGTGGGCGCCGGGGGACGTCGCGGCCGAGGTCGGGCACCGCTTCACCTTGCGGATGCCGGGCTGGGGCGACGTGCCCTGCAAGGTCCTGGAGGTCCGCGAGCCGGAGCGGTTCGTCCACACGTTCCACGGCGCCTGGACGCTCACCTGGACGCTGGTGCCCGAGGGCCGCGGGACCCGGCTGGTCCTGGAGCACTCCGGCTTCGACCTCGACGACCGGCAGGGCCGCTTCGCGTTCGAGCGGATGGGTCCGGGCTGGCGGGACGAGGTGCTGCCCCGGCTGGCCGCGCTCGTGGAGGAGACGGCGGACGCGGCACCTTGACCCCCGTGGCGGAGACGGCGGACCCCGCACCCTGACCCCCGTGGAACAGTAGGGCCCGTGAGCGCCCCGACCGTCGCCCTGGACCTGACCGAGGACCCCGCCGCGCTGACCGCCGCGCTCGTCGACGTGGCCAGCGTGTCCGGCGAGGAGCGGGTGCTGGCCGACGCCGTCGAGGCCGCGCTGCGCACCCAGGCGCCGCACCTCGAGGTCCTCCGCGACGGCGACGCCGTGCTCGCCCGCACCCACCTCGGCCGCGAGCGACGGGTCCTGCTCGCCGGCCACCTCGACACCGTGCCGATCGCCGGCAACGTGCCGAGCCGCCGGGAGGGCGACCTGCTCTACGGCTGCGGGACGAGCGACATGAAGGCGGGCGACGCCGTGTTCGCGCACCTCGCCGCCACCCTCACCGAGCCGCGGCACGACCTCACGGTCGTGTTCTACGACTGCGAGGAGGTGGAGGCCGTGCGCAACGGCCTCGGCCGTCTCGAGCGGAACCACCGGGACTGGCTCGCCGCCGACCTCGCGATCCTCGGCGAGCCCACGGACGGCGAGGTCGAGGCGGGCTGCCAGGGCACCCTGCGCGTCGAGGCCCGGACTCGCGGTCGTCGGGCCCACTCGGCCCGATCATGGTTGGGGGACAACGCGATCCATCACGCGGGCGAGGTCCTGCGCCGGCTGGGCGACTACACCCCGCGGCGGGTGACCATCGACGGCTGCGAGTACCGCGAGGGCCTGCAGGCGGTCCGGGTCGCCGGGGGCGTCGCGGGCAACGTGGTGCCGGACGAGTGCGTCACGACGATCAACTTCCGGTTCGCCCCGGACCGCTCCGTCGAGCAGGCCGAGCAGCACGTCCGCGAGGTGCTCGCGGGTGTCGAGGTCACGCTCACCGATTCCTCGCCCGGCGCGCTGCCGGGTCTGTCCCAGCCCGCCGCCCAGGAGTTCCTCGCCGCCACGGGCGCGACGGCGCGGGCCAAGTTCGGCTGGACGGACGTCTCCCGCTTCGCCGCCCTCGGCATCCCGGCGGTCAACTACGGGCCCGGCGACCCCGACCTCGCGCACACCCGGGACGAGCACGTCGACGTCGGCGTCATCGCCCGCTGCACGGAGGTACTGCGCACGTTCCTGCGCTGACCGGCCCGGAGGGGCCCCGGCCTGACCCCGCACGTTCACGCCCGCTCCGTACGCTGGCGCTCATGAGCGTCAACGGGTCCGGGTCCCGTCCGGACGAGCGGCTGCGCGGCCCGGTCGTGCTGCGCCGCGAGCAGAAGCTCGAACCGACGACCACCGATCAGCGCCTGCTCGACTCGCGGGGCCCCACCGACTGGGTGCACACCGACCCCTGGCGGGTCCTGCGGATCCAGGCGGAGTTCGTCGAGGGCTTCGGCATGCTGGCCGAGCTGCCCCGCGCCGTCACCGTCTTCGGCTCCGCCCGCACCCCGCGCGACCACCAGGAGTACGCCGCCGGCCGGGCGCTCGGCACCGCGCTCGCCGAGGCCGGCTACGCCGTGATCACCGGTGGCGGGCCGGGCGCGATGGAGGCGGTCAACAAGGGCGCCCAGGAGGCGGGCGGGCTGTCGGTCGGGCTCGGCATCGAGCTGCCGTTCGAGCAGGGCCTCAACGACTGGGTCGACCTGGGCATCAACTTCCGCTACTTCTTCGTCCGCAAGACGATGTTCGTCAAGTACTCCCAGGCCTTCGTCTGCCTCCCCGGCGGCTTCGGCACGTTCGACGAGCTCTTCGAGGCGCTCTGCCTGGTGCAGACCAAGAAGGTCACCAAGTTCCCGGTGGTGCTGCTCGGGCGGCACTACTGGCAGGGGCTCTACGACTGGATCTCCGGTCCCGTGCTCGAGTCCGGCAAGATCGGCGAGAAGGACCTCGAGCTCCTGCACGTCACCGACGACGTCGACGACGCGGTGAAGGTGGTGCACGAGGCGTACCGGGCCTGGGAGGAGGCGCACTGATGGCGGTCGACGGGATCGCGACCGAGCGGGGAGGGCGCGACCCGCACGCCGTGTGCGTCTACTGCGGCTCCTCGGACGGTGTGCCGCGGCGCTACCTGGACCTCGCCGCCGAGACCGGGACCGCGATCGCCGCGCGCGGCTGGTCGCTCGTGTCCGGTGGCGGCCGGCGCTCGATGATGGGCGCCGTCGCGATCGCGGCGCGGCAGGGCGGCGCGCGCACCCTCGGCGTCATCCCGCGCTCGATGGTGGAGCGCGAGTGGGCCGACCACGACTCGGACGAGCTGCTGGTCACCGAGACCATGCGCGAGCGCAAGGCCGTGATGGAGGTGCACGCCGACGCCTTCCTCGCCCTCCCCGGCGGCCTCGGGACCTGCGAGGAACTGTTCGAGGTGTGGTCGGCCGGCGGGCTGGGGCTGCACGGGAAGCCGGTCGTCCTGCTCGACCCCGACGGTCACTGGACCGGCCTGCTCGACTGGGTCTCCGGTCTGGTCGAGGCGGGGTTCGCGAGCCGTGCGCCGCTGGAGCGCCTCGTCGTGGCCCGCACGGTCGACGAGGCGCTCGACGCCTGCGCGCCCACCCCGGCATCCGCCCCCGCGGGCGCCCCGGGCTCGCCGCCTCCGGCACCCGCCTCCGCCGACGGCACATCCGTGTCACGATCGCAGGCGTGAGCACGCCCGCAGTCCCGCCGTTGCGCTTCGGCACCCGTACCCCGGCCGGTGACCGGGCGCTGGTGATGGCGATCGTCAACCGCACCCCGGACTCCTTCTACGACCGCGGCGCCACCTTCGCCGACGACGCCGCGCTCGCCCGGGTGGACGCCGCCGTCGCGGACGGCGCCGACATCGTGGACATCGGCGGGGTCAAGGCGGGCCCCGGTGCCGTCGTCGACGTCGAGGAGGAGGTCCGCCGGGTCGTGCCCTTCGTGGTCGCGGTGCGCGAGCGGCACCCGGAGGTCGTGATCAGCGTGGACACCTGGCGCGGGGAGGTCGGCAGGCTCGCCGTGGCCGAGGGCGCGGACCTGCTCAACGACACCTGGCAGGGTGCCGACCCGACCCTGGCGGAGGTGGCCGCGGAGACGGGCGTGGGAATCGTCTGCTCGCACACCGGGGGAGCGGTGCCGCGCCGCCGGCCGCACCGGGTCCGCTACGCCGACGTCGTCGCGGACGTGGTCGCCGAGGTCACCCGCCAGGCCGAGCGACTGGTGGCCCGGGGCGTGCCGCGCGAGGGCATCCTCGTGGACCCGACGCACGACTTCGGCAAGAACACCTGGCACGGTCTCGCCCTGCTCCGGCACTGCGACGCCCTGGTGGCGACCGGATGGCCGGTGCTGATGGCCTTGTCGAACAAGGACTTCGTAGGCGAGACCCTCGGCGCGGGCGTCGACGGCCGGCTGGAGGGCACACTGGCGGCGACCGCCCTGGCGGCGGCCGCCGGCGCCCGGGTCTTCCGGGTGCACGAGGTGGGCGAGACCCGGCGCGTGCTCGACATGGTGGCGTCGATCCGGGGTACCCGGCCCCCGGTCCGCGCCGTGCGGGCGCTCGCATAGAAAGGGACCCGAATCACCCGGAAGAATGGTTTGAGCGTCCATGCTACGCCGTTACCGGAACCGAATCGATGCTCTTAACGGCTCCGTAACCCACCGAGACCCCTGCAGTAATCGGGGCCAGAACTAATCGTGCCCGGCCGGTGCTCACCCGCCGCGGCGCCCGGCCCGCTCCATCGAGTTGTCCGTCCGTCCCTCGCGTAGACCACGCCCGAGACCGACCCGAGGAGAACCATGATGCCCAACACCGAGGACTGGTTCGCCCGTCGCACCTGGCAGACACCCGACTGGACCGTCGAGGACCTGATCGCCGCGAAGCGCGGCCGGAAGGTCTCCGTCGTGCTCCCCGCGCTGAACGAGGAGGCGACGATCGGGGCCATCGTCGCCGGGATCCGGCCCTTCACCGAGGGGGACCGGCCCCTGGTCGACGACCTGCTGGTGATGGACTCCGGCTCCACCGACGACACGATCGCCCTCGCCCGGGACAACGGTGCGCGCGTCGCGCTGCGCACGGACGTCGTCCCCCACCTCGAGCCGGTCCCGGGCAAGGGCGAGGTGCTCTGGCGGTCGCTGGCCGCCACCGACGGCGACGTCATCTGTTTCATCGACTCGGACCTCGTCGACTTCGACCCGGGATTCGTCCCGTCGCTGCTCGGCCCGCTGCTGCTGGCCGACGGCGTGCACCTGGTCAAGGGCTTCTACCGGCGCCCGCTGCGGCTGGAGGTGAGCGACGCCGGCGCGCTGGACCACGGCGGCGGCCGGGTGACCGAGCTGGTCGCGCGTCCGCTGCTGTCGGCACTGCGTCCCGAGCTCGCCGGGATCGTCCAGCCGCTGGGCGGGGAGTACGCGGGCACCCGCGAGCTGCTCGAGTCTGTGCCCTTCGCCACCAGCTACGGCGTGGAGATCGGGCTGCTGCTCGACACCGTGTCCGGCTTCGGGCTCGACGCGATCGCGCAGGTCAACCTGGGCGTCCGCAAACACCGCAACCGCAACCTGATGGACCTCGGGGTGATGTCGCGGCAGATCACCGCCACGGCCCTGCGGCGCTCCGGGCTGCCGGACACCGGGGCCGCACTCACCCAGTTCGTGCAGGTCGGCGGGGAGTGGGTGCCCAACAGCCGGGAGCTCGACCCCACCGAACGACCGCCGATGCGCACGCTCGTCGCCGCCCCGGACCAGGTCGCCTGAGGGCGACCGGCCCCCACGCGGCTCGCGCGCCGTCCCCCGCCCGTGATGTGATTCCCGGGTGGGGACCGCGCTCATCTACCTGCTCGTCGTCGCGGTGGTGGCGGCAGTGGTGTTCGTGCTCGCCGGGCTCGTGTTCGGCCGCGGCGAGGAGCTGGCCCCGCTCGCCCCGAGCGCCACGCCGACCCGGCTGCCCGCCGACGCGGTCCGCGGCGAGGACGTCCGTGACCTGCGTTTCCCGCAGGTGCTGCGCGGCTACCGGATGGGTGAGGTGGACTGGGTGCTCGACCGCCTGGCCGAGGAGCTCGACCGGGTCGCGGACGAGTGCGACCGGCTGACCGACGAGCGGGACGCCCTCGCCCTGCGGGTGCGCGAACTCGAGGCCGGCGCCCGGCCGCGGGTGGAGGGGGACCGGTGAGGGCGCGCCGCGACCTCGTCGTCGCCGTGGACGTGGCGGCCCCGGCGGCGCGGGTCTGGGACCTCGTCACCGACTGGGAGCGGCAGCGGGAGTGGATCCTGGCCACCCGGGTGCGGGTGGTGTCCGGCGACGGCCGGTCCCCGGGGTCCGTCGTCCTGGCCGTGACCGGCGTGGGCGACGTCGGCGTCGTCGACACCATGAGCGTCACCGCCTTCCGGCCCGCCCCGGACGGCGGTGGACGGGTCGACGTCCGGCACACCGGACTCGTCGTGACCGGCGACAGCTCGTTCGTCGTGACCGCGCAGGGCACCGACCGCAGCCGCTTCACCTGGACCGAGGGCCTGGAGCTGCCGTTCGGCCGGCTCGGGGCGCTGGGCTGGCCGCTCGTGCGGCCCGTGACCGCCGCGGGCTTCCGGCTGTCGCTGCGCCGGCTCGCCCGGCTCGCCGAAACCGTCGGACCCGCCGCGTAGCGTCCCGTTCGTGACCGGTTCCGTGTCCGACGGGGTGAGCCGCTGCGGCTGGGCGACCTCCGCGCCCGACTACGTCGCCTACCACGACGAGGAGTGGGGCTTCCCGCTGCACGGTGAGCGCGCCATGTTCGAGCGGCTCACCCTGGAGGCGTTCCAGTCCGGGCTGTCGTGGCTGGTCATCCTGCGCAAGCGGCCGCACTTCCGGAAGGCGTTCGCCGACTTCGACCCCGCCGCCGTCGCGGCGTACGGGGACAGCGACGTCGCGCGCCTGCTGGGCGACGCGGGGATCGTGCGCAACCGCGCCAAGATCGAGGCGACACTGGCCAACGCCCGCGCGGTGCTCGCGCTGGACACCCCGCTCGACGATCTGCTCTGGTCCTTCGCCCCCGCGGACCACGTCCGCCCGGCCACGCTCGCCGACGTCCCGGCCGTCACGCCGGAGTCGACCGCCATGGCGAAGGCACTCAAGCGCCGCGGGTTCCGGTTCGTCGGACCCACCACGTGCTACGCGTTGATGCAGGCCGCGGGGCTGGTCGACGACCACGTCGCGGACTGCTTCCGGGCGGCCGGACCAGGCGCGTCGGCGAACCCCGCGTCCACGCCGGACTAGCCTTGCGCGGTGCGCGACAGCGCGGTTGCGCTGGGTGAACGCGACCCGATTGATCGCCTCGGTTGCGTGTCGAGATCGGCGATGGGGAAGAATGAGGGCCACCATCCCGCCTGTGCGCGCTCCCCAGCGCATCGGCGCCCTGCACGAGACGACAGACGGAGGGAGCAGGACATGGCGGCGATGAAGCCCCGGACCGGCGACGGACCCCTGGAAGTGACCAAGGAGGGCCGGGGCATCGTGATGAGGGTGCCGCTCGAGGGCGGCGGCCGCCTCGTCGTCGAGATGACGCCCGAGGAGGCCGAGAACCTCGGAGAGGCCCTACGGGGCGCGACGGGCTGAGGCCCGCCCTCCATACGGCCGACCGGCGGCGGTCCGGGTCTCGTCAGGCCCGGACCGCGTGCAGGTCGCGGATGCGCACCCCCGAGGCCTCCGCGACGGCGCCCGGTCCCGCCGGGAACACCCGCACCGGCTCGACCGGGATCGTCAGCATCTCGATCGACATCGCTCCGCACGCACACTTCTGGTAGCGCACCAGGCCCTCCGAGGTGTGGTGCGTGGAGAGTGTCGTGGCGTCGGCGGTCGGTCCGCACTGCGCGCAGCGCATGGATGCCCTCGATTCGGTAATATGCATCCGTCGTTGACGGCTTACAGTCGAGGGTAGCAGGTGTAAGGGGCCAGTGGATTTCATCGGTTACCGGAGTGACGCGCTCGGGGCGGCCGTCGCGCTCGTGAACACCGTGACCGCGCGGGCGCGCGGCAGCGTCGAGGAGGCGGCGCAGCCGGACCAGCTGCGGCGCGTCCTGGTGGAGCACGGGTACGTGGCCGGGCGGGCGCCCGCGTCGGTCGAGCCCGCGCTGCGCGGGTGGGCCGGGCGGCTGCGGACCGTCTTCGACGCCGACGACCTCGACACCGCCGCCGCAGCGGTCAACGCGCTGCTCTCGGAGGTCCGGATCGGGCCGCACCTCACCCGGCACGACGGGCAGGGCTGGCACCTGCACTACTCGCCGCCCGACGCCGCCGTGCTCGACCGGTTCCGCTCCACCACCGCCTTCGCGCTGGCGATGCTGATCTCGGAGTACGGCCTCGACCGGCACGGGCGCTGCGCCGCCGACGGGTGCGAGCGGGTCTTCGCGGACACCTCTCGCAATGCCGCTCGCCGCTACTGCTCCCCGGCCTGCGCCAACCGTTCCGCGGTCGCCGCGCACCGGGCCCGTCAGCGCTCCGCCCGCTGAGAGAGCCCCGAAACTGCCGACTCGGGGAAGCCCAGAGCCCGACTCGGGGAAGCTCAGGGCGCGACTCGCGGGAGCCCAGGGCGCGACTCGCGGGTTACAGGCTGCGGTAGATGGCGACGGTGCGCTCGGCGGCGGTGGCCCAGGCGAACTCCCGCACCGCCCGCTCGCGCCCGGCCCGTCCCATCGCCGCGGCCCGCTCGGGGTCGCGGACCAGCTCGTTGACCGCGGCGGCCAGGCGGGTGCGGAAGGCGGGGACGGCGTCCTCGTCGTAGTGCGCGAGGAGCCCGGTCTCGCCGTCGGCCACGACCTCGGGGATACCGCCGACGTCCGACGCCACCACGGCCGTGCCGCACGCCATCGCCTCGAGGTTCACGATCCCCAGCGGCTCGTACACCGAGGGGCACACGAACACCGTCGCGGCGGACAGCAGCTGCCGCACCTCCGCGGTCCCCAGCATCCGCCGCACCCAGATCACCCCCGGGCGCGAGGCGGCGAGCTCACCGACCGCCTTCTCCGTCTCCTCGGCGATCTCCGGGGTGTCCGGCGCGCCGGCGCAGAGCACGATCTGCGCCTCCTCGGCGACGTCGTGCGCCGCGGCGATGAGGTGCGCGAGCCCCTTCTGCCGGGTGATCCGCCCGACGAACACCACACTCGGCCGGTCCGGGTCGACCCCGTTCGCGACCAGCGCCTCCCGGCCCGGGTCGGGCCGGTAGAAGTCCGTGTCGATCCCGTTGTGCACCACGTGTACCCGGCCGGGGTCGAGCGAGGGGTAGCAGTCCAGGACGTCCCGGCGCATGCCGTCGCTGACCGCGATGACGGCGTCGGCGCCCTCGTAGGCCGTCCGCTCCACCCAGGACGACAGCCGGTACCCCCCGCCGAGCTGCTCGGCCTTCCACGGCCGCCGCGGCTCCAGCGAGTGCGCCGTCACCACGTGCGGCATGCCGTAGAGCATCTTCGCGAGGTGGCCGGCCATGTTGGCGTACCAGGTGTGCGAGTGGGCGACGTCCGCGCCCTCGATGCCGGCGACCATGGTCAGGTCGGTGCCCAGCGTCTGCAGCGCGGCGTTCGCCCCCGCCAGCCCCCCGGGCGTCGGATAGGCCCGGACCCCCTCGCGCGGTGGCCCGTCGGGGGAGCCGAAGCAGTGGACGTCGACCTCGGCGAGGGCGCGCAGCGCGGGGACGAGGTGGGCGACGTGCACCCCCGCCCCACCGTAGACGTCCGGGGGGTACTCGCGGGTGAGCAGACCGATCCGCACGCGGCCACACGCTATCGGTAGACCCGCACGGGCACAGCACGGAGGAGTCGGTTCCGTATGGCCGGGTACACCCCCGGCGCACTAGGGTTCACGCTCGAGAGGCCCCGGCGCCGACAGGGCGGCCGGCAGGACCGTCCACCCCGGTCCGACACGGGACCGCGGTGCGACGAGGGACGGGGGACAGCGGTGACGACCTCCTCGCGGATGCTGGGTCCGGGCGGCATGCCCGCCAACGTCCTGGGCATCGTCCTGGCGGGGGGTGAGGGCAAGCGGCTCTGGCCGCTCACCGCGGACCGGGCGAAGCCTGCGGTGCCGTTCGGCGGCAACTACCGGCTGATCGACTTCGTGCTGTCGAACCTGGTCAACGCCGGGATACACCAGATCTGCGTGCTCACCCAGTACAAGTCGCACTCGCTGGACCGCCACATCTCCACCACCTGGCGGCTGTCGAGCGTGCTGGGCCAGTACATCACCACGGTGCCGGCGCAGCAGCGGCTCGGCCGGCGCTGGTACACCGGCAGCGCCGACGCGATCTTCCAGAGCCTCAACCTGGTCTACGACGAGCGGCCGGACTACATCGCGGTCTTCGGCGCGGACCACGTCTACCGCATGGACCCGAGCCAGATGATCGCCCAGCACATCGCCACCGGTGCGGGGGTCACGGTCGCGGGCATCCGGGTGTCCCGGATGGAGGCCAAGGCCTTCGGCTGCATCGACTCGGACGAGAGCGGCAAGATCGTCGGGTTCCTGGAGAAGCCGTCGGACCCGCCGCACGTGCCCGACGACCCCGAGGTCACCTTCGCCTCGATGGGCAACTACGTGTTCACCACGGACGCCCTGATCGACGCCCTGCGCGCCGACGCCGAGGACGGCGACTCCGACCACGACATGGGCGGCGACATCATCCCGCGCCTGGTCAAGGACGGCGACGCGCACGTCTACGACTTCGCCGACAACGTCGTCCCCGGGGCGACGGACCGGGACGCGGGCTACTGGCGGGACGTCGGGACGATCGACGCCTACTACGACTCGCACACCGACCTGGTGAGCATCCACCCGGTCTTCAACCTCTACAACATGCGCTGGCCGATCCGGACGGCCACGCCGCCGCTGCCGCCCGCCAAGTTCGTGGAGGGCGGGATCGCGCAGGACTCCATCGTCGGTGCGGGCTCGATCGTCTCGGGCGCGATCGTGCGCCGGTCCACGATCAGCCCCGGGGTGACCGTGCAGGCGGGCGCGGAGGTCTCCGACTCGGTGATCATGCCGGGCGTGCGCATCGGCCGGGGAGCGGTGGTGCGCCGCGCGATCCTGGACAAGAACGTCGTGGTGCCGGACGGTGCGCTGATCGGCGTGGACCTGGCGCTGGACCGGGCACGCTACACCGTGAGCCCCGGCGGGGTGGTCGTGCTGGGCAAGGGCGTCACCGCCCTCTAGCAGAGCGCCCGGCGCGGTCACCGCCGGGTGGCCACCAGCAGGCCGTCGCCGAGCGGGAGCAGGGCGGGTACCAGCCGCTCGTCCTCGCGCACCTGCCGCGCCACCTCGCGCAGGCCCGCCGCGGCGCGGTGGGCCGGGTCGTCCCCGTCGGCGGCCGGGTCGCCCGCCTCGCGCTCGGCCACATCGAGGGTCCCGGCCGCCAGCACCCCGTCGAGCACCAGGACGCCGCCCGGACGGAGCAGCCGGATCGCCTCGGCGAGGTAGTCCGGGTAGTCCGCGGCGCCGGGTGCGAGCCGGGCCCCGCCGCCGCTGCGTGCGACGTCCACCAGGACCAGGTCGTAGCCCCCGTCCGTGAGCCGGGGGAGCACCTCCAGCGCCAGCCCGTTGATCAGGCGCAGCCGCCCGGGCCCGTGCCCGGCGTCGAGGAAGGAACGGCGCGCCGCCCGCTGCAGCTCCGGATCGACGTCGATCGAGGTCAGCGTGCCCTCGGCGGCCATCCCCCGGAGCAACCAGAGTCCGGAGACCCCGGACCCGGTGCCGATCTCGACGACGGCCCGCGCCGCGGTGGTCGCAGCGAGGAGGGCGAGCGCGGCGCCGGTCCCCGCACTGACCGGGTCGGCCCCCGCCGCCAGGCCGCGAGCACGCGCGTCGCCGAGTACCTCGTCCTCGGCCAGGTAGCCGTCCACGTCGGCCGCAGTGGCGGTCATGGGCGTTGAACATACTGGTCGAACGTCTCGGCACCGTGCCGGAACGGGAGGTGATCACTCTCCCGGCGGGTTCACAGGTTCTTCTCAGACGGTTATCACGCTCCTGTCACGGGCATCCGGCACGGTGGTCGTCGTGGGACCGGGGTCGTCGGTCCCACGCCGGGGCCGGGAACTCGACCCGCCGGCCCACCGTTGGCCGAACGGCACGACCCGCCGCAGGAGGTGCGCTCCCCATCATGACCGACCGACCGGCCACCGTGGGCTTCGACGCCGAGCCGTCGCTCGGGTCGTCGCAGCCCGGCGAGGGGGCCGACTGGACCCCTCCGAGCTGGGACGAGGTCGTCCGGGAGCACGCGGACCGGGTCTACCGGCTCGCCTACCGGCTCACCGGCAACCCGCACGACGCCGAGGACCTCACCCAGGAGACCTTCATCCGGGTCTTCCGCTCCCTCGCGAACTACCGGCCCGGCACCTTCGAGGGCTGGTTGCACCGCATCACCACGAACCTGTTCCTCGACATGGTCCGCCGTCGCGCCCGGCTGCGGATGGAGGGCCTGCCCGAGGACACCGACCGGCTGCCCGGCGGCGGCCCCGAGCCGGAGGACGTGTTCTCCGCCACGCACCTGGACCCGACCCTGCAGGCCGCGCTCGACGAGCTGGGGCCGGAGTTCCGCGCCGCGGTCGTGCTCTGTGACGTGGAGGGCCTCTCGTACGAGGAGATCGGCGCCACCCTCGGTGTGAAGCTGGGTACCGTGAGGAGCAGGATCCACCGGGGCCGGGCGGCGCTGCGTCAGGCGATCGAGCGGCGGCGTGCCCTGGAGGGGGCCGCGGACGGCACGGAGGGTCGCGAGCTGGTGGCGGCCGGAGAGAGGTAGGGAGTCCATGGCCGACGCGCGTCGGAGGTTCGGACGGAGCGTCCCGGACTGGGGCGTCGACCACCTGTCGCAGGACGCGACGGTGGCCTTCGTCGACGACGAGCTCTCCACCGCCGCGCGCCAGCGGGCCGCCGCCCACGTCGCCTCCTGCGGGGAGTGCGCCGCCGAGGTGGTCGCCCAGCGTCAGGTGCGTTCGGCCCTGCGGGCGGCCGACGAGCCGCACGTGCCCTCCTCCCTGCTGTCGATGCTGCGGGCCATCCCGCAGGAGGCCGAGCTGCCGCCCTCGCCACCCGGTCTCGCCGTGACCGCGGACGGCCAGGTGGTGTCCGTGCTGCGCCCCGAGCGGATGCCGCACGCGCGCACCCCCGCCGGCCCTCCGCCCGCCGCCTCGGTGCGGCGCACCCCAGACCTGAGCGGGCCAGACCTGAGCGGGCCAGACCTGACCGGGCCAGACCTGACCGGGCCCGCGGGGCTCGGCGGCGGTCACCTGCCCGCCCCGTCGCGCGGCCGCAGGCTGCGCGCCGGCGCCGCGGCCGCGTCGGGCCTCGCGCTGGGGGCGCTCGCGTTCGGCGTGCTGCCCTCGGCCACCGTCGCGCCTGCCGCCCCGGCCCAGCCCGACCGCGGCGTGCTCGGCGGCAGCGTGCTCAACGGCGGGTCGGAGGGCGCCGCCCGGCTCGGCACCGGGGCACCCTTCCAGCCCGCGGCGATCCGGAACGAGACCGCGCCGTCGGCGGCACCGAGCACCACGCCCGCCACGCCCAGGCTCACGTCCGCCCCGCCGGGCGAGCCCCGCACCGAGCGCTGAACCGCACTCCGCCGTCGCGGAGCGTCCGGCCGGCGGACCCGCCCGGCTACGCGGACTTCACCACCGGTGGGGCAGGCTGGTGCCCACCATGAGCGACGCGCAGGACCCCGCCGACGAGCGCGGGACGGAGGGTGCGGGCCCGGCCGACGGGGCCGCGGGCCCGGCCGAGCCTCCGCGGGAGGCCCCGCCCCGGTTGCCGCCGCGCGGCCTGGAGCGGCCGGCCGTCGATCCGGCCGCCGCCGAGGTGTTCGGCCGCCCCGCCGGCGTGGACGGCGGGTTCGCCGACACCGGCAGCACCAACGGACACACCCGGTCCACGCTCGCCCCCGCGCCGACCGCCGCCCTGGCCAGCGCGTTCGGCCGCCCCGCCGCCCACGGGCCCACGCTGCAGCGACCGCCCGGCGGCACCGGCGAGCGGCCCGGGGACGACGAGGCCTTCTGGCCGACGGGCGACCGCGCCGGGACGGACGGGCGCGAGGACCCCTGGCGGCGCCCCGAGAGCCCCGTCGAGCTCGGGCCGCCCCCGCCCGGAGAGGCGGAGCCCACCACCGAGCGCGGACGGGGGCCGCGGCTCAGTGTCCGGGAGGTGCTGTTCGGCCGCCGCGTCGAGCCGAAGGCGCTCGCGCTCCTCGGCGTGCTCGCGCTCCTGATCGGGGCGGTCGGCGGGCTGGTCGGCCGGTACACCGCCGAGGGCGCCAACTCGCTGACCGAGCCCGGCGCCACGCTCAGTGCGACCACCGAGGGCAAGGAACGACCGCCCGGCTCGGTGTCCGACATCGCCGGCCGGGTGCTGCCCGCCGTCGTCTCCCTCGACATCAAGGTGGGTCGGCAGGGCGGCACCGGCTCCGGCGTCGTCATCGACCCGGCGGGGTACATCCTCACCAACAACCACGTCGTCGCCCCCGCGGCGGACGCCCAGGGCGCCACCGTCCAGGCGGTGTTCAGCGACGGCAGCCGGGCCCCGGCCGCGATCGTCGGCCGGGACCCGAAGACCGATCTCGCCGTGGTGAAGGTACAGGTCACGAACCCGACCGTGGCCCGCATCGGGTCCTCCGACGCGCTCGCGGTCGGCGACGCGGTGATCGCGATCGGCTCCCCGCTGGGACTGGCGGGCACCGTCACCACCGGTATCGTCAGCGCGCTCGACCGGCCCGTCCGGCTCGACGGCGAGGGCACCGACGTCGCGGTCATCGACGCCGTGCAGACCGACGCGGCGATCAACCCCGGCAACTCGGGTGGCCCGCTCGTGGACTCGACAGGCGCCGTCGTCGGCGTCAACACGGCGATCCGCAGCCTCGGCGGGTCGAGCCAGTCCGAGGGCGGCTCCATCGGTCTGGGCTTCGCCATCCCGATCGAGACGGCTCGCGCCATCGCCGAGGAGCTCATCCGGACCGGCCGCGTCTCGCACGCGGAACTGGGCGTCAACGTCCGGTCGGTGACGGACGGGCAGGCCGACGGCGCGCAGGTGCAGAACGTCGTGCAGGGCGGGGCCGCCGCCGGCGCCGGGATCGTGGAGGGGGACGTGATCGTCAAGGTCGGCGAACGCGACATCGCCGGTGCGGACGAGCTGATCGTGGCGGTGCGGGAGAAGAACCCCGGCGACGTGGTGCCCGTCCGGCTCGTGCGCGACGGACGGCCGTTGACCGTCAACGCCACGCTGGCGTCCGACTGACACCGCGTAGGCTGAGCGCGTGTTCGACAGCGTCGGCTGGGGAGAGATCCTGGTCCTCGTCGTGGCCGGGCTGTTCATCCTGGGCCCCGAGCGGCTGCCGTCCGCGGCGGCGTGGCTGGGCAAGACGATCCGCCAGGTGCGCGATTACGCCACCGGCGCGCAGACCAAGCTGCGCGACGAACTGGGCCCGGAGTTCGACGAGCTGCGCAAGCCCCTCGAGGACCTGCGTGGGCTGCGGAACTTCAACCCCCGCACCGCGGTGCGCCGCACGCTCTTCGAGGACGACCCGGACCCGCTGGGCATCAACGCGTTGCGGTCGAACGGCAGCAACGGCAGTGCGGGCACCGGCGGGACCGCGCCCGCGACACCCCCGGCGGCGAAGCCGGTCGAACGCCTCGCCCCCGACGAGCGCCCCCCGATCGACCCCGACGCGACCTGACGCACCGGTGGGGTTGGGCAGCCGTCCCGCCAGAACCGGTGGGAGCCTCTGACACCGCCGAAGAGCCCGTAGTTCGGGCTGGGTCCTCCAGGAACAGGTCGAAGGTCGGGGTCCGACGAAGCTCGCACGTGGAACGGGGCGCTGCGCGAGTGCCCGGCCCCGCACTCGTGATCGGGACCGGGCACTGCTTCCGGTGGCGGCTAGGCCGGGGGGCGCGACTCCGGACGCGATTCGAGTCGTGGCTGGGTCGTCGGGTTCTCCGACGGGTCCTTCCTGGTGGGACGCCCCCGGAGCAGGGCCACCGGCTCGAGGGCCGCGATCTCCTCGGGTGTGGCGGTGCGGAAGGGCGGCGTGGTGGGCGTGGGTAGGGCCCTGCGGCCCTGACCGCGGGTGGCCCGCAGGCTCGCGGCCACGGCGGTGCCGAGGATGACGGCGATGACGGCCAGCGAGACGGTGGTGGGGATGTAGTAGAGGTCCACCTTGAGCAGCATCTTGATCCCGACCCAGATCAGGACGAGGGCCAGGCCGAGCTTGAGGTGGACGAAGCGGTGGACGAGGTCGGCGAGCAGGAAGTACATCGCCCGCAGCCCGAGGATGGCGAAGGCGTTGGCGGTGAAGACGAGGAACGGCTCGCTGGTGACGGCGAAGATCGCGGGAATGGAGTCGACGGCGAAGATGACGTCGGTGACCTCGATGAGCACGAGGACCGCGAGCAGCGGGGTGGCCAGCAGGATCCCGTGGCGCCGGATGAGGAAGCGCTGTCCGTGATAGGCGTCGGCCATCGGAACCCAGCGGCGGAACAGCCGCAGCGCCTTCGACGACTCCGGGTCGAGGTGGGAGTTGCGCTGGCGGATCATGCGGTAGCCGGTCCAGACCAGGAACGCTGCGAAGACGTACAGCACCCAGGCGAAGTTCGTGATGAGCACCGCACCGGCGGCGATGAACAGCCCGCGGAACACCAGCGCGCCGAGGACACCGAGAAACAGGACCCTGTGTTGGAGCTGCGCGGGCACGGCGAAATAGCTGAAGATGATCGCCCAGACGAACACGTTGTCGACGGCGAGGGACTTCTCGATGACGTAGCCGGCGAAGTACTGTTGGCCGAACTCGGCTCCGTGGACCCACCAGATCAGAGCCCCGAATCCGACGCCCAGCGCGACCCAGACCAGCGACCATCCGGCGGCTTCCCGCAGCCCGATCACGTGGGCGTGGCGGTGGGCGAACAGATCGACAGCGAGCATGGTCAGGATGACGCCGAGGACGGCGAACCAGGCCCAGAGCGGTACAGACACGTGCGATCACCTCCGGTGGCGCATGACAGCGACTCCAGAGGTCTCTCCCGACCGACCCCGCACCTCGGCGTGGCCTTGGCCCCGCTCGCCGGGCCGAGGGATCGGCCGGACTGACGACGAGACGGCTGGGGATACTCCCCTCCACGCCAACCAGTGAAGCGTGCTTCGTGTTTCGCGTCAAGCCGTCGAGAGCAGTGACCGACTCTGCGAAGGTCGAGACACCGCTCGGGTGTCGCCTACTCGGTCTGCGTCTCGTCGGCGGGAACGGAGGTGTCGCGGTCGGCGAACAGCTCCAGCAGTTCGCCGATCCGGTGCCGGGCCTCGGCAGGATGGCGAAAGCGGCGGTGCGGATGTAGCTGGTAGACGTTGCGTCGCCCGACCCGGATGCGGGTGATGTAGCCGGCTTCCTCCAGGTCGGCCACGATGGCCTGCACGGTCCGCTCGGTGACGCCGACCGTGGCCGCGACCTCGCGCAGGCGACGTTGCGGGTCGCGGGCCAGCGCGAGCAGGACGTGTGCGTGGTTGGTCAGGAAGGTCCACTCCGGCAGATGCCTCGACGAGGTCATGGCGTCCCTCCTGTTCGATCACCGTGGTCGTTGCCGGAAATGTATGACGGGCGAGCTGCGTGCGCTTCGCCGGTGGACGCCGAGGTCGCCCCCTCTTGACATGCGATACATATTTCATGCAAAGTTGTGCGTACGAGGGGAGTACCTCCCGTCGACCTCGTCGTCATCACGGCACCACCGAGGGTTCCCGGCGGGTGTGAGCCCCTGAGCTCGTGGGGCGAGGGAGACCCCTGATGGGCAGCTCGGGCACCGGTGCCGGACCGGCTTCAGACCGGTCCCGGCCCGGAGCGGCCGGCTGCTGGGAGGAGATCCTGGTGCCCACGTCCGTGTCCGAGTGCGACATCGGCCCGCGGCCGCGTGTCCCCACACCGACCCGGCCGTTGCTGGTTGCCGTGCAGAACCCGGGCGAGGTGCTCGAGGTCCTGCCGGGCGCTCTCGGTCGGGCCCGCCTGCAGGAGGAACGATGACCACCACCGATGTCGTGAGCCCGTCCCGACCGAGCACGCCGGCCGGGGCCCTGGTCGAGCTGCTCGAGGGCAACCGACGCTTCGTCGTCGGCCGACCCGAGCACCCCAACCAGGACAGCGCACATCGCGCGCGGTCCGCCGCCGGGCAGCGGCCCTTCGCCGTGATCCTGGGCTGCTCGGACTCCCGAGTCGCCGCGGAGATCGTGTTCGACCGAGGCCTGGGCGACCTGTTCGTGGTCCGCACCGCCGGGCACCTGCTCGGCGCCGAAGTCCTGGCCAGCGTCGAGTTCGCCGTCCTGGACCTCGATGTGCCGCTGGTCGTCGTGCTCGGCCACGACCACTGCGGTGCCGTGAAGGCCGCGGTCGCAGCACACGACAGCGGGCACAGCCCGAGCGGGCACCGACGGCTGGTCGTGGAACGGTTGAGCCCGGAGATCCTGCGTGCCCAGGCCGACGGCATCTGCGACAGGGAAGCGATCACCCGGCTGCACATCGCCAGCACCGCCCAGCGTCTGCTCGACGAGGCCCCTGCCCTGCGCCGGCGCGTCGAGGTGGGCCGTTGCGCGGTGGCCGGCCTCGGGTACACCCTCGCCGAGGGGTACGTCCGTCAGGTCGTCGCCCACGGCAACCTCCCCCGCAGCAGCGCCGCGACGACTCGTGCACGGTCATGACCACGCGAACTCGCCCCGCCGCCGACACGGCGCCGACCCCGCTGACCGGGGCGGCCGTGCTCAGCTTGCAGCGCCACCGCACCTACCCCAGCGTGTCGTTGCTGCTGAGCACCACCCCCCGGGGACCGTCTGGACGACACGGGCCGGGCCACCCTGCTCCGGCTGGCCTCCGAAGCCCGCCGCAGGCTGCTCGCCGTCGACAATCCCGCCGCCGACGACGCCGTAGCCGGCTCGCCCGTCGATGACCGCTCCGTCGATGGCCGCGCTGTCCATGACTGCCCGGTCGGCGACCTCGTCCATACCCTCGACTGCATGGTCGACGCGGTCGACGGGCCCGTCGAGCGAGGACTCGCGCTGTTCGCCTCGGCCACCCGGACCGCCCGCTTCGACCTCCCGGTCGAGGTCACCGACCGCTGCATCATCGACCCGACCTTCGCCACCCGCGACCTCGTCCGCGCCCTCCACCGGACCCCACGTCACGTGGTGCTGCTCCTGTAAGAATGCGCTCACGAGCCGGATCTGAGCGCACTGTGGAACCACAATGCGCTCACGAGCCGGACCTGAGCGCACTGTGGAACCATACTGCGGTCACCAGTCCGGCACTCCGCCTGCGATACGGAACCTTCACGCACCACCGTGGCGCCGCTCGGATCCGACGCGCGCGTAGCGGTCCCTGACGCTCGGGCCCGCGGTCGCGAACTGCGCGTGCGACGGCCGGGGGTGCCTCACCTCAGCAGGGTCGGCACCGCCTGGTGGTGGTCCGTGGCCTGCTCGAAGGCGTGGGCGGCGGCGAGCACGCGACCGTCGGCGTGCCGCGGCCCCACGATCTGCAGCCCCACCGGCAACCCCTCGGCCGTGAACCCGCACGGCACGCTCGCCGCCGGCTGCTGGGTCATGTTGAACGGGTAGGTGAAGGGCGTCCAGCTCGTCCAGCGCCCCTCGCCGGACGGCGTCTCGCGGCCGCCCTCGAACGCCGGGATCGGCAGCGTCGGGGTGAGCAGCAGGTCGTAGTCGGCGTGGAAGGCGCCCATCAGGGTGCCCATGTCGTTGCGCACGGCCATCGCGCCGAGGTAGTCCAGCGCGGAGTACCGCGCCCCCTGCTCGGCGATCTCCACCAGCGCGGGGTCCATCCTCGCCCGTTGCTCGGCGGAGTAGGGTTCCAGGCACTTGGCCGCGCCGGAGAACCAGAGGACGTGGAAGGGCTCCACGCAGTCCGCGAACCCGGGGTCCGCGCGCTCGACGGTCGCGCCGAGCCGCGCGAACACCTCGGCGGCGGCCTCGAAGGCGGCCTTCACGTCCGGGTGCACGTCGACGAAGCCCAGCGTCGGGCTGATCGCGATCCGCAGACCCGCGACGCCGTCGGTCGCCTGCTCGGCGAAGGAACGGGCCGGGGCATCCAGCAGCCAGGGGTCGCGGGCGTCGAACCCGGACACGACGTCGAGCAGCAGGGCGGCGTCGAGGGCGGTGCGGGTCATCGGCCCGACGTGCGCCAGGGTGCCGAACGGGCTGCCCGGGTGGTGGGCGACGCGACCGTAGGTCGACTTGTGCGCGACCGTGCCGGTGAACGCGGCCGGGATGCGGACCGAGCCGCCCGCGTCCGTCCCGAGCGACAGCGCCCCCATCCCGAGCCCGACGGCCGCGGAGGACCCGCCGGACGAGCCGCCCGCGGTGAGCGTCGGGTCCCAGGGGTTGGTGGTCACGCCCCACCGGGGTGAGTCCGTGACGCCCTTCCACGCGTACTCGGGCGTGGTCACCTTGCCGAGCAGGACGGCGCCCGCCTCGCGGACGCGCGCGACCGGCGGGCCGTCGACGTCGTACGGCTCGGGTTGGGCGGCGACCCAGGAGCCGCGCGTCGTCGGCCAGCCCTTGGTCAGCAGGATGTCCTTGATCGAGGTCGGCACCCCGTCGAGCGGCCCGATCGGCCGCCCCGCCTTCCAGCGCTCCGCCGACTCGCGGGCCGAGGCCAGCGCCGAGTCGGCGTCGACCAGGGTGTACGCGTTGACCCGGTCGTCGAACTGCTCGATGCGGTCCAGCGCGTCCTGCGTGGCGTCGACCGGCGAGATCTCGCCCTTCTCGTATCCGGCGAGGAGCTCGGTGGCGGGGAGGTCGGCGGTGGTCATGCGGTGCCCTTCACGTATCCGAGACTCTTGTCGACGACGTTGTGCAGCGGCTCGCCCGCCCGGTAGCGCGCGAGGTTGTCCAAGAACTGGTCCAGCAGCATGTCCCGCCAGCCCACGACGTCGCCGGACATGTGGGGGGAGACGATCACGTTCGCCATGTCCCACAGCGGCGAGTCCGCGGGCAGCGGCTCGGTCTCGAAGACGTCGAGCGCCGCGCCGGCGATCCTGCCGCCCTGCAGCGCCGCGACCAGGTCGGGCTCGACGACGAGGCCGCCGCGACCGACGTTGACCACCCGGGCGGTGTCCGGCAGCAGGTCCAGCGCGGCCTTGTCGAGCATGCCGCGGGTGGCGTCGGTGAGCGGCGCGGCGAGGACCAGGACGTCGGCCGAGGGCAGCAGGTCGTGGAGGGCGTCGAAGGCGTGCACCCCGTCGGCGGCCCGCCGGCCGACCAGTTCGGTGCGCAGCCCGACGGCGCCGAGCATGTCCGCGATCGCCCGCCCGATCGGGCCGCTGCCGACCACGACGGCGGTGCGGCCGTGCACCGTGGCCGTCTCGCGGTGCCGCCACTCCCGGCGGGACTGCAACCGCAGCGTGGTGGGCAGGTCCTTGGCGAACGCCAGCACCACGCCGGTGACGTACTCGGCGATCGGCCGGTCGAACACGCCGCGGGCGTTGGTGATGTGCGCGGGGTGCTCGCGGATCTCGGGGAACGAAACCTTGTCCACACCCGCGCTGGCGGTGTGGACCCAGCGGACGGCATCGGTGTCGGCCGCGCGCCAGGCCGTCGGGACGGCGGGGGACAGGAAGTCCCACACGAGCAGCACATCGGCCCCGGACAGCGCACCTGCCAGGTCGGACGGGCCGGCGAGGCGGATGTCGGCGCCCTCCGCGCGCTCCTCGAGGCCGGTCGGTGGATCGTCTCCGGTCAGCACGGCGATGACGGGCTGACCTGCGGGAACGGGCACGCCGAAGATCCTTCCGGGACGGGGGAGCCGATTGACACGCTAGGAAGCGCTCGTATGATTGTCAACAATCCGCGTCCGGCGCGGAGGTCGTGACCTGCCCCCGACGCCGTATGAGGTGTGTGCGTTGCCCAAGTACATCCGGATCAGCCTCGAGCGCCGCGGTGTGTCCTGTGTGGCCGAGCTGCTCGAGAAGGAGGCCCCGCGGACCACCGCGGCGGTGTGGGAGGCGCTCGCCGGCGGCCCGCTCGGCGGCCCGGCCCAGCACGCGAAGTACGCCCGCAACGAGGTCTACTCGATCGTCCCGCGGTTCGGCCCGACCATCGGCCAGGAGAACCCGACCGTCACCCCCATCCCGGGCGACGTCTGCTACTTCGACTTCCACGGCGGCATGCTCGACGCCTCCTTCAAGGAGGACCAGGACATCGACCAGGCCGCGGGCGGCATCGACCTGGCCATCTTCTACGGCCGCAACAACCTCCTGCTCAACGGCGACGTGGGGTGGGTCCCCGGCAACGTCTACGCCACGATCGTGGAGAATCTGCCGGCGATGGCGGAGGCGTGCCACGACGTGTGGCGTTCCGGCAGCGTGGGGGAGCGGCTCGTGTACGAGCGGCTGCCCGAGGGTTCCTCCGAGTAGGGTGGTCTACTCGGGGCGTTCGAGTGGAGTGACCCGATGCCCGCTGAACTCTCCGTCGGTCTCGTCGACCCGGATGCCGGCCCCGGTTCCGGTGCGGACGAGCCGACCGACGACGCACCCGGGGTCGGTGTCGTCGCTCCGTTCGACTTCGCCCTGGACCGGGAGCTGTGGCGCTGGGCGCCGGACGACGTCTCGCTGTACCTGACCCGGCTGCCGTTCTTCACCACGCCCGTCACGGTCGAGATGGCCGTGGCGGTCGGGGACCGGCGCGCCGTGCGGCGGGCCACCCGGGACGTGCTCACGCCGCGGCCCGGCGTCGTGGCCTTCGCGTGCACCTCGGGCAGCTTCGTCAGCGGCGTGGCCGGGGAGTTCGTGCTCCGCCGGACCATGGTCGAGGCGGGCGCCCCGGAGGCGACGACGACGAGTGGCGCCCTGGTCGACGCGCTGCACCTGCTCGGGGTGCAGAACCTGGCGATCGCCACGCCGTACATCGCGGCGGTCACGCAGCGGCTGACCGGCTTCCTCGCCGACAGCGGGATCAGCACGGTCGCCAGCGAGGGTCTCGGGCTGCTCGGCAACATCTGGCGGGTCGGCTACGAGCAGGTCGTGTCGATCGTCAAGGCCGTCGACCGGCCCGAGGCGGACGCGTTGTTCATCAGCTGCACCAACCTGCCGACCTACGACATCATCGAGCCCCTCGAGCAGGCCCTGGGCAAGCCGGTGATCACGGCGAACCAGGTCACCATGTGGGCCTCGCTGCGCGCGATCGGCCGGCAGGCCGTCGGCGGCGGGCGGCTGCTCCAGATCCCGGTCGAGCGCTCGGTGGCGTGACCCCGCCGGGTCAGGCTTGTACGATTGTCGACAACCTGCCCGGCTCGACCCGCGAGGAACGCCCGTGACACCCACCGCCCCCGTGCCCCCCACCGTCGGGATCCTGTACCCCGGGTACTCCGCCGAGGACGACTACCCGCGCGCCGAGCAGCGGCTCGGCGACGGCAGCCGGCTCCCGCTCGTGCACACGCTGATGCGGGAGGACGCGCACCGCGTCGACGCGCTGCTCGACGTCGGATCCGAGGACATCCTCGCCGACGGCGCGAAGGCCGTGGCCGCGCAGGCCGGGCCCCTCGACTCGATCGTCTGGGCCTGCACCTCGGGGTCCTTCGTGTTCGGCTGGGACGGGGCCGCGGCGCAGGTCAAGGCGCTGCAGGACGTGGCCGGGGTGCCGGCGTCGAGCACGTCGTTCGCGTTCGTCGACGCCTGCCGCCGGCTCGGGATCGACACCGTCGCCGTCGGCGCCACCTACCCGGACGACGTGGCCGAGCGGTTCGTCGAGTTCCTCGGGAAGGCCGGCATCCGCGTCCTCACCCTGACCTCGCGCGGGATCATCACCGCGGCCGAGGTCGGCACCCTGACCGACGACGTCGTGCTCGAGTTCGCCGCGGCCGTCGCCACCGATCCGGCCGCCGCCGAGGCGCAGGCGATCCTCATGCCCGACACGGCGCTGCACACGATCGACGTGCTCGACCGGCTCGACGAGCGGGCCGGCAGGCCGGTGCTCACCGCCAACCAGGTCAGCGTGTGGCAGGGGCTGCGGCTGGCCGGCGCCGACCGGGCGCGGGCGGGGCTCGGTGCGCTCTTCGCCGCCGGCCCGGAGGCGGGCTGAGGCCATGCGGGCGGGCGGCGCGGGGACGCACATGGGGGACCTGGAGCCCATCGACCGCCGGTCGACGGCCGCGATCGTCGCCGACCGCATCCGGGCCGCGATCATGCGCGGCACCTTCCCGCCCGGCACGCAGCTGGGCGAGGTCGACCTGGCGGCGCGGCTCGGGGTGAGCCGCGGGCCCCTGCGTGAGGCCATGCAGCGGCTCGTCGCCGAGGGGCTGCTGCGCAGCGAGCGGCACCGCGGGCTGTTCGTCCGCGACCTCGACGCCGCCGACGTGCGGGACGTCTACACGGCCCGCACGGCGGTCGAGCGGGCGGCCGCGCTGCTCCTGCTCGCCGAGCCGGACCGCGGCCCCGCCGTCGCCCGGCTGGACGCGGCGATCGCCGCGATGGAGGCCGCGGCGGGGGTGGGCGACGCCGTCGCGCTGGCCGACGCCGACCACGACTTCCACGCCGAACTCGTGGCCGCGTCGGGCAGCCCGCGGCTGCACCGGATGTCCCGGACGCTGCTGGTGGAGACGCGGATGTGCCTCGCGGCCCTGCAGCAGACCGCGCCGCCGTCGGAGGACCTCCTCGCCGAGCACCGCACCCTGCGGGACGCCCTCGCGGCCGGCGACGCCGAGCTCATGACCCGGGTCCTGGAGTCCCACATGGCCGACGCCGTCGCCCGCATCCTCGACGTGGCACCGCCGCCGGCCCTGCCCGCGTGACCCCTGGCGGGCGATCCCCGGAGCGGCGACGTCGGGACGTGCGGCGCCGCGCCACCCGCTGCTCGCGCTCGTGGTCGGCGGCGTGCTGCTCGGGCTGTCGGGGCCGGCGTTGACCGCGGTCGTGGTCTGCGCCGCGCCGCCCACCGAGCAGAACGTCTTCGGCTACGCGGTGCGCTTCGACGAGGGCGTGCGGCTGGGTCGCGACGCCGCGTCGACCACGACGATCGTCTCCGCGCCGTCGGGCTGCTCTCCGCCTGACCCACTTGCCCGGGCCCGCCCCGGCATGGTTCCCTGGGATTGTCGACAACCCGACAATCACCGACTCGTGGAGCGGAATTCCATGGCACAGCTGTCCCCGGTCCTGACCCAGGCCACGCCCGTCCAGGCCGCGCGCGGCGAGGGCGTCCACCTCTACGACACCGAGGGGCGCCGGTACCTGGACTTCACCGCCGGGATCGGCGTCACCTCGACCGGACACTGCCACCCGAAGGTCGTCGCGGCGGCGCAGGAGCAGGTGGGCACGCTCATCCACGGTCAGTACACGACCGTGATGCACCAGCCGCTGCTGAAGCTCGCGGAGCGACTCGGCGACGTGCTGCCGCCGGCGCTCGACAGCGTCTTCTTCCTCAACTCGGGCTCCGAGGCGGTGGAGGCCTCCGTGCGGCTCGCCCGGCACGCCACCGGCCGGCCGCTGATCCTGGCCTTCGACGGCGGGTTCCACGGCCGCACGATGGGCGCCGCGGCGCTCACCACCTCGGGCGCCAAGATCCGCTCCGGGATCGGTCCGATGATGGGCGGCACGGTGTTCGCGCCGTTCCCCTACGCCTACCGCTACGGCTGGAGCGAGGAGCAGGCCGTCGAGTTCGCGCTCGCCGAGCTCGACCGCCAGCTCGTCAGCACGGCGCCTGCGGCCGACGTCGCCGCGTTCGTCATCGAGCCGGTGCTCGGCGAGGGCGGCTACGTGCCCACCCCGCCGGCCTTCCTGCGCGGCCTGCGCGAGCGGGCGGACCGGCACGGCATCCTGCTGATCGCCGACGAGGTGCAGACCGGGTACGGCCGCACCGGGAAGTTCTGGGGACACCAGCACGCCGACGGCGTCACCCCGGACATCCTCATCACCGCCAAGGGCCTGGCCAGCGGCTTCCCGCTGTCCGGCATCGCCGCCCCGCGCGAGCTGATGAGCAAGGCGCGCCCCGGCTCGCAGGGCGGTACGTACGGCGGCAACGCCGTCGCCTGCGCCGCGGCGCTCGCCACCCTCGACGTGGTGCAGGAGGAGGGCCTGGTCGAGAACGCCGCCGTCCAGGGCCGCCGGCTGCTCGAGGGCCTGCGCACCGCCTCCGCCGACGTCAAGCAGGTCGGCGACGTCCGCGGCCTCGGCCTGATGGTCGCCGTCGAGTTCACGGCGCCGGACGGTTCGCCCGACGCGGCCACCGCCGTCAAGGCGCACGCGGCCGCCGCCGAGCAGGGCCTGCTGCTGCTGACCTGCGGGCCGTTCGGCAACGTCGTCCGGTTCATCCCGCCGCTGATCACCACCGCCGAGCAGGTCGACGAGGGCCTGGCGCTCTGGGGCAAGGCCCTGTCGAGCGCGGCCTGACGCCCTCGCGCTATGGAACCATAGTGCGCATTCCAGCTCAGCTGGAGCGCATTATGGTTCCATAGTGCGATCAGATTCGGCGTGTGAGCGCATTATGGTTCCATAATGCGGCTCGGGCAGGTCACTTCCGGACGGGGGAGAGGCCCAGGCTCATGCCGGCGAGGCCCCGGGAACGGACCGTCAGTTTCTCGGCGATGCCGTTGAGGACCTGCGCCGCGCCGGTCTCGGGGCTGCGCAGGACGATCGGGGTGCCGGAGTCGCCGCACTCGCGCACGCCCGGCTCGAGCGGGACCTGGCCGAGCAGCGGGACCGGCGCGCCGAGCGCCTGGCTCAGCCGGTCGACCACGGTCTGGCCGCCACCCGCGCCGAAGACCTCCATCCTCGAGCCGTCGGGCATCTCCAACCACGACATGTTCTCGACGACGCCGGCGATCCGCTGCCGGGTCTGCAGCGCGATCGAGCCCGCCCGCTCGGCCACCTCGGCCGCGGCCTGCTGAGGGGTGGTGACCACCAGCAGCTCCGCGTTGGGGATGAGCTGCGCGGTGGAGATCGCGATGTCGCCGGTGCCCGGGGGCAGGTCCAGCAGCAGGACGTCCAGGTCGCCCCAGAACACGTCCGCCAGGAACTGCTGCAGCGCCCGGTGCAGCATCGGGCCGCGCCACACCACGGGGGTGTTGTCCGCGACGAACATGCCGATCGAGATGACCTTCACGCCGTGCGCCTGCGGCGGCATGATCATGTCGTCGACCTTGGTCGGCCGGTCCGCCGCGCCCAGCATCCGCGGGACCGAGTGCCCGTAGATGTCGGCGTCGACCACGCCGACGTGCAGGCCCTTCGCGGCCATGGCCGCCGCCAGGTTGACCGTGACCGAGGACTTGCCGACGCCGCCCTTGCCGGACGCCACGCAGTACACGCGGGTCAGCGAGCCGGGCTGGGCGAACGGGATCTCCGGCTCCGCCGAGTCGCCGCGCAGCTGCTTGCGCAGGGCGGTCCGCTGCTCGTCGCTCATGACGTCCAGCTCGACCCGGACCTCGGTCACCCCGGGCACGGCCGACACGGCCTCGGTCACCCGACGGTTGATGGTGTCCCGCATCGGGCAGCCCGCGACCGTCAGGTAGACGCCCACCTGCGCGACGCCGTCCGGGGACACCGTGACGCCCTTGACCATGCCGATCTCGGTGATCGGTTTGCGGATCTCGGGGTCCTCGACCTTGCTCAACGCGGCGCGGATCGCCTGTTCGACGGTCTCGGTGCTGGTGTTTCCCATGAGGGACATCTGGGTCTCCGCTGAACCTTCCTCGTCGACGAGTGCCGCGAGAGGGGTCACGGCCTGTCCCCTCCCATGCTACGTGCGCTCCCGGGGCCGTTCGCACGTCCGTAGCATCTGTGGGCGTGACGGACATCGCCGAAGGGCGGGCTGGGACGAGCAGCCCGCGCACCACGCGGTCCGCGCACGGGGGGAAGTACCGGTCGGCGCACGTCGTGCCCGCTCCGGAGGAGATGGCGGCGTGGCGGTCGTTCCTGCGGGCGCACGCCACGATCACCCGGGCGCTGGAGACCGAACTCGTCGCGGAGCAGGAGCTGTCGTTGGCGGCCTACGACGTGCTGGTCCAGCTCGCGGAGGCGCCCGGGCGGCGGCTGCGGATGACGGAGCTGGCCGACGCCGTGCTGCTCTCGAGGTCCGGGGTGACCCGGCTCGTCGACCGGCTCGAGCGGGCCGGGCTCGTGCGCAGAGCCCGGGTCGAGTCGGACGGGCGGGGGGTCACCGCCGGGCTGACGCCTGCGGGACTGGACCGGCTGCGCACCGCCTCCCGCACCCACCTGCGTGGGGTCACGGAGCACTTCGCCCGCCGGCTCGAGTCCGACGACCTGGCCGCGTTCGAGCGGATCTGTTCCCGCCTGGTCGTCACCTGAGCTCAGCCGGGCCCACGACCTGCGGTGCGGGACCTCGCGTCTCGCGGTGCGGGATCTCACGACTCGAGGTGGTGTGGGATCTCGCGTCTCGCGGTGCGGGATCTCGCGTCTCGCGGTGCGGGATCCCGCGACTTGCGGTGCCGGATCTCGCGACTCGCGGGAGCCCGGAGACCGGAGCCCGGCTCGTGGGTCAGCGGCGGCGGGGTTTGGCGTCCCGCTTCTCCGCTCGCTTCTCCGGCCGCCGGTCGGACCCCTCGCCCCGCGCCGCGGCGTCGACGCTGGCCTCGAGGCTCTGGGTGAGGCGTTCGAGCTCGCCGCGCAGGTAGTCGCGGGTGGCGACCTCGCCGACCGCCAGGCGCAGGGCGGCGAGCTCGCGGGCGAGGTACTCGGTGTCGGCCTTCGTGCGCTCGGCGCGCCGCCGGTCCTCCTCCAGCGCGACCCGGTCGCGGTCGTCCTGCCGGTTCTGCGCGAGCAGGATCAGTGGCGCCGCATAGGCCGCCTGGGTGGAGAAGGCCAGGTTGAGCAGGATGAACGGGTACGGGTCCCACTGCAGGTGCCAGCTGGCCACGTTCAGCACGATCCAGACGATCACGATCACGGTCTGGATGGCGAGGTAGCGGCCGGTGCCGAGGTAGCGCGCGATGCGCTCCGCGGCGCTGGCGAAGCTGCTCGGGTCGAACTCGAGGCGGCGCCGGCCGATCAGCGGCTGGTCGAGGCGGCGGTCGGTCTGCAGCTCAGGCATCGGCGGCCCCCGTCCGTCCGCGCCCGTCCGGCCCGGTCCCGTTGCGGGCGTAGCCCACGACCAGCCCGCCGTCGGGGTCCACGTGCCCCACGGTGGGCTGGTCCCGCCAGCCCTCCGGCAGCAGGTGGTCGAGCAGGTCGTCGACGGTGACCGCGCCGAGCAGGTGGTCCTCCGGGTCGACGACCGGACCGGCCACCAGGTTGTACGTGGCGAAGTAGCGGGTGATCTCGTCGATCGTCGCGTCGGGCTCCAGCCGGGCCAGCTCGCTGTCCACCAGCCCCGCGACCAGCTCGAACGGCGCCTCGCGCAACAGCCGCTGCGAATGCACGCAGCCGAGGTAGCGCCCGGTCGGCGTGGCGGAGGGCGGGCGGCAGACGAAGACCATGCTCGCCAACGCCGGCGGGACGTCCGGGTTGCGGACGTGGGCGAGCGCCTCGGCGACGGTCGCGTCCGGCCTGAGCACGATCGGCTCCGGGGTCATGAGCCCGCCGGCGGTGCGCGTCTCGTAGGTCATCAGCCGCCGCACCGGCTCGGACTCCTCGGGCTCCATGAGCGAGAGCAACCGGCCGGCCTCCTCGTCGCCGAGCTCGCCGAGGAGGTCGGCGGCGTCGTCGGGCGACATGGCCTCGAGGACGTCCGCGGCCCGCTCGGAGTCCAGGTGCGCGAACAGCACGCGCTGGTCGTTCTCCGAGAGCTCCTCGAACACGTCGGCCAGCCGCTCGTCGTCGAGCGCGTCGACGACCTCGCGCTGGCGCTTGCGGGGCAGCTCGGAGAGGGCGGCCGCGACGTCCGCGGGGCGCATGGCGTCGAACACCGTGAGCAGGCCCTCGGTGCCCTGCCGGTCCGACAGCGTCAACCCCTGGACCGCGCTCCACGGCTGCACCTGCACCGGGTTCCGACGCCCGAGCCGGCGCGGGCCGGTGCGCAGGGCGAGCCTGCTGACCACCCAGTCGCGGCTGCGGGTGGGTTCGATGGCCGCGTCGACCACGACGGCGTGCTCGCCGGACTCGCGGACGGTGACCGGCGCGTCGAGCATCTGTCCGAGCACGAGCGTCTCGTTGGGGCGCTGGTGGAAGCCGGAGAGGCTGATCGAACCGCTGGCCAGCGTGACGGCGGCCGGGTCGACGGCGGCCACCCGCAGCATCGGCACGAAGATGCGCCGCCGGCTGGACAGTTCCACGACCAGGCCGAGCACCCGCGGCGGGGTGGCGTCGAGGCGCAGGGTGGCCACGACGTCGCGCACCTTGCCGATGCGCTCCCCGTCCGGCCCGAACACGGCGAGGCCCGCCATCCGTGCCACGAAGATCCGGCCCGCGCCCATGGGGCACAGACTAGGCCGTCGACGCTGGTGGGGAGGGGTCGGACCGGCCGGCCCGGCGAACGCCACGGTCCGCGCACGCGCGCTGCGGCACGACGTCGACCGCCATAGTGTCGTCGCCGTGTCGACCCTGCGCTTCGACGTCGTGGACGTGTTCACCGACCGCCCGTTCGCGGGCAACCCGCTCGCGGTGGTCCGTTGCGAGCAGCACGAGCTGCCGGCCGCGGCGATGCAGGCGATCGCCACCGAGTTCCACCTCTCCGAGACGGTGTTCACCCTGCCGCCGACCACCCCGGCGGCGGACTACCGCGTGCGGATCTTCACCCCGGCCGTCGAGCTGCCGTTCGCCGGGCACCCCAGTGTCGGCGCGGCCTGGACGCTCGCGCGGGACGGCGCGATCCGGCACGGCGACGTCGTCCAGGAGTGCGGCGCCGGGCTGCTCCCGGTCTCGGTCGACGCCGACGGGGCACGGGTCGAGGGCGGGCGGCCGGAGGTGGGGGACGACCTCGACGCCGCCCTGCTCGCCGCCGCGGCCGGGCTGACCCCGGACGACGTGGACGGCGCCGCCGCGCCCGGCGTGGCCGCGGCCGGGGCGCCGTTCGCGTTCCTGCTCGTCCGGCCCGACGCGGTGGCCCGCGCGGTGCCCGATCCCGAGGCGGTGGGCGCGCAGACCGAGGGGCTGACCGGGCTCGTGGTCGCGAGCGTGTCCGGCGACGCCCGGCAGGTGCACCTGCGGATGTTCGGCGCCGGCGTCGGGGTGGACGAGGACCCCGCGACCGGCTCCGCGGCCGTCGCCCTCGGGGTGTTCCTCGTCGACCGCGGGCTGCTCGCCCCCGACGGCGACACGGCCTTCACGATCGCCCAGGGAGCCGAGATCGGCCGGCCCTCGCGGCTCGACGTCGAGGTCCGGGCCGAGGGCGGGCGGGCGCTGGCCGCGACCGTGCGCGGCGGCGTGGTGCCGGTGTCGCGCGGCGAGCTGACCGCCCTGCCCTGACGACCGCCCTGCCCTGACGACCGCCCTGCCCGCCGGGCGCGCCGATCCGGCTCCCCGGCCGCCGTCCACCCACCTGGACCGTCCGTCCGGAGGGGAGTACCGGCGGGTAACCCTCGTCCACCTCACGTGGGTGAGAAACCAATCACCTGATGGCGCGCTGGGGCCCGGGACGTGCCAGCATCCGTAGCGGCCCCGATCAGCGACGAGGAGTTCGACAGTGACGTCTGTAGCGTCTGGGAGCACACGCCCGCTCCGCCCCCGCCGGTCCTGCCTGGCGGTCCCCGGCTCGAGCCAGAAGTTCATCGACAAGGCCCGGACGCTGGACTCCGACCAGGTCTTCCTCGACCTCGAGGACGCGTGCGCGCCGCTGGCCAAGCCGGGCGCTCGCAAGACGATCGTCGCCGCGCTGAACGAGGGCGGCTGGGGCGAGAAGGCCCGCGTGGTCCGGGTCAACGACTGGACCACCGAGTGGACCTACCGCGACGTCGTCGAGGTCGTCGAGGGGGCCGGCGCCAACCTGGACGCGATCATGCTGCCGAAGGTGCAGACGCCGCAGCAGGTCGTCGCGCTCGACCTGCTGATGACGCAGATCGAGAAGACCATGGGCTACGAGGTCGGCAAGATCGGCATCGAGGCGCAGATCGAGAACGCGCTGGGCCTCACGAACGTCAACGAGATCGCCACCGCGAGCCCCCGCGTCGAGACCATCATCTTCGGCCCGGCCGACTTCATGGCGTCGATCAACATGAAGTCGCTGGTCGTGGGCGAGCAGCCACCGGGCTACGACGTCGGCGACGCCTACCACCACATCCTGATGAGCATCCTGATGGCGGCCCGCGCCCACGACAAGCAGGCCATCGACGGGCCCTACCTGCAGATCAAGGACGTCGACGGCTTCCGGCGGGTCGCCGGCCGCTCCGCCGCGCTGGGCTTCGACGGCAAGTGGGTCCTGCACCCCGGCCAGATCGACGCGGCCAACGAGGTCTTCAGCCCCTCGCAGGAGGACTACGACCACGCCGAGAACATCCTCGACGCCTACGACTGGTTCACCTCCGAGGCCGGCGGCAAGCGCGGCGCCGCGATGCTCGGCGACGAGATGATCGACGAGGCCTCCCGCAAGATGGCCCTGGTGATCTCGGGCAAGGGCCGCGCCGCGGGTATGCAGCGCACCGACAAGTGGACCCCGCCGGAGGCCTGAGCGGCCCCTGACCCGACTCGAAGAGGAGAGGCACGATGGCCCGCCTGGCCCAGACCGCCGGTCTCACGGACGTGCAGGAGGAGATCATCTCCACCGTCCGCACGTTCGTGGACAAGGAGATCATCCCGCACGCCACCGCCCTGGAGCACCAGGACGCCTACCCGCAGGACATCGTCGACGGGATGAAGGAGATGGGGCTGTTCGGCCTCACCATCCCGGAGGAGTACGGCGGGCTGGGCGAGTCCCTGCTGACCTACGCCCTCGTCGTCGAACAGATCACGCGCGGCTGGATGAGCGTCTCCGGCGTGATCAACACCCACTTCATCGTGGCGTACATGCTGATGCACCACGGCACCGAGGAGCAGAAGCGGAAGTACCTGCCGAGCATGGCGCTGGGGGAGACCCGCGGCGCGTTCTCGATGTCGGAGCCGGACCTGGGCTCGGACGTCGCGGCGATCAAGACGCGCGCCAAGCAGGACGGTGACGACTACGTCGTCGACGGCGCCAAGATGTGGCTGACCAACGGCGGGTCCTCGAACCTGATCGCGCTGCTGGTCAAGACGGACCTCGGGAAGCCGAAGCCGCACCAGAACCTCACCACCTTCCTGGTGGAGAAGCCCTCCGGCTTCGGCGAGGTCGCGCCCGGGCTCACCATCCCCGGCAAGATCGACAAGATGGGGTACAAGGGCGTCGACACCACCGAGGCGGTGTTCGACGGCTTCCGCATCCCCGCGTCGCAGATCCTCGGCGGGGAGGCCGGCAAGGGCTTCGCGCACATGATGGACGGTGTCGAGGTCGGCCGCGTGAACGTCGCGGCCCGCGCCTGCGGCATCTCCATCCGGGCCTTCGAACTGGCCGTGGAGTACGCGCAGCAGCGCGCCACCTTCGGCAAGCCGATCGCCGAGCACCAGGCCATCGCGTTCAAGCTCGCCGAGATGGGTACCAAGGTCGAGGCCGCCCACCTGATGATGGTCAACGCGGCCCGGCTCAAGGACCGCGGCGAGCGCAACGACGTCGAGGCCGGCATGGCCAAGCTGCTCGCCAGCGAGTACTGCGCCGAGGTCACCCAGGAGGCCTTCCGCATCCACGGCGGCTACGGGTACTCGAAGGAGTACGAGATCGAGCGGCTGATGCGCGAGGCGCCCTTCCTGCTGATCGGCGAGGGCACCAGCGAGATCCAGAAGACGATCATCTCCCGCGGCCTGCTCAAGGAGTACCGCTCCCGCTGAGCGCCCGGCCGGTGCGGGAGGCCCCGCCGCGATCCGGCGGGGCCTCCCGCGTTCTCGCCGGCCCTACCGCACGCCGGTCGTCAGGAACTGCTCGATCCGCTCGGTGCAGGGGCGAGGTCGAGGCCCTGCGCGGCGACCCAGAGGTCGTCGTGGTAGCTGTGGCGGTAGCGTTCGCCGCCGTCGCAGATCAGCGTGACGATGTTGCCGCGCCCGCCCTCGGGGAGCATCCGCGCGACCAGCGTGGAGACCCCGACGGGTTCGTGCCGGTGCTCCCACCCGCGAAGCGCCAGGTGCGCTCGTGCAGCCGGCGCGCGGCGGCGATGCCCGCCGCGTCGGGCACGGGGAGCATCAGGTCGATCACCTCCGACAGGAAGACCTGCGCGCCGTGCTCCACGAACCGGCACCGCCCGCCCTGCCGTTCGATCGGCGTGACCTTCTCGGGGCTCGTCGAGCGGCGCATGACGGCCACGAACGGCACCCCGATCCGCCGGGCGAAGGACGCCTCGGACACCGCCGTGGACCCCGAGCTGGCCTCGACGACCGTCGTGTGCGAGGTCGGTCCTGCCGGGGCCCCCACCCGGACGGCCCGCAGCGCTCCCGGCGCCGTGCCTCTATCGTGACCAGCGCGGAGGGCACTTCAGCGCGGTCCCGCTCGTTGACATCATGGGCGCCGAGATGTCCGAGGTGTCCCAGTCGGCCGTACCGAGGAGAGAGCTCGTGACCACCCCGTTCGGCGGCAGCGGTCAGCCCGCACCGGGCCTGCCCAACCTGCCCACCCCGCCCACCGGTTGGCCGGTCGGCTCCTACGCCACCTACGAGGAGGCGCAGCGGGCGGTCGACCACCTCGCCGACAGCGACTTCCCCGTACGGGACGTGACGATCGTCGGCGTCGACCTGATGCTCGTCGAGCGGATCGTCGGACGGCTGACATGGGGCCGTGTGCTGCTGTCGGGCGCGGCGTCCGGCGCCTGGTTCGGCCTGTTCGTGGGCCTGCTGCTCAGCCTCTTCAGCACCGGGGGCGACGGCGTCGTCCGGATCGTCGTCGCGCTGCTCGGCGGCATCGTGTTCGGCCTGGCGTTCGCGGCGGCCCAGTACTGGAGCACCCGCGGCCGGCGGGACTTCACCTCGGCCAGCCAGATGGTCGCCGGCCGCTACGACGTGTTGTGCCAGCCGCGCAACGCGGAGAAGGCCCGCGAACTGCTGGCCAAGCTGGCGATGGGTACCGCCGCCGGCGCCTGAGCGCACGCGGGGCTCGTCCGTTCGCGCCCGTCTCGGCCTGATCAGCGTCGACGACCTGTGGGTCGTGTGGTGCGAACGGCCCACACGGCGGGTGGTCCCGGGCGGGTCGGCGTCCGCTCGACGGGGCTCGCCGGACGGGGAGCCGAGGACGTTCCGGGGCGGCGGGCCGTGTGGTCGAGGGGGGCTGCCGGTGCCGCGCTGTGTGGACGTCCGGTTCGCCGTCCTGGTGGCTCCGGTGTTGCTGACCGCGTGCGGCAGCGAGGATTCGCCGGTGGTCTGAAAGGACTGAGCCCGCCGTCCGGAGGCCGGGTGAAGGGCGCTCCACCCGGCCCCGAGGGCTTCTGCATGGTGCCTGTTCAGCCGCCCGCGCGCAGTCCGGCGAAGGCGGCGTCGATCGCTGCTGTCGCGGTCGACGGGTCGGTTCCCGTGCGTGCCAGGAGCGAGGTTCCCTGGGCGAGGACGAGCAGGAGATGCGCCTGCGCTTCGGGCGGGGAAGCGGTGCTGACCTCCCCGCGTTCCTGGGCCTGCCGGAGCGCCTCGGTCATCAAGTCGGAGAACCGGGCGAACGCGTCGGTGACGAGGGCCGTGGCTTCGGGGTCCTGGGGGACGAGTTCGGCGACGGTGTTGCCCATCATGCAGCCGTGCGGGGCCTGCGGGTCGGAGGCCACTGTTCCGAGTTGCGCGGGCATCACCAGGACCTCGCGCAACGCGGGAAGCAGCGGGACCTGCGTGAGCGCTGACCGGAGCGTCTTCTCGTACTCGGCCCAGTACAGCTTCACCGTCTCGAAGTGCAGCCGGCGCTTGTCGCCGAACGCGGCATACAGGCTCCCGCGTTCGAGTCCCATGCCGTCGACGAGCGCCTGGATCGAGGTTCCGCCGTAACCGGACGCCCAGAAGATGCTCTGCGCCGTCGCCAGCGCTTCCGCCGGGTCGAACGCTCTCGGCCGTCCTGTCCTCGCCATGCCCCCAGTCTATGACTTCTTGACTGAGTGTTCAATAAGTCGTAGGGTCGCGGACATCTTCTGGAACGCTTGCACTGAAATCGTGCGTTCCCCGGCACGGACAGGAACACCATGAAAGACCTGCGCACCTACGGCGCCTACGCGGTCGTCACCGGAGCGTCCTCCGGCATCGGCGAACAGTTCGCGCGGCAGCTGGCCGCCGCGGGCGTGAACCCCGTCCTCGTCGCGCGCCGGAAGGACCGCCTCGAAGCGCTGGCCGCGGAGCTCTCGGGCGCCTACGGCGTCGACAGCAAGGTGGTCGCGCTCGACCTCCTCGGCGACGGCGCCGTCGACGAGCTGTCGCGACAGGTCAGTGGCCTCGACGTCGGGGTCGTCGTCGCGAACGCCGGCATCTTCCACGCCGGCCCCTTCGTGGCAAACGAGCTGTCCGACGAGCTGGACGTCCTCGCCCTGGACGGGTCGCTGCCGCTGCAGCTGGCGCACCGGTTCGGGCGCGAGTTCGTCGGCCGCCGTCGCGGCGCCCTGATCCTGGTGTCGTCGAGCCTCGCGGCCAGCCCGGTGCCCTTCCAGGCCAACTACGCTGCGGTGAAGGCGTATGTGCTCTCGCTTGGGCAGGCGCTGAACCACGAGTGGTACAAGCACGGCGTGGACGTCCTTGTCGTCTCCCCGGGCCCGACGCGGACCGAGGGTCTGGACAACGCGGCCGGCATCGACTTCGGCAGGCTGGGCGGGCGCAAGATGGACCCCGCCGTGGTCGCGCGCACCGCATTGCGCAAGCTCGGCCGGAAGGCGCACGTCATACCCGGCCTGATGAACAACCTCGCCGACCTGGCGGGGAAGTACCTGCTTCCCCGGTCGGCGTCGGTCCGGCTGTACGGGCGGATCATCGAGCAGGCCCTCACCGGACCGGGGACCGCGGCATGAGCCGGGCCGTCCTCCGCGAAGAGTTCGGCGGGCCAGAAGTGCTTCAGGTGCGCGAAGTTCCCGAACCCCACGCCGGTCCCGGCGAGATCCGCGTCGCCGTCCGCGCGGCCGGCCTGAACCCGATGGACTGGCAGATGGCCGGTTCGGCCCGTCACGCGGCCAGGTTCGGCATCACCGGACCATCCGGGTTCGGCTGCGACCTCGCCGGCGTCGTGGACGAGGTCGGGCAGCGCGTCAGCGAGTTCGCCCGGGGCGACCGCGTGTACGGCGGGGTGCTCGCCGGCGCCGTCGCCGACCACATCGTGCTGCGCGTGCCGCTGACACCACCGAACCTGCTGCTGAGCACCCCCGACGGCATCGACGACGCCACCGCCGCCGCGCTGCCCACCCCCGGGCTCACCGCGGCTGCTGCCCTTGATGCGATCCGGGTCGGGCCGTCGGACACCCTCCTCGTCGGCGGCGCCGCCGGCGGTGTGGGCGTCCTGGCCGTGCAGCTCGCCCGGCTGGCCGGCGCGACCGTGATCGGAACCGCGTCCCCGGGAACGTTCGATTTCCTGGAGCGGCTCGGCGCGCTACCGGCCGCCTACGGCACCGGCCTCGCGGACCGGGTTCGCGTACTCGCCCCAGACGGCATCACCGCCGCCACCGACCTGCACGGCACGGAAACCGCCGAGACAGCCCTCGCACTCGGCGTGCCACCTGGGCGAATCTCGACCATCGCCGCGGACCGTCACGTCCCCGGAGTGCACGCGACCGGCGCCTTCGCCGCCGAACCGGCCGCGCTCGAGCGCATCACCGACGCGGTCGCCGCCGGAGCCGTCACCGTGCCCATCGCGGCGTCGTTCCCGCTCGACCGGATCCAGGAGGCCGTCGCCCTCCAGGTCGACGGCCACGTGCACGGGAAGATCGTCGTCACCCCGTGACCGGGCGTCACCGTCAACCGGGCCGGCCGTTCCCGGACCTCCGAGCGATGGTGGAGGGGGTCCTCCACCGCGACCGGTGCGGGATCTCGTGGCGGGATGTGCCGGCGGTGCCGCTGATCGTGCCGCCTGATCAGGTCTCGGCTTGGTCACTGCCCCGATCTCGGATTGCGGGGGGCCCGAACCCGACATAGGTTGCCTCTACCGATCGCTACTGGTGATCGGGGTCACACGACTGTGCGATGCCGCGCCGCCGCGTTCCGTCACGGCGCTCCGGCGTCGGAACGGGAGGCCGGGATGGGGCAGCCGCCGGGAGCGCGGGGCGGGGGAGCCGACGGACGCCGGCGACGGCGCCGAGGACGCGGCCGCTGGGCGGCCGCCGGTGGTGCCGTGCTCTGCGCGGCGGTGCTCGCCGGGTGCGGGGCCGAGACCGCCGGACCGCCGACCCTCAACTTCTACACCCCCGCGGACGGCGCGACCCAGTACGGCCAGGCCGCCGAGGACTGTACGGCGGCCGCCGGCGGGCGCTACACGATCGCCCAGCAGACGCTGCCGAAGAGCGCGGACGACCAGCGGCTGCAGCTGGCCCGCCGGCTCGTGGCCGGGGACACCTCCGTCGACATCGTCGGCATCGACGTCACCTGGACCGCGGAGTTCGCCGAGGCCGGCTGGCTGGAGAAGTACCCGCCGGCCGTGCGCAGCCAGGTCGAGCAGGGCACGCTGCCCGCCGCCCTGGAGACCGGCACCTACCAGGGGGATCTCTGGGCGGCGCCGCTCAACACCAACACCCAGATCCTCTGGTACCGCAAAGACCTCGCGCCCACCCCGCCGGCGACGTGGGACGAGATGATCCAGATGTCCGAGGACCTGCACCAGCAGGGCCTGCCCTCCTACATCGAGGTCCAGGGCGCCCAGTACGAGGGCATCACCGTCTGGTTCAACACGCTCGTCAACAGCGCCGGCAGCCAGATCATCGACGAGAACGGCACCGTCCTGATCGCCCAGGAGCCCGGCCGCAGCGACGCCGAGGAAGCTGCCTCGATCATGAAGCGGGTCGCCACCTCGCCGGCGGCCGATCCCTCGCTGTCGGTGGCGAAGGAGAACGACGGCCGGCTCGCGATGGAGGCCGGCACCGCGGCGTTCCAGGTCAACTACCCGTTCGTCTACGCCTCCATCAACACCCCACCGCCGGACGGTGGCGGCGGCGGCACCTTCATCGACGAGCAGGGCGGGCCGACCGGCGCGGACACCGGCCGGCAGGTGATCGACGAGTTCGCCTGGGCGCCCTATCCGTCGGTGAACCCGGGCGAACCGGCCAAGGTCACCATCGGCGGGCTGAACCTCGGCGTGAGCAGCACGTCGCTGCACAAGGACCTGGCCTTCGAGGCCGTGCAGTGCCTGCGCAACCGGGAGAACCAGCTGCGCAACGCCGTCGACGGTGGTGTGCCGCCCACCCTGGAGGCGCTCTACTCGGACCCGGCGTTCCAGCAGGAGTACCCGGCCTGGCAGGCGATCAAGGAGTCGCTGGACAACGCGAGCGTGCGGCCGGAGACCCCGGCCTACCAGAGCATCTCGATCGTGATCTCGGACCTGCTCAACCCGCCGGCGGACATCGACCCCGCCGCGGTGCCGGGCGAGCTCGCCGACCAGATCGTCCGCGCGCAGAATTCGGAAGGGCTGGTGCCGTGATGGCCGCACCCACCGTGTCGTCGGAGACCACGTCCGCCCCGGTCTCCCACCGCAAGGGCAAGCCCGAGCTGTCCGAGGGCAAGAAGGCCGAGCGCCGCCTCGGGCTCCTGCTCTGCGCCCCCGCCGCGATCATCATGGTCGCCGTGACCGCCTACCCGATCGCCTACGCGGTCTGGCTGTCCTTCCAGCGCTACGACCTGCGGTTCCCGGCGGACCGCTCGTTCGCCGGGCTCGCCAACTACGCCGCCGTGCTCACGTCGGAATACTGGTGGCGGGCCTTCCTGGTCACGATGATCATCACGGTGGTCTCCGTGGCCATCGAGTTCGTACTCGGCCTGGCGCTGGCGCTGGTCATGCACCGCACCATCGTCGGCCGGGGGCTCACGCGCACCGTCGTGCTGATCCCGTACGGCATCGTCACGGTCGTGGCCGCGTTCAGCTGGCAGTTCGCCTGGACGCCGGACAAGGGCTACCTCGCGGCGATGCTGCCCGAGGGCGCCGCGCCGTTGACCGGACAGGCCTCGGCGATCGCGCTGATCATCCTGGCGGAGGTCTGGAAGACCACGCCGTTCATGGCGCTGCTGCTCATGGCCGGCCTCGCCCTGGTACCGGACGACCTGCTCAAGGCCGCCCAGGTCGACGGCGCCGGCCCGTGGCAGCGGCTGACCCGGATCATCCTGCCGATGATGAAGCCGGCCATCCTGGTCGCGCTGCTGTTCCGCACGCTCGACGCCTTCCGCGTGTTCGACAACATCTACATCCTCACGCAGGGGTCCAACGGGACCGGCTCGGTCTCGATGCTCGGCTACGACAACCTGTTCAAGGCCTTCAACCTGGGCATCGGCTCGGCGATCAGTGTGCTGATCTTCATCGCCGTCGCGCTGATCGCGTTCCTGTTCATCAAGATATTCGGCGCGGCGGCGCCCGGCTCCGACGAGGGGAAGCGCTGATGGCCACCGCAGTGGAGCCCCGGCCGGCCGCACCGGCGAAGGGCACGTCCAAGGGCGCGGGCATGTCCGAGGGGCAGAAGAAGACCTGGTGGGCCGTGGCCGACCTGGTCGTGCTGCTCTACGCGCTGGTGCCCGTGCTCTGGATCCTGTCGCTCAGCTTCAAGACCACCGACACGATCACGGACGGGAACTTCTTCCCGCGCAGCTGGACGCTGGACAACTACGCCGAGATCTTCCAGATCGGACTGTTCACCGCCGCCCTGCGGAACTCCATCGGCATCGCGCTGATCTCCACGGTGTTCGCCGTCGTCATCGGCACCATGGCGGCCTACGCGATCGCGCGGCTGGACTTCCCGGGCAAGAAGGTCCTCGTCGGCGTCTCGCTGCTGATCGCCATGTTCCCGCAGATCTCGCTGGTCAGCCCGCTGTTCGACATCGAGCGCTCGATCGGCATCTTCGACACGTGGATCGGCCTGATCCTGCCGTACATCACCTTCGCGCTGCCGCTGGCGATCTACACGCTCTCCGCCTTCTTCCGGGAGATCCCGTGGGAGCTGGAGAAGGCGGCGAAGATGGACGGCGCCACGCCGCTGCAGGCCTTCCGCTCGGTCATCGTCCCGCTCGCGGCGCCCGGCGTGTTCACGACGGCCATCCTGGTGTTCATCTTCTGCTGGAACGACTTCCTGTTCGCGATCTCGCTGACCTCGACCAGCCGCTCGCAGACGGCGACGGTGGCGATCGCGAACTTCACCGGCGCCTCGCAGTTCGCCGAGCCGACCGGGTCGATCGCGGCCGCGGCCGTGCTGCTGACCATTCCGATCATCGTCTTCGTGCTGTTCTTCCAGCGCCGGATCGTCGCCGGGCTGACCTCCGGCGCAGTGAAGGGATAACCCGATGGCCGACATCGTCCTCGACCACGTCTACAAGCGGTACCCCGACGGCACCCTCGGCGCCGACGACGTCAACCTCGAGATCGCCGACGGGGAGTTCATCATCCTCGTCGGACCGTCGGGCTGCGGGAAGTCCACGACGCTCAACATGATCGCCGGGCTCGAGGACATCTCCGACGGTGAGCTGCGCATCGGCGGCCAGCGCATGAACGAGCGCGCGCCCAAGGACCGCGACATCGCGATGGTGTTCCAGTCCTATGCGCTCTACCCGCACATGACGGTGCGGGAGAACATGGCCTTCCCGCTGAAGCTGGCCAAGGTCGACAAGGCCGAGATCGACCGCAAGGTCACCGAGGCGGCGAAGATCCTCGACCTCACCCAGCACCTGGACCGCAAGCCCGCCAACATGTCCGGCGGCCAGCGGCAGCGGGTCGCGATGGGCCGGGCGATCGTCCGCAGCCCCAAGGCCTTCCTCATGGACGAGCCGCTGTCGAACCTCGACGCCAAGCTGCGCGTGCAGATGCGCACGATGGTCTCGAAGCTGCAGCAGCGCTTGGAGACGACCACGGTCTACGTCACGCACGACCAGACCGAGGCGATGACGCTCGGGGACCGGATCGTGGTGATGCGCAGCGGCGTGGTGCAGCAGATCGGCTCGCCGCAGCACCTCTACGACAACCCGGCCAACCTGTTCGTCGCCGGCTTCATCGGCTCGCCGGCGATGAACTTCCTGCCGGCGCGGCTGGAGAACGACTCGCTCCGCACGGCCCTCGGCGACCTGGCACTCGGCGACCGGCTGCGGCAGGCGCTGTCGGCGTCGCAGGCCGAGCGCGACGTCATCGTCGGCATCCGCCCGGAGCACTTCGAGGACGCCGCCCTGGTCGAGGAGGGCGTCCGCGGCCGGGGCTCGATCTTCACCGCCCAGGTCGACGTGCTGGAGTCGATGGGCTCGGACAAGTTCGTCTACTTCACCGTGGAGGAGCAGGCGACCTCGGCCGAGCTCGCCGAGCTGGCCGCCGACGCCGGCACCGCCGACGTGCCGGGCGGCGACGCGGGCTCGCTGGTCACCCGGCTGTCCGCCGCCTCCCGGGCCGCCGAGGGCCACCCGGTCGAGGTGTGGGTCGACACCTCCAAGCTGCAGGTCTTCGACCCCAAGAACGGCCGGAACCTGACGACGACCGAGGCCGCCCCCGCCGCCGTCTGACCCCGCGAGTCGGTGCGGGAGGGCCGGGTCGTGCACGCGGGCCCGGCCGCCGTGCCCGACGAGCACCGGGTGCCCGACCCGGTGCGGGAAGGGAGCTGACATGAGCGCCGACGGGCTCGACCTGCCGCTGGGCTCCGGGTCGTGACACCGCCGCTCGGCGTCGGCATGATCGGCTACGCCTTCATGGGCGCGGCGCACTCGCAGGCGTGGCGCACCGCGGCCCACGTCTTCGACCTGCCGCTCGCCCCGGAGATGGTCGTCCTGTGCGGTCGCGACCCCGCGGCGACGCAGGCGGCCGCGGCGAAGCTCGGGTGGCGGGCGGTCGAGACCGACTGGAGGCAGCTGCTGACCCGGGACGACGTCGCGCTCGTCGACGTCTGCACCCCCGGGGACACGCATGCGGAGATCGCGATCGCGGCGCTCGACGCGGGCAAGCACGTGCTGTGCGAGAAGCCGTTGGCCAACACCGTCGACGAGGCACGGGTCATGGTCGCGGCGGCGGAGCGGGCGCGGGACCGCGGGGTGCGGTCGATGGTCGGGTTCAACTACCGACGGGTGCCGGCGATCGCCCTGGCCCGCCGGCTGGTCGAGCAGGGGCGGATCGGACCGGTGCGGCACGTGCGCGGCGTCTACCTGCAGGACTGGATCGTCGACCCGGAGTTCCCGCTGGTCTGGCGGCTGCAACGGGACCAGGCGGGATCGGGGGCGCTCGGCGACATCGGGGCGCACATCGTCGACCTGGCGCAGTACGTCGTGGGCGAGCGGCTGACGGGGGTCTCCGCGCTCACCGAGACGTTCGTCAGGGAGCGGCCGCTCGCAGCGCAGCCCGGCGAGCTGTCGGGCGCGGGCACCGCGGAGCGCGGCGCGGTGACCGTCGACGACGCGGCCCTCTTCCTCGGCCGGTTCGCCGGCGGCGCGGTCGCGTCGTTCGAGGCCACCCGGTTCGCGACCGGCCGCAAGAACGCCCTGCGGCTGGAGGTCAACGGCGCCGCGGGCTCGCTCGCCTTCGACTTCGAGGCGATGAACGAGCTCTGGTTCCACGACGGCGGTGCGGAGCCGGACACCGCCGGGTTCCGGCGCGTCCACGTCACCGAGCCGACCCACCCGTACCTGGAGGCCTGGTGGCCGCCGGGCCACGGGTTGGGCTACGAGCACACCTTCGTGCACGAGGTGGCGGACCTCGTGCACGACATCGGGACCGGGGCGGACCCGGTGCCGTCGTTCGCCGACGGGCTGCAGGTGCAGCTGGTGCTCGACGCGGTCGAACGATCCGCGGCCGGGGGCAGCTGCTGGGAGACGATCGAGGGAGACACCTGAGGAGCGACGTCCCCGGGGACGACCGTTCCGCCGGCTGCCCGACGACCGGTCAGCCGGGGTCGGCCCGGAGCCGCTCGACCACCTCGTCGTCCCAGCGGTGGGTGCGCAGCAGCCGGTAGCGCTGGCAGGCGAGGTGGAGGTAGGCGTCCGTCTCGGTGCGCGGGCCGACCAGCTCGGCCTGCGTGAGCATGCGCACGACCGGCCGGTACTCCTCGGCCCACCAGCGCCGGGCCACGGTCTCGCGGTCGAGGTAGCGACCCTCGCTCTGCATCAGCCGGAAGCCCCACGCCTCCACGGTCTCGGACAGCTCCGCGTACCTCCAGGCGTCGCCGACCTCGATCGTGGCCAGCTGAGCGCGGCCGAGCGGGACCCGGTCGAGGAACACGCGCCGGAGGTCCTTCGTGATCAGGTCGCCGCGGTGGGCGATCCCGGTCGAGTCGATCCTCGTGGTGACCTCGGTGACGAGGGCGTCGACCGTCCGCAGGCCGAGGGCGAGCGCCACGGAGACCCGGTGGTGGCCGTCGCGGACGAAGTGCAGCCCGCCCACCCGGTACAGGTCGACCGGCGGGATCGTCTCGCCCCGGCGCCGGGCCCGGGCCAGCCTTTCCCAGCGCTCCCGGGAGTGGCGGCTGCGTGGCCGGAACCACCGGTCGAAGTCCGCGGTGCGGTCGACGCTGCCCACGACCGAGCCCAGGTCCACGATCTGGATGCCCGGCAGCCGCCGCTCGCCGGTGCGGCCCAGGGCGGCCACGACCTCGTCGAACGGCAGGATCTCCGAGACGTCGTCGGGCTCGTGGCGCAACCACGCCACCAGCCGGGAGAGCACCTGCCGGCGGCGCTGGCGCAGGAAGTCGTGCTCCGCGTCGGTCTGCGGGAATCCGGTCTCCATCTACAGGTCCAGCACCTTCCGCCCGACGACGTTGACGACCCGGGTGGTGCCGAGCATCCGGTCCGGTACGCGCTCACCGTAGGGGTGGATGTGACCGTGCACCAGGACGCGCGGCCGCAGTTGCGCGACCACGCCGTGCAGGCAGACGAAGCCGCGGTGCGGACCGTCCTCGCGGTCGCCGCAGTGGCGCGGCGGGGCGTGCGTCAGCAGGACGTCGACGCCCCGGCCGTCCTTGCGCTGGGCCCGTTTCGCCCGCCGGACGAGCCGCTTCGCCCGCCGGGTCTGCTCCGTCTCGGTCCACTGGTTCGGCCCGGGGCGGTAGCGCAGGCAGCCGCCGAGGCCGGCGATGCGCAGCCCACCCGCGTCGACGACCCGGCCGTCGGCGTTCTCGAAGCCCGCCGGTCCCGGCCACTCGCAGGGGTGCCCGGCGCTGGTCCACAGCCCGCGGCGCTGGCGGAAGCCGCCCAGGTCGCGGTCGTGGTTGCCGGGCACCATCACGCCGGGGCGGTCCACCTCGTCGGCGATCGCCGCGAGGTAGTCGAAGGGCAGGTCACCCGCGGCCAGGACGAGGTCGACGCCGCTGCGCCGGGCCGCGCCGCAGCGCAGTCCGGGGATCTCCTCGTCGGCCACGGCCAGGGTACGCACCATCGCCCGACCAGCCTATTCGTTCCGGGCGCGGCGCGCGTCCCCTTGGGTGCGACCTCGCGATGAGCCAGGATCGGGGCGTGAGCGGAACGGAGACCAGCGCACCCGAGACCGTCCCGCCGGCGGCCGACACCGTGTTGCCGGCGACCGACACCGCCCTGGACCAGCCCGCCCGGGCCTTCGACCGGATCGTCCGCACCAGCGACGCGTACCGCGGGCAGTTGCGGACCACGATCCACCGGATGGGCCTGAGCGGGCGCAAGCGCACGCTCCTGGTCCTGGGGTGCGGCAGCGGGGCGCCGGTCCAGGGGGTCGTCGACGAGGCGCCCGGCTGGAAGGTGGTGGCCGTCGACGAGTCCGCCGAGCTCGTCGGCACGGCCCGCCGGCTCGACTGGGCGCCGGACTACCGCTTCCTGCACGGCACCCTCGGCACACTCGACGACGCGCTGCACGCCGAGGGCATCGAACCCCCGTTCGACGCGGCCCTCGTCGTGTTCCAGATGCGCCACCAGCGCAACCTCGACGACACCCTGGACTACCTGCTGGAGCTGCTGAAGCCGGGCGCGCCGCTCGCGGTGCACGAGTACTCGGTCCGCGGGGACCGGGCCGCGCGGCTGCGGTGGACCGCCGCGTGCTGGCTGAACTACCTGCCGCGGATCCGGATGCGCGGGCGGGTGCCGGGGATGGCCTCGTTCCTGTGGCAGTCGGTGCTGCGCTTCGACTCCGCGAGGACGTTCAAGGAGCGGCTCGAGGTCGCCGGGTTCACGGACGTCCGGGTCCAGACGGTCGGCGGCTGGCAGGAGCACATCCTCCACACCTTCCTCGGACGCAAAGCGGAGGACGAGGTCGACGAGCCGATCGACGACCTGGACGCCGGGGACGGCGGCCCCGACTCCTGGGCCGACGAGGGCACCGACGCCCCGCTCGCCCCGCGGGCCCGACCCGCCCCGCCCGCCCCGCGGGCCCGACCGGCCCCGCCCGCGTCGTCGGTCCCGGCGCCGCCGAGCCAGGCGGACCGGCCGGAGTGGGGCCCGGTGCCACGCGCCGACCCCGCCGACGGCGCGGACGTCTTCGACCTCGACGAGGAGGAGGCGGGGTACGAGGTGCCGGACGGCGATGCGGGCGCCGCTCCGGCCGAGGACCCCGACGAACCCACCTCCTACGCGGACCTCGACGAGTTCGCCGACAACCACGACCTGGACGGCACGCGGTACCTCGACGATCCGGACGAGGCCGTGCTGTTCACCCACGCCGACCCGGACGCCGAGACCCCGCCGGCCGGAATGCCGGTGACCGGTACCGAGGTGCCGCCGGAGCGCGCAGCCGCGGAGCCGCCCGAGGAGCCGTCCCCCGAGGCGGGGGAGGAGTCGCGCGAGGGCGCGGCCACGGGGCAGGGCGCGGCCATGTCACCCGCCGAGGCGGACCCCGCGGCGTGGACCGAGGTGACCGAGGCCCCGACCGTCGCCGAGGACGCCGATGCGGGACGGACGGCCGGGGACGAGCCGGAACCCGAACCGGTGGAGCCCGCTGCGGCGCCGACGAAGGGCCGCCGCCGCAACCTCATCCGGATCCCGCGCCGCACCTCGGCCCCGGCCGAGGCCCCCGGGTCGCCGTGGTTGCGGCGGGCCGAGCGCGAGGCCGTGCGCAGCACGGACGAGGAGTAGCGCTACCGCGTCCGGACGGTGTAGCGCCGCTCCGCGTACGCGATGTCGTCCTTCCACAGCCGGGCGGCGGTGGCGCGGACCAGCGGCCGCAGCGCCGCCCCCACCTTGGCGACGTGTCCGAACCCGCTGCGGTCCGAGTAGGCCACGACCGCCTCGATCACCGCGGTCCGAGGTGCGCCGTCCGGGCCGGGACCGAGCGGCGTGGCGTGCGTCTCGACCACGCTCCCGGTGCCCTCGCCGTCGACGATCTCCATCGTGACCGTGCGCGGTTCGGGGCAGCTGAACGCGGCGTGCACCGGCACGCCGATCCGCCCGGCGACGCGGAAGCTGACCTCCACGAGGAAGCGGTCCTCGGCACCGGAGGCCCCCGGGGAGGGGGCGTCGAGCACCCGCAGCGACGCGAACGAGTACGGGTGGAACCAGGCGCCGTGCCACGGGTCGAGCCGGTTGGCGACCACGTCCTGCGGCTCGCACCGCCCGATCACCGTCGCGACGGCGGCGAACGACCCCTCGGCCGGCGGCCGCGGGCCCAGCACGGGCGCGTCGGTGGGGCTCTCACCGGGCGCCAGCAGCTCGTCGAGCCGGACCCAGGCCAGCACGCCGTCGTCGTGCGCGGGCAGCGGCGACCAGCCCGGCCGTCCGCCGGGGCCGAGGGCGAGCCCGTGCCACCGGCAGACCAGCTGCCCGTCGTGCACCGGGGCGTCGCACAGCGCCGCGCCGAGGTGCGGGCAGGCGCCGGGCCCGACGTGCAGCGCGCCGGCGTCGTCGCGCCAGGCCACGAGCTCGCGGCCGGCCACGGTCCGCCCGAACGCCTTGCCGGGTCGCACCTCCCGGCCGGCGGCGAGCACGACCCACCCGCCCGACGGCCGCGCGGCGGCCCGCTCGGTCGCAGCGCGGATCAGCGCGGGGCTGGCCCCCCGCCAGGACGGCTCCTGCTCCGCCCACGGGGGCGTGCGCAGCAGGCGGAGGGGGGTGACGGGGCGGCGCTTCGGCACGGGTCGAAGGCTAGCCAGGTCCGGCCGATCCGCGAGTCGAACCTCCACCTCGTGCGTGCGGTGGTCGCTGCGGCGCCCGTCGCCGGCCGCGACGGGCTACAGCCAGCCGTTCCTGCGGAAGTTGCGGTAGAGCAGCCCGCACGCCAGCACGATCACCACGATCACCAGCGGGTAACCGAACTGCCAGTGCAGCTCGGGCATGTAGTCGAAGTTCATCCCGTAGATGCCGGCGACCATGGTCGGCACGGTGATCAGCGCGGCGTAGGCGGTGATCTTGCGCATGTCGGAGTTCTGCCGCATCGACACCTTGGCCAGGACCGCGTCGACCAGGGTGGTGAGGAGCTCGTTGAACCCGGCGACGCGCTCGGCGACCCCGGACAGGTGGTCCTCGACGTCCCGGAAGTAGCTGCGCACCTCGTGCGGGATCAGCGAGCTGTACCCCTCGGTGATCTTGCGAAGCGGCTTGAGCAGGGGCGTGACGGCGCGGCGCAGCTCGAGGATCTCGCGCTTCATCACGTAGATCTGCTCCGGGTCCATCGTGGTCCGCGGGGCGAAGACCTCGGCCTCGAGCTCGTCGATGTCGTCCTCGATCGCCTCGGTGACCTCGAGGTAGGTGTCCACGACGTGGTCGGCGATGGCGTGCAGCACCGCGGCCGGGCCGAGCGCGAGCTGCTCGGGGTCCTCCTCCAGCCTGCGCCGCACCGCCGCGAGCCCGGTGTGCTTGCCGTGTCGGACCGTGACCACGAAGTCCCGGCCGACGAAGGCCTGCACCTCGCCGGTCTCCACGATCTCGTTGCTGGTGGTCGGCTCGGCGTGGCCGACGTAGCTCACGGTCTTGAGCACCATGAACAAGGTGTCGTCGTAGCGTTCGAGCTTCGGCCGGTTGTGCGCGTGCACCGCGTCCTCGACGGCGAGGTCGTGCAGCCCGTAGGTCTCTGCGACGCCGGTGATCTGGTCCTCGGTGGGCTCGTGCAGCCCGATCCAGACGAAGCCCTCGCCCCGCTCGCGGACCTCCTCGATGGCCGCGTCGTGCGTCCAGCGGCCGGGCAGCCGCCCGCCCTCGACGTAGACGCCGCAGTCGACCACGTAGGCCGAGACGGGCACGCGCAGCCGCGGCAGCACGCTGGTGTGGGCGTTGCGCCCCAGGCGGGCACGTGAGCCGGCCGCCTTGATGGCGGGGCGGAGGGAGGACAGGGGCGGCACGGAGTACCTCCTGCGGCGAGGGCGGGCGGGGACGCGGGGAAGGCACGTCTCGCCGGACGCCGCAGGGCGTGACTCAGCCCACGACGGGAGCGGCGGGGACGCGCTCGGTACTACTGCCTGGCGCCGGATCCATCGCGCGTCACCTCCCTCGTCGCTCGACGGCCCGTGCTGTCCCGCTCGGTGCGTGACCGTGGTCGCGCCACGCCTCTGCAGAAGCGGGCCACCGGCTAGATTACCCGGCCGTACGGAATGTCGGCGATGGAGGCGAGAACGTTGCAGTTCGGCCGGTACTACGAGGAGTTCGAGGTCGGGGCGGTGTACAAGCACTGGCCGGGGAAGACGGTCACCGAGTACGACGACCACCTCTTCTGCCTCCTGACGATGAACCACCACCCCCTCCACATGGACGCGAACTACGCGGAGGAGACGACGGACTTCAAGCGCAACGTCGTCGTCGGGAACTACATCTACTCGCTGCTGCTGGGCATGTCCGTGCCGGACGTGTCGGGCAAGGCGATCGCGAACCTCGAGGTCGAGTCGCTGAAGCACACCAAGCCGACCTTCCACGGCGACACGATCTACGGCGAGACCGAGGTCCTGGACAAGACCGAGTCGAAGTCGAAGGACGACCGTGGGGTGGTGTCCGTCGAGACTCGCGGCTACAAGCAGGACGGCACCGTCGTGTGCACCTTCCGGCGCAAGGTGATGGTTCCCAAGCGCAGCTACGGCGACGCCCGCGGCGGGGAGCAGCCCGGCCGCCCGACGCCGGCCTCCTGAGTCGGTCCGGGACGAACGGCACTCCCGCCCCGTCGGTGTGGGCGAGGGTGCCGTTCGTGCGTCCGGGCCCGCGGCGCGCGTCCAGGGGCAGCGGGGCAGGACGGCCTCAGCGGGGCAGGACGGCCCAGCCCGCGAGCGTCTCGGCCAGACCCTCGACGAGAGGGAGGGCGGCGAACTCGGCGGCGTCGACCCAGCGGGCGTCCGCGGCGTCGTCACCGGCGACGAGCGTGCCGCCGACGACGGTGGCGCGGTAGTCCGCGATCCGGTAGGGCCCCACCAGGACCGTGCCGACGTGCGGACCGGGCTCCACCGCCAGCCCGGTCTCCTCCGCCATCTCGCGCACCAGCGCCGCAGCGTCGTCCTCACCCGGCTCGACGCGCCCGCCCGGGAGCGACCAGAGCCCGCGTCCGGGCTCCGTCCCCCGTTTGATCAGCAGTAACCTGCCGGCCGTGTCGTGCGCGATCGCCCCCACACAGGCGACGTGTCGGCTACCCTCGGTCATCGTTCTGCACGGTACGCTGCCCGCGTGGCCGTATCCTCATGCCCGGGGATGTCGGTATTTTCTGATCTTGCTAGCTCCCTCCTTGCCGGAACGGTGGTCGTGTGAACGTCAAGAAGCTGACCGGGCTGATCGTCATCGCCCTGGTTGTGTTCTTCATCGTGACGAACCCCAGCGGCGCCTCGGGTGCCGTCAGCGGCATCGGCAACTGGCTGTACGGCGTGGGTCAGAACGTGACCACCTTCTTCTCGGACCTCGCGCCGAGCTGATGCTCGCACCCCGGGAGATCGACGAGTACCTGCTGCCCACGGAGCGGCGGGTCATCCGGGTGCGCCAGCACTGGGCCGTCATGATCCCGCACATCACGCAGACCGCGCTCTTCCTGATCGCGATGATCGCGATCGACCGGCTGCTGCAGGGGCGGATCGGCGAGGCCGGCGGGTTCGGCGAGGCCGTCGTCGACAACCTGACCTTCTACCTGGCCCTGGTCGCGGTCCTGCGTTTCGCGGTGAACTCGATCCTCTGGTGGATCGAGCGGATCGTGATCACGGACAAGCGCGTGATGCTCGCGCAGGGCATCATCACGCACAAGGTCGGCATGATGCCGCTGGGCAAGGTCACCGACCTGACGTTCCAACGCAGCATCGGGGGCCGCACGTTGGGCTACGGCACGTTGATCGTGGAGTCCGCCGGTCAGATCCAGGCGCTCAACAAGATCGACTACATGCCGCGCCCGGAGGAGATCTACGAGGCGCTCTCCGAGCTGGTCTTCGGCGAGAAGGGCAAGACCCGGGCCACGGGCATGCTCGCGCGCAACCGCTGGCGGCGCTGACGGGCCGGCGGGGCCCGTTCATCTGGACGAGGTGATGCCGCCCCGCCACCGGTCCTGCGACCGTCGGTGGCGCCGCGCTGTGCGCCGGCGAACACGGACCCTGGGAGGCTCGCATGGTCAGCTCGTACCGCCGCACGGACCCGTCCCCGGACGACCTTCCCCGAGGGATGCTCGTCGTCGCCGCCGTCCTGACGGCCGCGGGCAGCCTGCTGGGGCTGGCCGGTGTGGCGGTCGCCGCGGCGGCCGCCTGGAGCACGGCCCACCGGTGGTACCGGCGGACGGACCTGCCGGCGAGCGACCTCGCCCGGCTGAAGTGGGAGCAGGCCAGGGCGGCCGCGGCGGCCGGTAGCGGGGCCTGGCGGGACACCGAACTGGCCAAGTACTCGCCACGGGGCGAGCAGGCGAGGTCGTAGCCCGCGCGGTGACCGGGGCCCGGCCGGGCCCCGGTCACCCGGGGCGCCCGGCCCCGCCGCCGGTCACGATCAGGTCGACGTGGTGGCCCCCGGCCACGGTCGACCTTCCGTCGGGTGCTCGTCCGGGCGGTCGGTGCCGGCGGCCGGCTCGTCGTAGACGTCCCGCAGCGTCTCGATCTCGTGCGTGGTGAACGTGCGCTCCCGCCGGGCGTCGCGGGCGAAGGCGGCGGCCCAGGTCAGTACCGCGCCGGCCCGGTTCCGGTAGCCGGTGAGGAAGGCGAGGTGCAGGAGCAGCCAGGCCAGCCAGCCGGCGAACCCGCCGAAGTGCAGCGGACCGGCCGAGACGACGGCGTTGCCGCGGGAGAGGTAGGCGGCCGAGCCCAGATCGCGGTAGCGGAAGGGGCGGACGGGCTGCCCGCGCAACCGGTGCCGGATGCGACGGCCCGCGTAGAACCCGGACTGCATCGCGACCTCGGCGACGCCCGGCAGGTGGTCGCGGCTCATGAGGTCGCCGATCACGGTGATCTCCGGGTGGCCCGGCACCGTGAGGTCCGGCTCGACCTCGATCCGGCCGGCCCGGTCGCGCGCGGCCCCGGTCGCGTCGGCGAGCGCGGTCGCGATCGGCGGTGCCTCCACCCCGGCGGCCCAGAGCGCGGTCCCGGCGGGGTACCGGTGGGTCGTGCCCGTCCCGTCGCGGACGTCGAGTCCCCGGGCGTCCACGCCGGTCACGATCGAGCCCAGGTGCAGCTCCACGCCGAGCGCGCGCAGCCCGGCCGCCGCCTTCGCCGAGAGCGCCGGGCCGAACGACGCCAGCGGCGCCTTCCCGGCGTCGAACAGCAGCACCCGCGCGTCCTCCGGGCGGATGCGGTGGAACTCCCGGTGCAGCGTGCGCGTGGCCAGCTCCCGGATCTGGCCCGCCAGCTCGACGCCCGTGGGCCCCGCGCCCACCACGGCGAAGGTGAGCCAGCGTCGCTGCTCGTCCGGGTCGGTCGCGGTCTCGGCCAGCTCGAACGCGCCGAAGACGCGGCGCCGGATGGCGAGGGCGTCGGCGATCGTCTTCATGCCGAGCGCGTACCGGGCGAACTCGTCGTGGCCGAAGTACGACTGCCGCACGCCGGCGGCGACGATCAGGTCGTCGTAGGCCAGGGTGAGGCGCTCGCCGTTCGGCCGTTCCGCGGTGACGGTCCGGTCGGCCGGGTCGAGGTCCACCACCTCCGCGAGCACGCACTCGACGTCGCGGTGCCGTTTGAGGACGTCGCGCAGCGGCGCAGCGATCTGTCCCTCGGAGAGGATCCCGGTCGCGACCTGGTAGAGCAGCGGCTGGAACAGGTGGTGTTGCGCGCGGTCCACGAGGGTGATCGCGGCCGTCGAGCCGTGGAGCGCGCGGGCGGCGAAGAGCCCGCCGAACCCGCCACCCACGATCACGACGCGGTGGGGTGCCGGAACGGGTCGGCCGTCGTGGGAGGCGGGCCGGGTCAGCCGGTCGGGTCGTGCCATGTGTCCCCCTCGGGCAGCAGGTCGTCGGCTTCCTTGGGTCCCCAGGTGCCGCGCGGGTAGCGCTGCAGGGGGACCACGTCGCCGAGGATCGGGTCGACCACCCGCCAGGCGGCCTCGACGGTGTCCTGCCGGGCGAACAACACCCGGTTGCCGTCCAGGGCCGCGCCGATGAGCCGGTCGTAGGGGCGCGCGTCCTCCCCGGGGTGTTCGGCGAAGACCAGTTCCTGCTGCTGGGGTTCCCGCCGGATCCCCGGCTTCTTACCGGCCAGGCTCAGCACGACCGCGGCGGTGGGCCAGATCCGGAACCGCAGCGCGTTGACCGGGCGCGGGCCCGGCACGTCGAACAGATCGAGCGGGACCGGGCGGAACCGGATGCTCACCTCGGTCGCGGTGACCGGCATCGTCTTGCCCGCGCGGATCAGGATCGGCACGCCCGCCCAGCGCCACGAGTCGAGCTGAAGGCGGACCGCGGTGAAGGTCTCGGTGGTCGAGACCGGGTCGACCCCGGCCACCTCCCGGTAGCCCTCGTACTGGCCGCGGACGGTGTGCTCCGGGGTCAGCGGGCGGATCGCGGACAGCACGCGGGCCTTGGCGTCGACCCAGGACAGCAGGCCCGACCCGTCCGGCGGGTCGGCCACCACGGTGGCCAGCACCTGCAGCATGTGGTTCACCCGATCCGTCGCCATGGCCTGCTCCTTCTCCGTCGAGGTCGGCGAGGTCACGCGCGCTCACGACCGTCCTGCGCGCGCGGGGGCCGCACCTCACTCGCTCCGGGTGAGCCGACGTCGGTGGCCCGCCGGTGAGCTGTGCCGGCCCACCCGAGGACGGGTGAGGCGCGGGGTTCCCGGTTAGGGTCGGTGGGTGGCCGTGATCGACCTGCACACCCATTCGACCGTCTCCGACGGGACCGAGACCCCCGAGGAGCTGGTCGCCACGGCGGCCGCCGCGGGCATCACGACGCTCGCGCTCACCGACCACGACACGACCGGCGGCTGGGAGCGCGCGGCCGCGGTGCTGCCGCGCGGGATGCGGCTGGTCCGCGGGGCGGAGTTCTCCTGCGTGAGCCCCACCGGTCGCCCCGGGACGCCGGGCGACCGGGCCACCGTCGCGGTGCACCTGCTCGGCTACCTGTTCGACCCGGCCCACCCCGCGATCGTCGCCGAGCAGCGGCGGCTGGTGGCCGAGCGGGTCGAGCGCCTGCGCGCGATGGCCCGCAACGTCGCCGAGGACTACCCGCAGCTCGACGCCGAGCGCGTGTTCGACCTGGTTCCCGAGGGCACCACCCCGGGCCGCCCGCACCTGGGCCGGGCGCTGGTGGCGGCGGGGGTCGTCGGATCGGTCAACGAGGCGTTCGCGGACATCCTGCGCACGGGCAGCAGGTACTACGTCCCCAAGAAGGACACCCCGGTCGAGCGGGCCGTCGAGATGATCGTCGAGGCCGGCGGGGTGGCGGTGTTCGCCCACCCGCTGGCGCGCCGGCGCGGCCGGGTCATCGAGACCTCGGTGCTGGGCGACCTCGCCGCGATCGGACTGTCCGGGGTGGAGGTCGACCATCCCGACCACGATCCCGCGGACCGGGAGCTGCTGCGCGGCGCCGCCGCCGAGCTCGGCCTGGTCGCCACCGGGTCCAGCGACTTCCACGGCACCAACAAGACCACCCCGATCGCCGCCGAGACCACCGCGCCCGAGGCGCTGGAGGACCTGCTCGCCAAGGCCACCGGGGTCGAGGTGATCGAGGGCGCCTGAGCGCGGGCCGTGGCCGCCCGGCCGGTACCGTGTCGCGGTGCCCGGTTCCTCCTCCCGCGCCGCCGGGAGCGGCGGACAGCTCGGCTTCGACGACCTTCTCGACGACACGGCGCTCCCCGCGGGAGCGGCACGCGAGGCCGCGCGGTGGGCCCGGCCGCTCGTGCGCGTCACGCCCGCCCGGCTCGCGACCTGGGAGTCCTGCCCGCGGCGCCACCGGTTGACCTATGTCGACAGGCCCGCTCCGCCGCGTGGCGGTCCGCGGGCGGCCAGCACGCTCGGCGCCGTCGTGCATCTCGCGCTGCGGGCGCTCCACCTGCGCCCGCCGCGGGAGCGGACCCCGGAGCACGCCGCCGCGCTCGTCGACCGCACCTGGTCCGGTGAGGGCTTCCGCGACTCCGCCCAGGAGGCCGAGTACCGCGGCCGGGCGCGCGACTGGACGGCCGACTACGTCGCCGAGCACGTCGAGGGGGCACCGGACCCGCTGGGCGTGGAGCGCTGGGTGTCGGCGCCGACCGCCGCGATCGTCGCGGAGGGCCGGGTGGACCGGATCGACGCCACCGCGGACGCCGCGGTCGTCGTCGACTACAAGACCGGGCGGCACGTGCCGGGGCCGGCCGACGCGCGGGACTCGGCGGCGCTCGCGCTGTACGCCCTCGGCGTCGCGCGCACGTTGCGCCGCGACTGCCGGCGCGTGGAGCTGCACCACCTGCCGACCGGCCGGATCGCCGTCTGGGAGCACGACGAGGCCTCCCTGGCCGCGCACGTCGAGCGGGCCGAGCGCGGTGCCCTCGCGGCCGCCGACGCCGCCGACGCGCTCGCCCGCGGCGGGGACCCCGATGCCCTGTTCCCGCCGCGCCCCGGCTCCCGGTGCGCCGCCTGCGACGTCCGCCGGCACTGCCCCGAGGGGCAGGCGGTGGGGCCGCCCGCGGCGCCCTGGGACGACCTGGTCCCGTGAGGGCGTCGCGGGCCCGCCGGGGGCGGGGCCTGGCCGGGCGGGGGCTGCGCGGGACGTCGGGGGTCATGGCCGCCGGCCTCGTGGGGCTGTTCGTGGTGCTGCTCGGGGGCTGGGTTTTCACCACCCGCACGGGGTCGGCGGGACCGGGGACGGGGATGCTCGTGGGTCACGGCCTGGCCGCGGCCGCCGCCGTCGTCGCACAGGTCGTCGCGGACCGGCGGGACGGACGCGGGGGTGCGCTCGCCGCCTGGCTGGTGCTCGCGATCGCCGTCGCCGTGCTCGCGGGTTACTGGTTGTTCTGACGCGGGAGCCGTTCCGCCGACCAGGACCCGGAGACCGACGGGGAGTTCCGAGCGGGACCCCGGGGCCGCTACATCGGCCGCAGCGCCACGAGCTCGGCGCCGCGCTGCTCGTAGAGCATCCCACCCTGCGCCGCGAGGAGGACCTTCCCGGTGTACCCGCCGCGGTCCACCGGGATCGTCCGCTCGACCGTGCCCCGCAGCGGGTCGACGACCGCGATCCCCGCCTCGACCGGGACCACCCAGCCGCCCGCGTAGGCGGTGCCCGGGCCCAGCGTGCCGCCCAGCGTCCAGACGGGGGCGAGGCCGGTCCGGTCCAGCGCGATCGTGCGCGAGCCGCTCCACCAGTAGGTGCGGGCGCCGTCGGCCGCCGTGGCCCCGACCCGGTCGGCGGGCGGGGCGACCTCGGACTCGGGCACGTCGAGCCCGATCAACCCCACCTGGTTGCCGCTGCGGTCGAGGATCTGCAGTTCCGGCGGGCCGGGGAGCAGGACGGCCTCGCGGTCGGCCGAGACCGCCAGCAGTTGCACGCCGCGGGCGGAGAGCTGGGTGGAGAGCTCGACGTTCGGGGTGTCGGCGTCCCCGGAGCCGTCCGGGCGCAGCACGGTGAGGCGGTCCCCGGTGTCCGGGGCGCAGTTCTCGATCACCCCGAGCCGCCCGCCGCCCAGCGCGAGCGAGGTGTAGCTGCACCCGGGGCGGGGCTGGCGGCCCGGCTGGGCGGGCGCGACGACGTCGCCGTACTGCGCGGTCGTCACCAGGTCCGACCGCATCGTCTCCAGGTACCGGTCGCCGGCGGCGGCCACCACACCGCCGGCGGCGAGCAACCGCGCCCCGGGCCGGACGTCGAGGTTCGCGGTCGGTCCGCGGGTGCCGAGGTCCGGATCGAGCGCGGTCAGCTCGCTGCACCACTCGCCGGATCCGTCCTGGTAGAGGGCGAGTGCCCGGCCGAAGCCCTCGGCGACCGTGCACAGGGGGCGGTCCCGGGAGTACCGCCAGCGCTCGGCCCCCGTGATCGCGTCCCGGCCGACGACGGTGCGGCCGTCGGCCGTCACGACCCCCGGACCGGCGACGACGGGGACGGGTGCGGCGCCGCTGGGGGCGCGCCACGCCTCCGCGAACGCGGCGGGCGCGGCGGCCGCCGGGGCGGGGGCCGTCCCCGGTGACGTGGCCGGCACGGACTCGGTCTCGGCCGCGGGGCTGCGCACGCCGTAGACGACGGCCACCGCGACCAGCGCCAGGACGAGGAACGCCGCCGCCACGAGATCCCCGCGACGGCGGCGTACCGGAACGTCTCGTCGGGCGCGCAGCACCCGACCGAACCTACCGGCGGTTCAGCTGGCCGCGGCGTCCGGTTCGGCGCGCTCGGCGCCGGCCTCGGTGGTGGTGCCGCCCTCACCGCCCGAGCGGCGCCGGCCGCCGCGACGACGGCGGCGGCGCGGCTTGGCCGGGCCCTCGCCGTCCGTGCCCGCGGCCGCCTCGGTGACCTCGGCGGCTGCGTCGTCGGGCTCGGCGCCCTCCCCGGCCGCCGGGCGGGCCCCGGCGGGACCCGCGACCGGGACGCCGTTGCGCCGCCGGGTGCGCTGGCGCTCGCGGCGCGGCTTCGCGGTCCGCTCCTCGCGGCCCTTGCGCTTGCGGGCGCCGTGGTCGCCCTCGGTGTCGACGTACTCCGCGTCGAGGCCCGCCCGGGTGCGCTTGCTCAGCGGCAGCCGGCCGGTCACGCCCGTCGGGACGTCGAGGTCGGAGTAGAGGTGGTCCGAGGTGGAGTAGGTCTCGACCGGCTCGTCGATCCCCAGGCTCAGCTCCTCGGAGACGAGCTTCCAGCGCGGGATCTCGTCCCAGTCGACGAGGGTGACCGCCACGCCCTCCTTGCCGGCGCGGCCGGTGCGGCCGATCCGGTGGACGTAGGTCTTGGTGTCCTCGGGGCACTGGTAGTTGATGACGTGGGTGACGTCGGTCACGTCGATGCCGCGGGCGGCGACGTCCGTGGCGACCAGCACGTCCACCTTGCCGGAGCGGAACGCGCGCAGCGCCTGCTCGCGGGCGCCCTGGCCCAGGTCGCCGTGCACGGCAGCGGCGGCGAACCCGCGCTCGGCCAGGTCGTCGGCGACGCGCTGCACGGTGCGCTTGGTCCGGGCGAAGATCATCGTGAGGCCGCGCTCGCGGGCCTGCAGCACCCGGGTGACCAGCTCGACCTTGTCCATCGCGTGCGCGCGGTAGACGAACTGCTTCGTGCGCTCGTGGACCGAGCCCTGGTCCGCCTCCTCCGCGCGGATGTGCGTGGGGCGGGTGAGGAACGTGCGGGACAGCTGGATGATCGGGCCCGGCATGGTGGCCGAGAAGAGCATCGTGTGCCGCTCGTCCGGCAGCATCCGCATGATCCGCTCGACGTCGGGCAGGAAGCCCAGGTCGAGCATCTCGTCGGCCTCGTCGAGGACCAGCGCCTTGACCCGGCCGAGCACGAGGTGGCGCTGCTCGGCGAGGTCGAGCAGCCGGCCGGGTGTGCCGACGACCACGTCGACGCCCTTGCGCAGGGCGGCGAGCTGCGGCTCGTAGGCCCGCCCGCCGTAGATGGCGGTGACCCGGATGCCGAGGTGCTTGCCGGCGTCGGCCAGGTCCTGCGCGACCTGCACGCACAGCTCACGCGTCGGGACGACGACGAGGGCCTGCGGGACGTCCTTCTCCCGGTCCGCGGCCTCGCCCTCGGCGGTGGCGGCGGGCTGCTCGGACGGCGGCGTGACGCGCTGCAGCAGGGGGACGCCGAAGCCCAGCGTCTTGCCCATGCCGGTGCGGGCCTGGCCGATCACGTCCTCGCCGGCGAGCGCCAGCGGGAGGGTGAGCTCCTGGATCGCGAAGGTGCGCTCGATGCCGGCCTCGGCGAGCGCCCGCACGATCTCGGGCCGGACACCCAGCTCGGCGAAGGTGGGGGCCTCGGGTTTGACCGGGGCGCCCGCCTGCAGCGGGTGCGCCTCGTCGGTGGCGGCGGGGTCGGCCGTCTCGGCCGGCCCGCCGGGCGCGTGGGTCGGTTCGGTGTTCTCGGGGGTCTCGTTCTGGACGGACAGGGAAATCGCCTCTCTCCGCGTACAGGAGCCCTGCACCGGCTCGTCGACCACGCGCTCGGGGAGCGGCGTGGGAGAGCCGTCGAGGCGCTGTACGCACCAGGTCGTGTTGCGCGCCGGTGAGTCGGGCGCCCGGTGGCGCCGACCCGTTACCCGGCGGGTGTCGCAGTCGGTCCGCGCCGCGCATCGACCGCTTCTGGACGCGGGTCGATCTGCTGCGCGCACGTGCAGCATACCCCGGGCAGGGCTTCCGGGGCAGCGTCGGCGCCGTCACGCCGGGGTGATGTGCACCGCCGGCGGGCGGGCGGCCCGTCCGGCCGACTAGGCTCGACGACCATGACGGGCGATGCCGCGGAGGGCACCGGGAGCACGGTCGGGACCGGTGGGGCCACCGCGGACACCGCCGGTGTCGACGCAGGTCACACGCGTCTCGACGGGGCCTCGCACGCGGCCGTCGTCGACCTGCTGGGCGCGCTGGCCTACGGCGAGCTCTCCGCCTTCGACCGGCTCGCCGAGGACGCCCGCAGCGCCCCCACGCTCACCGGGCGCGCCGCGCTCTCGGCGATGGCGGCGGCCGAGATGGGCCACTTCCGTCTGCTGGAGGACCACCTGCGCGGGCTGGGCACGGCCGTCGAGGAGGCGATGGCGCCGTTCGTCGCGGGGGTCGACGCCTACCACGCCACCACCCGCCCGCGGACCTGGCTGGAGTCCCTGGTCAAGGCCTACGTGGGCGACGGGCTGGCGGCGGACTTCTACCGGGAGGTCGCCGGCTGGGTCGACCCGGCGACCTCGGAGCTGGTGCGCACCGTGCTCGCCGACACCGGGCACAGCGCCTTCGCCGAGCGCGAGGTGCACGCCGCCTGCGCGGCGAACCGGCAGGTCCGCGACCGGCTGGCGCTGTGGGGCCGGCGGCTGCTCGGCGAGGCGGTCACCCAGGCCCAGCACATCGTGGCCGAGCGGGACGAGCTGGCGGACTTCATCGTGCGCGGGTCCGGCGACATCGCGGGCATCGGGGCGCTGATCAAGCGGCTGCAGAGCAACCACGGCAAGCGGATGTCGGCCCTCGGGCTGTCGTGACGGGCGTTCGCCCCTGGCGGACTCGGCCGAGCCGGCGCGCGCCGCTCGACTAGCCTGGGCCGCGCCGGTGGGTTCGACGCCCGCCGGGAAGGCAGAGAGTGCCCATCCACCCCCGTACGTCACCTGGAGGTCCCCGGTGGAGGTCAAGATCGGCATCGCGGAGAGCCCGCGGGAGCTCGTGGTGTCCAGCGACCAGACGTCGGACGAGGTCGAGAAGCTCGTCGGCGAGGCGCTCAAGTCCGGCGACGGCACGCTGACGCTCGTCGACGACAAGGGGCGCAAGTACGTGGTCCCCTCCGCCCGGATCTCCTACGTCGAGATCGCCCCGTCCTCGGCGACCAGGGTCGGCTTCGGCGCCTGATCCGCGCCCGTCGGACGGCACTCCCGCGCCGCCGGGGGTGCCGTTCGTGCGTCCGGGGGGTCAGTCCGCGTCCGCCGTGGGCGGCTCGTCGAGCGGGAAGGGCGGGGGGCCGACCCCGGTGAGCCGGTAGCGGTCCCAGAGGTCGACGTCGCCGGCCCGGCCCGCCGCCCACCCCCGCGGGGTGCGGACGCCGACGTCGGCGGCCTTCCCGCCCAGCAGGGCCGAGAGCTCCTCGTTCCGGTCGACGCGCCCGAACCAGTGCACCCGCCCGTCGTGCGGCTCGGTGTGCGCGAGGAGCCGGACCCGGACCTCGACGGAGGCGCCGCCGACGGTCAGCGTGGCGGGGCCGGTGTAGCCCTCCTGGTCCTGGTCCTGGTCCTGGTCCTGGTCGTCGGGCCCGGCCGTGGGGCGGAGCTGCTGCTCAGGCGCCATCGCCGGCCTCCCTCGGAACCATCTGCAGCACGGGCGCGGTCTCGTCGGGGGTCTCCTGCGGGGCGTCGCCGAGGACCCCGGCGGCCCCGTCCCAGATCAGCGCGGTGAGGTAGCGCGTGAGGTCCTCGCGGCTCATCGTGCGGCGCTCGAGCCACCAGTCGCCGGCGCTCTGCACCATGCCGACCAGGCCGAACGCCCACGCCTCCGCGGCCCCGGAGTCGCGCCCGGCCTCCCGCAGCCGCGCGCCGACGAGCTGGGCCAGCAGCCGCGCGATCTGCTCGCGGACGTCCTCGACGATCTCCGTGCCCGCCTGCCGTTCGGCGGGGTTGTGCACCACGAACCGCCAGAGCTCGGGTTCCTCCTCGATACCGGCGAGGAAGGCGTCGATGATCGCCGCGATCTGGCGCTGCGGCCCGGTGTCCGCGGCGAGCGCGGGCGCCATCCGCTCCATCAGCCACTCCGCCCCGCGCAGCCCGACGGCGCGTTGCAGGTCGGCGCGGTCGTCGAAGTAGCGGTAGAGCACCGGTTTGGTGATCCCGGCGCTCGCGGCCATCTCCGCCACCGACACGGCCGCGCCGTGCTCGCGGACCGCCGCGATGGCCGCCTCGACCATCGCGGCGCGGCGTTCGGCGCGGCGCTCCCGGGCGTTCCTCTTGACAGGTCCGTCGTTCTGCGGCACGTTACCAGTGGTAACAGTTACCGGCGGTAACAGCAAGCGTCTCGACGGAGAGGAGCGGACGGGTGTCGCTCAGGAGGACCCGGGGCACGGTCCCGGCGGGGACCCGGGTGCTGGTCACCGGTGCCGCGGGCGGGTTCGGCGCCCCGACGGTCGCGCGACTACGGGAGCAGGGCGCGCGGGTGGTCGGCCTCGACCGGCGGGCGGGCGGGGACGACCCGACGGGCCTGCTCGCCTGCGACATCACCGACCCGCAGTCGGTGGAGCGGACCGTGGCGGAGGCGGTCCGCACCCTCGGCGGCCTCGACGCCGTCGTCCACTACGCGGGCATCGGCATCCCGAACGACGCCGGCGGCCCCCTCGAGCCCGACGCGCTGAAGGTCATCGACACGAACCTGCTCGGCGCGTGGCGGGTCACCGCCGCGGCTCTGCCCGCGCTGCTCGACGGGCCGGGCACGGGCCGGGTGGTGTTCGTGGCCAGCGAGCTCGCCTACGTCACGCTGCCCTTCCTCTCGGCCTACAGCGTCGCGAAGCGCGGGATGTCCGCCTACGCCGACGCGCTGCGACTCGAGTACGGCACCGCCGTCGACGGCACGGGTCTGCACGTCACGACCGTCTACCCCGGCTACGTGCGCACCCCGATCCATAAGGCGGGGGCCGAGGTCGGGCTCTCGCTCGAGGGTCAGGTCCGCCGCGAGGAGGTCGAGGACGTCGTGCGCACGGTCGTCGGGGCGATCGCCGCGCCGCGCCCACCGCGCGACACCGCCGGCACCCTCGCCGGCCAGTCCGAGCTGTGGGTCGCCCGGCACGCGCCCGGCCTGCTGGGCCGCGGCGTCGTCCGTCGGATCCGGCAGCAGGCCGCCGCCGGACGCTTCGACTCCTCGCCGGTCGCTGCCGGTCTGGTCCGCCGGTTCACCGGCCGGGCCGTCCCCGCTGCCGTCCCCGCTGCCGTCCCCGCTGCCGTCCCCGCTGCCGTCCCCGCTGCCGTTCCCGCGCCGACCACCGACCCCGCCCACGAGAGGAGCGCGTCATGACCGCCCCGGCCGCGCGAAAGCCGGTGCAGGACCGCGAGGCCACGGCCGAGCGGCTGCTGAGGTCCTCGGTGGAGAAGTCCTACGAGCCACACCTGGACATCGACTGGGAGGCCCCGCTGGTCGACGGGCTGTGGGGCATCCCGCCGCACCGGTCGTCGCTCTACGGCACCGCGCTGTGGGACGGGCTGACCGAGGAACACCGCCGCACGCTGACGATCCACGAGGTCTGCAGCGTGGCGCGCATCGGGCTGTGGTTCGAGATCATCCTGATGCAGATGCTGCTGCGCTACGCCTACGACCGCGACCCGCGCCGCGCGCACATCCAGTACGCGCTCACCGAGATCGCCGACGAGTGCCGGCACTCGATCATGTTCGCGAAGATGACCGAGCGGTACGGCGTGCCGGACTACGCGCCGTCGGGGCTCACCCACAATCTCGGCCGCCTCTTCAAGACGGTCGGTCAGGGCCCGGCGATGTTCGGCGGCACCCTGTTCGTCGAGGAGATCCTGGACCGCTTCCAGCGCGAGTCCATGCGCGACGAGACGGTGCAGCCGCTGACCCGGATGGTCAACCGGATCCACGTGACCGAGGAGGCCCGGCACGTCCGCTACGCCCGCGAGGAGCTGCAGCGGATCATGCCGAGGACGACCCGGACGCAGCGCGGGATCGGGCGCTACCTGCTGGCCCGCATCGCGTTCGTCGTGGCGCGGAACCTGATCCACCCGGACGTCTACGCGTCCGTCGGGATCGACCCCGAGGTGGGCCGGAAGGCCGCGCTCGCGAACCCGCACTGGCAGGAGTCGCTGCGCTGGTCGGCGGCCAAGTGCGTGGAGTTCCTGCGCGAGCAGGGCCTGATCGGCGGCCCGACGGAGCTGCTGTGGAAGAAGGCGCATCTCGTATGACGACCGCTCAGGGCGCCGACGGCACGCCGCTGCACGTCGTCGAGTCCGGCCGGGCCGACGCCCCGGTGACGGTGGTGCTCGCGCACGGCTGGACGCTCGACGAGCGCTGCTGGGCACCCGTTGCGGAGTTGCTGGCGGCCGGCGACGTCCGCGTCGTCCGCTACGACCACCGCGGGCACGGGCGCTCCGGCGCCGTGGACCCCGCGACGATGACGCTCGACCAGCTGGCCGACGACCTGGCCGCGTTGATCTGGCAGGTCGCGCCGCGGGGACCGCTGGTGCTCGCCGGGCACTCGATGGGCGGGATGACCACGATGGCACTCGCCGAGCGACATCCCGACCTGGCGCGGGGGCGAGTGGCGGCACTGGCGCTGGTCGCGACGGCCAGCGGCGGGCTCGGCGGGCAGACCTTCGGGCTGCCGTCGCCGGCGTTCGAGCTGGTGCGCGCGGCGGAGAAGAAGCTCTACGCCTCGAAGGGCTGGTCCACCCGGCGCGCACTGAGCCGGCACCCGACACTGCTCTCGCCGGCCATGCGCTGGCTGCTCCTCGGGCCCGCCGCCGGGAAGCAGGCGCTGCGGATCACCACCGCCTCGGTGTCGCAGTGCCGGCCGCTGACCGTGTCCGGCTTCCGGCCGACGCTGGAAGCGCACGAGCGCGACGCCGCCCTGGCCCTGTACTCGCAGGTCCCGACCCACATCATGGTCGGGACCCGGGACCGGCTCACCCCGCCGCGCTACTCGCGACGGATCCGGGAGGGGCTGCCCTCGGCCCAGCTGACGGTGTTCCCCGATGCCGGGCACATGCTGCCGGTCGAGCGCACCGCGGGCGTGGCCGGCCGGATCGCGGCCCTGGCGCGCACCGCGGCCGGGACCAGGGCCGGAACCTGACCCCGGGCGGAGCCGCCCAGGACCCTCGCCGGCGTCCGGTGCTGGCTGCCGGGGCGGCCTGCACCGGCTGATCTGCCACCGGCTGATCAGCCACCGGGCGATCTGCTACCGGGTGGCCTGCTCCTGAGCGGCCGGTTCGTGGATCAGCGGGAAGCCGGCGAGGCCCTTCCACGCGAGGGCGGACATCAGCGCGACCGCCTCGTCCCGCGGGATCGTCTGCTCCGAGTCCAGCCAGTACTGGGCGGTGACCTGGCTCAGCCCGACGAGGCCGACGGCCAGCAGCCGGGCCCGCTCGCCCTCGAGCCCCGCGTCCTCGGTCACCACCGCGGCGACGGCGTCGATGCACCTGGTCAGCGCGCCGTCGACCAGCGCGGCCGCCTCGGGCTCGCCGCGCAGGTCCGACTCGAACACCAGCCGGTAGGCGTGGCCCTCGCCGGCCACGAAGTCGAAGTAGGCCGCGACCGCGGCGTGCACGCGTTCGCGGTTCTCCTGGGTGTGGTCGATGGCCTCGCGCACCCGGTCGACCAGCTCGTCCGCGTAGGTGGTGAGCAGCGCCCGGTACAGCTCCAGCTTCCCGGGGAAGTGCTGGTAGAGGACCGGCTTGCTCACCCCGGCCTTCTCGGCGATGTCGTCCATCGCCGCCGCGTGGTAGCCCTGGGCCGCGAACACGTCCCGCGCGGCCACGAGGAGCTGGGCCCGGCGGGCGCTCCGCGAGAGCCGGGTTCCGCGCGCAGGCATGTGGGTCGGTCCGGACGCCGCCGTTGCCGCCTCGCTCATCGTGCTCCCCTTCGGTACCGCTGTCGTGCCCGGTCACCTTACCCGTGGGTAGCCCCGAACGGTGGATGGCGCGACACGCGCGGCGGGCGTGGCGTCATCGCCGGACGGAGACCTCACGTGGTGCGTGCCCGGGGTGGACGCCGCGGAAACGGCGCAGCCGGAGACCGTTCAGCACCACGAACACCGAGCTGGACGCCGTGGTGACGCCCACGACCATCGGGTTCAGCAGGCCGAGCGCGGCCGGCGGCAGGGCGGCGACGGTGAAGGCGAACGCCCAGAACAGGTTGCCGCGGAGGATCCCGCGGGTGCGCCGGGCCAGCCGGATCGCGTCGACGGCCGTGAGCAGGTCGCCGCGGCCCAGGGTCAGGTGCCTCGCCCCCACGGCCACGTCCGTCCCGGTCCCCCTGACCAGCCCGAGATCGGCGGCGGCGAGCGCGGCGTCGTCGCGGCCGTCGCCGACCACCGCGACGGTGCGGCCGTCCGCCCGCAGCCGGCGCACGGCCGCCACCTCGTCCTCGGGCAGCACCTCGGCGATCACGTCGGCCGGATCGATGCCCGCCTCGGCGGCGACGGCACGGGCCGTGGCCGCGTCGTCCCCGCTCAGCAGGACCGGGGTGAGCCCGAGCTCGCGCAGCCGGCGCACGGCCTCGGCGCCGGCCGGGGTGAGCGAGTCGGCCACGACGAGCACCCCGCGCGCCCGGCCGTCCCAGCTCACGCAGACCGCGGTCCGCCCGGCCGCCTCGGCCCGCTCGCGGACCTCGGCCAGCTCGGCGGGCAGCTCGATGTCGTACTCGGCGAGCAGCGCGGGCCGCCCGACCACGACGGCGTGCGCGACGATCCGGCCGGTGCCGCCGGCCGGGGTGATCGGCGAGGTGCCGGTGGCGGCGCGGACCGGGGCCGGAAGGCCGGGCAGCTGGGCGAGCTCCGCGACCACGCCCTGCACCCCCAGTCCGGGCCGGTGCTCGAAGTCGGAGACGCCGGGGAGAGCGCCGAACCGCTCCCGGCCGGCCGCCGCGACCGCCCGGGCGAGGGGGTGTTCCGAGCCGTTCTCGACCGCCGCTGCGAGGCGCAGCACGTCGTCGGCGGGCTCCCGGCCGGTGGTGTGCACCTCGAGCAGGCGCATCCTCCCGCTGGTCAGCGTGCCGGTCCTGCCCAGCACGACCGTGTCGACGCGGTGGGCGGCGTCCAGGGCCTCGGGCCCCGCGAGGAGCACGCCGAGCTCGGCGCCCCGCCGCGTGCCGACCAGCAGGGCGGTCGGCGTGGCCAGGCCGACCGCGCACGGACAGGCGACGATCAGCACGGTGACCGCCGCGGTGACCGCGACCGCCGCGCCGGCGCCGCTGCCCAGCCGGAATCCGAGGGTCCCGACGGCCAGGGCGATCACGATCGGCACGAACACCCCCGAGATCCGGTCGGCGGGCCGCTGCCCGGCCGCCTCGCCGCGCTGTGTCCCCGCGCCGGACGCGGCCCCGGCCGTCCGCCGTGCCCGGGCCGCGACGTACCGGCCGGCGAGGAGGACCGTGGTGAGGCCGGCGGCGGCCCCGAGGGGGAGCGTGTCCGTGGCGCCGTCGCCGGTGGTCGTCAGCGCGAAGGGGTGGCGCGTGCCCGGCACGCCCGCGCCGTCCCACAGCAGTGCGTACAGCGACCAGGCCAGTGCGGCGAGCGTGCCCAGCGAGACCAGGGTGTCGATGGTCGCGGCCCCGTGCCGCAGGTTCCGCCAGGCCGCGCGGTGGAAGGGCAGCGCCCCCCAGCCGACGACGGGCGCGGCGAGGGTCAGCGAGATCCACTGCCAGTAGGTGAACTGCAGCGCGGGGACGACGGTCAGCACGATCACCGGCACGGCGAGCACCGCGCCGACCAGCAGCCGGTCCCGCAGGTCGCGGTCGTGCCGGTCGCCGGGGTCCACCCGCTCCTGGCGGTCCTGGTCCGAGGCGGGCGGCGCCGCCGGCTCGATCCGCCGGACGGTCCCGGTTCCCGACCTCGCCGGGGCGCTCACCGCGGACCCCCGACCGGGGCGACGCCGGTCGTCGGGACGGTGAAGTCCACCGTGTGGATCGCGCCGGCGTGCCGGAACCGCAGGAAGAGACGGTAGGTGCCCTCCGTGGGCACGGTGGCGGCGAAGGCGATGCCCGGGCCGGCCCGCTCCCCGGGCTGCGCGTGGACCTGGGCCCGCACCGCGGCGTAGGCCAGGTCGCCTGCGCGCAGCGCGACGAGGTCGCCGAACGCGCCGCGCTCGGGAACGAGGTCGGTGACGGCCCGGCCGCCCAGACTGACCGTCGCGAAGATCGCGGACTCGGTGCCCGCGTGCAGGTCGCCGTCGATCCGGACCTGGTAGTCGCCCAGCCGGGCGGCCCGGGCGGTGGGGAACTGCAGCGGTGCGAACTCGCCGGGCGCGAAGACGTCCGTCCCCAGCACGGTGGGTCCGTCCCCGGCCGGGGTGAACTCGGCGAGGACCCGCCAGGTCCCGGCGGTGGGCAGCCGTAGCGGGGCGCGCCAGGTGCCGTCGACGGCCATCTGCGGGTGGACGACCTGCAGGCCCGCACCGTCCCGGCGGACGACGAGCAGGCGCAGCGCCGAGCCGTCCGCGCAGGGGGTGAAGGCGGTGACCGCCCGGCCGTCCGGTCCGGTGACGACGAACGTGAACTCCGTGGCGCGCCCGGCGGTCAGGGCCCTGGTGGCCGGGGCCAGCGTGTAGCCGTTCGCCGTGGTGGCGAGGCCGTCCGTGCCCGCCCGGTCGACGGCCGCTTCGGACGCCGCCGGATTCGTCCCGGCGTGCGGGTGAGCAGGGGCCTCGACGGCGGAGGTCGCCGCGGGCGGGGCCGGGGTGGCGGGGGCGAGCGCCGGCCGGGCGAGTGCGCCCGCACCCCACGCCGCGCCGAAGACCACGCCGAGGACCCCGACGTAGGCGCCGAGACGTACCGCCGTGAGCATTCCCGCTTCCTCCCGCCGACCCCGTGCCGGCGGGCCGAACATACCAACGGGGGGTATCCGTCCACGGAGCCGGGTGCGGGCGCGGGTGGTGAGGCGGCCCGGCTGACCAGCGGCGACGGGCGCTGCGGCAGCCGGAGTGGCCGGACGGGAGCCGTTCTTGCCATCCTCGAACCGTCGTCTCTCTCTCGCTGCCGCTCGTTCATCCGCGGTTCGCCCCGTCGCCGCCCGCGCCGGTGGGGGACCCGGGCGACCTCGGCGCGCTGCCGCCGTTGCCCGAGCACCAGCCGGCCTGGCCGGGCCGGCACGTCCGGGCCGGCGGCGTGACGCTGCACGTCCGCGAGACCGAGGGACCCGACGTCGAGGCGGTCTACGTGCACGGGCTGTCGGGCTCCGCCACGAACTGGACCGACCTGGCCGGTCTGCTGGCGCCCCGGGCGTCGGGCACCGCCGTCGACCTGCCCGGCTTCGGCCACACCGAGCCCCTGCCGGCCTGCGACTACACGCCCGCGGCGCACGCAGATGCGCTGCTGTGCTGGTTGGCGGGGCGGGGGCGGCCGGTGCACCTGCTCGGCAACTCGCTCGGCGGCATCGTCGCGATGCTGGTCGCCGCCCGCCGACCGGAGCTGGTGCGCACCCTCACCCTCGTCTCGCCCGCCATGCCCGACCGGCGTCCCGACCCCCGGCGGATGTCGGACCCGCGGATGGCGCTGGCGTGGATCCCCGGCCTGGGCAGCCGGGCCCGCGCGCAGCTGGCCGCCATGACGCCGCGGGCGCGCGCCGAGGCGACGATGAGGCTGTGCTTCGGCGATCCGGCCCGGGCCACGGACCTCCGGCTGGACGAGACCGCTCAGGAGATCGCCGCCCGGGGCCGGCAGCCGTGGGCGGGGCAGGCGATCGACCGGTCGGCGTTCGGGATGTTCCGCAGCTGGATGGGACCCGGCCTCTGGCGCGTCGCCGCCCGCGTCCCCGTCCCCACACTGGTCGTGTGGGGCGACCGGGACCGCCTGGTCAACCCGCGGTTGGCCGCCCGCACCGCCCGCGCCTTCCCCGACGGGCGCCTCGTGATGCTCGACGGCGTGGGGCACATCGCGCAGATCGAGACACCGGACCGGGTCGCCGCCGCCGTCGGGGCGTTCTGGGACGCCGCGGCGGATGGGAACATGTCCGGTGACGAACGTGTTGCGGCAAGGGACCGCTGAAGACGCGCAGGGAGTTGTGGGACATGGCGCTACCGCCGCTCGTGGAGCCGGCCGCCGAACTGACCAAGGACGAGGTGGAGCGGTACAGCCGCCACCTGATCATCCCGGACGTCGGGATGGAGGGCCAGAAGCGGCTGAAGAACGCGAAGGTGCTGGTCGTGGGTGCCGGCGGGCTCGGGTCGCCCGCGCTGCTGTACCTCGCCGCCGCGGGCGTGGGCACGCTCGGCATCGTCGAGTTCGACGAGGTCGACGCGTCGAACCTGCAGCGGCAGATCATCCACGGCCAGTCGGACGTCGGGCGCCCGAAGGCCGAGTCGGCGCGGGACTCCGTCAAGGAGGTCAACCCCTACGTCGAGGTGCGGCTGCACCAGACGCGGCTGGACTCGTCCAACGTGCTGGACATCTTCGCCGACTACGACCTGATCCTGGACGGCACGGACAACTTCGCCACGCGGTACCTGGTGAACGACGCCGCGGTGCTGTCCGGCAAGCCGTACGTGTGGGGTTCGATCTTCCGGTTCGAGGGTCAGGCCTCGGTGTTCTGGGAGGACGCCCCGAACGGGCAGGGCCTCAACTACCGCGACCTCTACCCCGAGCCGCCGCCGCCCGGCATGGTGCCGTCGTGCGCCGAGGGCGGCGTGCTGGGCGTGCTGTGCGCGTCGATCGGCTCGATCATGGTCAACGAGGCCATCAAGCTGATCACGGGCATCGGTGAGCCGATCCTCGGCCGGCTGGTCATCTACGACGCCCTGGAGATGACCTACCGCCAGGTCAAGGTGCGCAAGGACCCGGACACCCCGAAGATCACCGAGCTGATCGACTACGAGGCGTTCTGCGGGACCGTGTCCGACGACGCGCAGCAGGCCGCGGCCGGCAACACGATCACCGCGCTCGAGCTCAAGGAGATGATGGACGCGGGCAAGGACTTCGCGCTCGTCGACGTCCGCGAGCAGAACGAGTGGGACATCGTCAACATCCCGGGTGCATCGCTGATCCCGAAGGGCCGGATCATCTCCGGTGAGGCGCTGTCCGAGCTGCCGCAGGACAAGCCGATCGTGCTGCACTGCAAGTCGGGGGCCCGGTCGGCCGAGGCGCTCGCCGTCCTGCACAAGGCCGGGTTCGCCGACGCCGTGCACGTCGGCGGCGGGGTGCTGGCCTGGGTGAAGCAGGTCGAGCCGGACAAGCCGACCTACTGACCCGTCCTTCGCATACGTCCCGCACCGCCCGGCCCGGTTTTCACCGGACCGGGCGGTGTGGTGTGTCCCGGGCTCTCCGGTGCGTCCGCGGGCGTCGCGGACCGTGATCGACTGGTGGCGACCGGGTGCCGGTGGCGAGCGGAACGGAGCAGCGCCGCGGCCGCATGGCTGACCGGCCGTGAGCAGCTGCGCTCCGATGAGGACGGTCGTCGGACCCGGCGCCGTAGCATCTCGTTCCCCGGCGGCGGATGATCATCCGCCGGGGCGAGGGGGTGCCGGGTGGTGGGTCCGGGGGCGGACGGTGACGCAGGTCGACACCCGTCCGATGTGGTCTGCGCGCTGCCCGGCTGCGGGGCGGCGATCGAACCCGTCGTCGGCCGGCCGGACCGCAGGTACTGCTCGACCGCGCACCGGGCGGCGATGCGCCGGCTGCGCCGCGCGGCCGCCCACGCCGCGCAGGACCCGCGGGTGGTGGAGACCCTGCCGTGGTTGCGCGAACCGGAGTCGCCGTCCCCGCAGGTGTCGTTGCCGCGGGAGGCCGCGGCGGGGGTGCGTCGGCGCCCCGGGCCCGGCACGCCGTCCGGCCGCTCCGGGTGGGCGCGGTCCGTGACCCACCGGCGTGCGGTGGCGGTGCTCGGCGCCACCGCGGTCCTCCTCGGCGCGTACGTGCTGAGCGTCGCCTCCGCGCCGGTGCCCGCGCCGCGCGGGGTCGTGGCGGGGCCGACGTCGACCGAGCAGTGGGCGAGCCGCGCCGAGCTGCTGCTGGTCGGGGTGAACCGGCAGCTCGACGTCCTGGCGCGGGCCGAGCAGACGTGGAACGCCAGTGAGGCGGCACGCACCGGCACCCCGCCCTCCGCGGTGCGGCGCCTGCAGCAGCGCCGCCAGCTCCTCGAACGGCAACGCGCCACGCTGCAGGACCAGCTCGAGAGCTACCGCGAGCTCGAACGCAGCGCCGACGAGCTCGAGCGCGCCGAGGCCCGGCTCGCGGCGATCGAGAAGCTGCTGGCCGAGGACCCGGCCGGCGACCGGGCCTGGTCCGCGGCACTCGCGGTGCAGCGGGACCTGCGGATCCGGCACCGCGACGGGCTCCGGCGGCAGGTGCAGGCGCTGCGCACCGGCGTCGACGCCGCGTCCCGCACCCCGTTGCCCGACCCGGCGGTCGAGGACGCGCGGACGGCGCGCGTCTCTGCCGAGGTGCTCGACACCGCCGCGGGGCGGCCCGTGGCGCCGCCGCCGTCGCGGCTGCACACCTCGCCCCCGATCGCCCAGGTCCGGGACGAGGAGGAGGACCGGCCGGCCGTCGTCGTCGGGACGAGCGGGCCGCCCGACCCGCGGGGGCCGATCGACGAGACCGCCGAGCGGGACCGCGACGGGCGGCGTGCCGGAGGCGCCGTGCGCGCCGCCGGTCGGGAGGGCGGGCGGGCCGTCGGGTCGGGTGGGCGCGCCGCCGGTCGGGCCGTCGGCGCGGCCGGGCGCGGAGCCGGTGACGGTGTCGGCCGGGTCGGCGAGGACGCCGGCCGGACCGTGGGTGCGGTGGGCCGGGCCGCCGGCGCCGGGCCTGCGGGGGAGGGTGCCGGGCGGGCCGTGGGATCCGGTGCGCGCGGTGCCGGTGAGGCCGTCGGCGCGGTCGGGGAGGGCGGTGGTGAGGCGGTCGGCTCCACCGCGGAGGGGGTCGGTCGCGCGACCACCGCGACCACCACGGCTGCCGGGACCGCGCTCGACGAGGCCGGGCAGGGCCGGGTCGGCGCTGCCGTCGGCGCGCTGTCGGAGGGGGTCGGTGACGGTGTCGGCCCGGTGGCCTCCGGGGCCGCGGGCGGGGTCGCCGCGCTCGGGGCGGCCGCGGGTCGCGGTGGGGGAGCGCTGGGCGGTGCCGGCAGCGACGTGGTCCGCGAACTCGGGGGAGTCGCGGGCGTGGGGACACGGTCCGCCGCAGGTGGGGCCGCGCCCGGGCCGGGTGCTCCGGACGAGGTCGCCCCTGCGTCGTCCGGTGGCGGCACCCCCGCGGGGGTGGAGGGCAGCCCGGATGCGGTCCCGGTCGTGGCGGTGCCCGCTGCGGCCGCTGCGGTCGGCGGTGGGGTGGGGGGAGCGCTCGGGCGAGCGGCGGCGGTCGAGGCGTCCGCGACCGGGGTGCCGGCTCGCGCGGCAGTTGATCCGACCGCGGCCGCCGTGCAGGCGATGGCCGCCTCGGCCGCACCGACGAGCCGGTCGGCCCCCGCCGGTCTCCCCGACCCCGCCGCGGCAGGGGTGCACGCCCGGTCGCGGTCGGCGGCCGACGGGCCGGCGTCTGCCCGCCGCGCTGCCGAAGCCCTGGTCACGGAACGGGTGGAACGGGTGTCGCAGCAGGCCGGCGGGTCGGCGGCGGCGATGCGCGAGGCCGTCGCCCGGGAGATCGCGGGTGATCGGGGAGGGGAGGCCTCGGACCCCCACTTCCCCCGCGCCGACCGGCAGAGCGACTCGGACGGCCCCCACGCCTCGGGCGGCACCGGCAGTGCGGTCCGGAGCGGCTCCTCCCGGCCGGACCGCGACGACGCGGCCGGCCTGGCCCGCGCCGCGTGGGACCGGGCGACCGCGGCTGCCGGGTCGTACCGCTCCGGCTCGTACCGCTCCGACCCCGACCGCTCGGATCTCGTCCGCTCGGACCGCGACCGCTGGGACCGCGACCGCTCGGACCGCGACCGCTCGGACCGCGACCGCTCGGATCACGACCGCAGGGATCGCGACCGCTCGGATCACGACCGCTCGGATCGCGACCGCTCGGATCACGACCGCAGGGATCGCGACCGCTCGGATCACGACCGCTGGGACCGCGACCGCTCGGACTACGACGGCTCGGAGCGCCGCGGTGGGGACCGGCACCGTTCCAGCTACGGCGGGTCGGATCGTGAGCGCTCCGGAGGGGACCGCTCCGACCGCCACGGGCCCGCCGGGAGCTCCGGGGACGCCGATCCGGAGAGCGGATCGAACCGGCACTCGCACCACGCCGACCGGCGCTCGCACGAGCGCCATCACCACGGTGATCACGGCGACGGCACGTGACCGGCGCACGCCCGGCGACACGTGACCCGCGCACGCCCGCGACCCGCGCACGCCAGGCGACACGCCCGGTGACCCGCGAGCGCCGGCGACAGGTCACCCGCGCACGTCCCCGCGACAGGTGACCCGCGCCCACGACCGGCCGCCCCCTCGACCCATCGACGATCACCAGCTGTGGACGCCCACGGACGGATTTCGACACTCCACGTCCAGGACCGACGATCACGACCGCCGCGGAGGGTGCGCGCCCGCGCCGCGACGCGGGCCCGACCCCGCACGATTCTCCGCGTGGCACACCTGATCCGGGGGGCGGCGCAGGTAGCGTTGCGCCCCGTGACAGCACCGACGGTCCCGCAGGCGAGCGCGCTCCCCGAGCACGTCCGCGTCGCCTTCGGCGTGAAGGACGCGACGCCCCGCCCCGTGGTCTGGGCCGGGCAGCGGGCCTGGCACTGTGGCGAGGTCCTGCTGCGCCCGGTCGCCGACAACGCGATGGCGGCGTGGTCCGCGGGCGTCCTCGAGGCCCTCGACGTCGAGGCGGTCCGGTTGGCCCGCCCCGTCCGCTCCTCGGACGGTCGGTGGGTCGTCGCGGGCTGGGCCGCGTCCCGCTTCCTGGCCGGCGCCTCGGAACCCCGCCACGACGACGTCGTCTCGGCGAGCCTGCGCCTGCACGCCGCGACCGCCACCGTGCAACGTCCCCGCCTGCTCGACAACCGGGACGACCTGCTCGCCCGCTCCGCCGCCGCGGCGTTCGGCGAGCGTCGCTTCGCCCTCGACGAGGCCTCCGGTGGCCGCCTGTTCGCCGAGCTCGCGGCGCACCGGCGGCCGATGAAGTCGCCGCCGCAGGTCGTGCACGGCGAGCTGTTCGGCGCCGTGCTGTTCGACGGCGACGGTGTCCCCGTCGTCCTGGACCTGGTGCCGTTCTGGCGGCCGCCGGAGTGGGCGGCGGCGGTCGTCGTCGTCGACGCGATCGCCTGGGGCGGGGGCGACGAGGGCCTCATGGACCGGTGGGCGCACCTCGACGAATGGCCGCAGGCGCTGCTGCGCGCCGCCCTGTACCGGCTGGCCCTGCACGCCCAGCACCCCGATGCCTCGGCCCGCAGCGTGGCCGGGCTGGAGCGGGTCGCGGGCCTCGTCAGCGCCCGGCTGTAGAACCACCTCACGGCCCTGACCTGGGCGTCGTGACCTCACACCGCGCCCGTCGACAGGTTGAGCGGGCCTTTGCGCCGGTGTCACACGGCGCCATTCCGGGGTAATCCCCGCTGCCTACCGTCCTGTGCATCCGAGAGACGTGAGCCCCACGGATGCCACCAGGAGGACGGGCGTGACAGCCACCGCAGAAGGACCTATCGACACGGACACCCGGACCGTGTCCCACGGCATCGTCGGAGGGCGGTGGATCCAGCACTGGGAACCGGAGGACGCCCGCTTCTGGGAGCGCACCGGTAAGGCGATCGCGAACCGGAACCTCTGGGCGTCGATCTTCGTCGAGCACGTCGGGTTCTCGGTCTGGACCCTGTGGTCGGTCTTCGTCCTGTTCATGGGCCCGGAGTACGGCGTCGACGCGGCCGGGAAGTTCTTCCTCGGCGCGACCGCCACCCTCGTCGGTGCGATCCTGCGGGTGCCCTACACCTTCGCCGTCGCCCGCTTCGGCGGCCGCAACTGGACGGTGATCAGCGGCGGGATGCTGCTGATCCCCACGATCGCGGCGGCGTTCGTGCTCCAGCCCGGCACCCCGTACGGCGTGTTCGTGCTGATGGCGGCCCTGGCCGGCGTCGGCGGCGGCAACTTCGCCTCGTCGATGACGAACATCAACTCCTTCTTCCCCGAGGGCCGCAAGGGCACCGCCCTGGGCCTCAACGCCGGCGGCGGGAACCTGGGTGTCGCGGTCATCCAGCTCTTCGCGCTGCTGATCATCGCGACGGCGGGTGCGAGCCAGCCGAAGATCCTCCTGGCCGTGTACATCCCGCTGGTCGTGATCTGCTCGATCGTGGCGGCCTTCTCGATGGACAACATCGCGTCCGTCAGCAACGACAAGGGCGCTTTCTCGCTGGCGATGAAGGAACGCGACACCGGCATCATGTCGGTGCTCTACATCGGTACCTTCGGCTCGTTCATCGGGTACAGCTTCGCCTTCGGCCTGGTCCTGCAGACCCAGTTCGGGCGGACCCCGCTGCAGGCCGCGGCCGTCACCTTCATCGGCCCGCTGCTCGGCTCGCTCATCCGGCCCGTCGGCGGCTGGATGGCCGACAAGCTGGGTGGCGCCAGGGTCAGCGCGGTCAACTTCGTGCTGATGGCGGTGTCGGCGCTGATCTGCATCCTCGCGTCGGGCACGGAGTCGCTTGCCCTGTTCACGCTCGGCTTCATCCTGCTGTTCGTCTTCTCCGGGATCGGCAACGGCTCGACCTACAAGATGATCCCGGCGATCTTCCGGCGGCAGGCGCTCGAGCGGATCGGGCAGGGGACCGACCGGGCCGCGGCGTTGCTGCACGCCCGCCGCGTCTCGGGCGCCGCGATCGGCCTGATCTCGGCGGTGGGCGCGCTCGGCGGCCTGCTGATCAACCTCGCCTTCCGGCAGTCCTTCGCGGCCACCAAGTCTGGCGTCCCGGCGTTCTGGGCCTTCCTGGCCTTCTACGTCGTCTGCGCCGGCATCACCTGGGCCGTCTACCAGCGCCAGGCGGCGTCGGTGCGCAGCGGCGACAGCCAGGCCGCCTTCGCCCGCGTCTGAGCAGCACCCCGCACGAGCAGCACGAGCAGCACGAACCCGCACCCGGGTGCGGACAGGGAGGAGCGGCGTGACGGACACACGGCAGCTCGTGGTGATCGGCAACGGGATGGTCGGGCACCGGCTCGTCTCGGCGCTGCGCGACCGCGACGCCCGCGGCGAGTGGCGGATCACCGTCCTCGGCGAGGAGACCCGGCAGGCGTACGACAGGGTCGCCCTGTCGTCGTACGTCGACGGGAAGAGCGAGGAGGAGCTGCGGCTCGCCGAGCTCGTGGATCCGCTGGTGGACCTGCGGCTCGGCGACCCGGCCGTCACGGTCGACCGGGAGCGGCGCACCGTCCGCACCGCCTCCGGCGCCGAGCTCACCTACGACGCCCTGGTCCTCGCCACCGGGTCCGTGCCGTTCGTGCCGCCGGTTCCCGGCCGCGACCTGCCGAACTGCTTCGTCTACCGCACGCTCGACGACCTCGACGCGATCAAGGCGGCCGCCGCGGCCGCCGTCGACCGGACCGGCCCCGGGCGGCGCTCCGCGGTCGTCGTCGGCGGCGGGCTGCTCGGCCTGGAGGCGGCGCGGGCCATGCGCCTGCTCGGACTCTCCCCGCAGGTCGTCGAGATCGCGCCGCGGCTCATGCCGGTCCAGGTCGACGAGGGCGGCGGTGCGCTGCTGAAGGACCTGGTCACGAGCCAGGACATCGCCGTACGGACCGGGGTCGCGGTCAGCGGCATCCGCGAGGAGCGGGACCGGTTGGTCGCCACGCTGTCCGACGAGGTCGAGCTCGACGCCGACGTCGTCGTCTTCTCGGCGGGCATCCGGGCCGCCGACACGCTGGCCCGCGCGTCCGGGCTGCGCCTCGGCGAGCGCGGCGGAGTCTGGGTGGACGCGACCTGCCGCACCGACGACGAGAACGTGTGGGCCATCGGCGAGGTCGCGGCCCTCGAGGGCCGCACCTACGGCCTGGTCGCGCCGGGGTACGCGATGGCGGAGGTCGTCGCGGACCGGCTGCTCGGCGGCCAGGCCCGGATGACCCCCGAAGAGCTCGACATGTCCACCAAGCTCAAGCTGCTGGGCGTCGAGGTGGCGAGCTTCGGGGACGCGCACGCGGCCACCGAGGGTGCGCTCGAGGTCGTCGTCAACGACCCGGTGGCGGGGACCTACTCGAAGCTCGTGGTGTCCGACGACGCGCAGACCCTGCTCGGCGGGGTGCTGGTCGGCGACGCGTCGAAGTACTCCACGCTCCGCCCGATGGTCGGCATGAAGCTCCCGGCCGACCCGGTCGCGATGATCGCGCCGGGTGGCGTCGAGCTGGGCGCGGACGCGTTGCCGGACTCCGCGCAGATCTGCTCCTGCAACGCCGTGACCAAGGGCGCGCTGAAAGAGGCGATCCACTCCGAGGGGTGCGCGACCGTCCCCGACCTCAAGACCTGCACCAAGGCCGGGACGAGCTGCGGCTCGTGTGTCCCGCTGCTGAAGAAGCTGCTGGTCGACGAGGGTGTCGAGGTCTCGAAGGCGATCTGCGAGCACTTCGACTTCTCCCGCGCCGAGCTGTTCCAGATCATCGCGAGCACCGGGATCCGGACGTTCACCGAGGTCGTCGAGAAGCACGGCCGCGGGCGGGGCTGCGACCTCTGCAAGCCCGCCGTGGCGTCGATCCTGGCCTCGCTCGGCGGCGGCCACATCCACGAGGGCGAGCAGGCCGCCCTGCAGGACACCAACGACCACTTCCTCGCCAACATGCAGCGCAACGGCACCTACTCGGTGGTGCCGCGGATCGCCGGCGGTGAGATCACGCCCGAGGGCCTGATTGTGATCGGCGAGGTGGCGCGGGACTTCGGGCTCTACACGAAGATCACCGGCGGCCAGCGGATCGACATGTTCGGCGCCCGCGTCGAACAGCTGCCCGCGATCTGGAAGCGCCTGGTCGACGCCGGGTTCGAGTCCGGGCACGCGTACGGCAAGTCGCTGCGCACGGTGAAGTCCTGCGTCGGGTCGAGCTGGTGCCGCTACGGCGTGCAGGACTCGGTCGGCATGGCCGTGCTGCTGGAGCTGCGCTACCGCGGGCTGCGCAGCCCGCACAAGCTCAAGTCCGGCGTCTCGGGCTGCGCGCGCGAGTGCGCCGAGGCGCGGTCCAAGGACTTCGGCGTGATCGCCACGGAGAAGGGCTGGAACCTCTACGTCGGCGGCAACGGCGGCGCGACCCCCCGGCACGCGCAGCTCATCGTGCAGGACGTGGACCAGGAGACCCTGATCCGCACCATCGACCGCTTCCTCATGTTCTACATCCGCACCGCGGACCGGCTACAGCGCACGGCGCCGTGGCTCGAGGAGCTCGAGGGCGGCCTCGACCACCTGCGCGAGGTGATCGTCGACGACAAGCTGGGCATCGGCGCCGAGCTCGACGCGGCGATGGCCCGCCACGTCGAGAACTACGCCGACGAGTGGCGCGGGGTCCTCGAGGACCCGAAGAAGCTGGAGCGCTACGTCTCCTTCGTCAACGAGCCGGGGACGCCCGACCCGACCATCTCGTTCGTGACCGAGCGGGGCCAGCCCGTCCCGACGCCGCGGGCGGGTGATCCCGAGCCCGTCCTCATCGGGGTGCCCGCGTTCGGCCGCCAGGAGGTTCAGTGATGACCACGACCGACGAGCGTCCGGCCACCGAGAGGGCGCTGCGCTGGGAGACCGCCTGCCCGCTGGAGCGCCTGCAGCCCGAGCGCGGCGTCGCGGCCCTGTTCGGCGAGGAGCAGGTCGCGATCTTCCGGACCCACGACGGCCGGCTGTACGCCCTCGGCAACGTCGACCCGAAGTCCGGGGCGGCCGTGCTGTCCCGCGGGATCGTCGGCGACCGGCGCGGCGAGCCCGTCGTCGCGTCGCCCGTCTACAAGGAGTCGTTCAGCCTGGTCGACGGCCGGTGCCTCGACGCCGCGGGGGTCTGCGTGCCGGTCTACGCGGTCCGGGTGCACGACGGTCTCGTGCAGATCGGGTTACGGTGACCACTCCGGCGTTCAACATCGACCCCGACGTAGCGGAGAATGCCCTGATGAGCGCCCCCACCACCACCGAGGCGCAGGTCGCCCCGCTCGCGGGCTTCACCGTCGGCGTCACGGCCGCCCGCCGGGCCGAGGAGCTGGGCACGATGCTCGAACGGCGCGGGGCGTGCGTGCAGCACGGGCCCGCGTTGCGCATCGTCCCCCTCGCCGACGACGCCGAGCTGGAGGCCCGCACCCGCGACCTCATCGAGCGGCCGCCGGACGTGACCGTCGCCACCACCGGCATCGGCTTCCGCGGGTGGATCGAGGCGGCCGACGGCTGGGGCGTGGGCGAGGACCTGCTGGCCGCCCTCTCCCGGGGCGAGCTCTTGGCCCGCGGCCCGAAGGCGCGCGGGCAGATCCGGGCGTCCGGACTCACGGAGGTGTGGTCGCCGCCGTCGGAGTCCTCGGCCGAGGTGCTCGACCATCTGCTCGAGGAGGGGGTCGACGGCCGGCGCATCGCGGTCCAGCTGCACGGCGAGCCCCTGCCCGACGTCGTCGAGGCGCTCGAGATGGCCGGCGCCGAGGTCGTCGAGGTGCCCGTCTACCGCTGGGTGCCGCCCGCCGACCTCGCCCCGATGGACCGGCTGACCGACGCCGTGCTGGCCGGCGGCGTCGACATGCTGACCTTCACCAGCGCCCCGGCCGCCGCCAGCCTGCTGGCCCGGGCCGCCGAGCGCGGGCTGCGCGAGGAGCTGATCGCGGCGCTGCGTGGGCCGGTACTGGTCGTCTGCGTCGGGCCGGTCACCGCGGCGCCGCTGGAGGCCGTCGACGTCCCGACGCTGCAGCCCTCGCGCTCGCGGCTGGGGGCCATGGTCCGGGCGCTGGAGGCCGAGGCCCCGGCCCGCGCCCGCCAACTGCCCGTCGGCGGGCACCGGCTGGAGCTGCGGGGCCACGCCGCCCTGGTCGACGGTGAGCTCAAGGCGGTGCCGCCGACCGGGATGGCACTGCTGAGGGTGCTCACCCGGCGGCCGGGGAGGGTGGTGTCGCGCGCCGAGCTGCTGCGCGCGCTGCCGGGCGGGGGCGACGACGAGCACGCCGTCGAGACGGCGGTGGCCCGGCTCCGCTCGGCGCTGGGCACGCCCAAGCTGATCCAGACCGTGGTGAAGCGGGGCTACCGGCTCGCGCTCGACCCGAACGCGGGCCCCTCGCCGGTGGGCGGGCACTGCGTGTCCGGGGACAAGCGGTGAGGGGGGACGAGCGGTGAGAGCCGTTCCGCCGGGCGACCTGTCCGTTCCGATGCCGGCGTCGTCGTCGGCGTGGTCCGCGGCGCGGCCGCCGTTGGTCCTGGTCGCCCACGGGAGCCGCTCCGACGCCGCGGCCGCGGTCGTCCAGGAGATCGCGGCCGGGGCGCGGGCCGCGCTGCCCGGCGTAAAGGTGCGGGTCGGGTACGTCGACGTCCGCCGGCCGGCCGTCGCCGACGCGGTCCGGGGTCTCGACGGCGCCGTGGTCCTCCCTGCCTTCCTGGCCTCCGGCTACCACGTGCGCACCGACCTCCCCGCGCAGCTCGCCGAGGCCGGCGCGGACCCCGCCCGGTTCGTGGTCACGCCCGCGCTGGGCCCCGACCCGTTGCTCGCCCGCGCCGCGCTGGCCCGCCTGGCCGCCGCCGGACACCAGGTCGGCGACACGGTCGTGCTGGCGGCGGCCGGGTCCTCCGACGCGGCGGCGGTGGCCGAGGTCCGGATCGCGGGGAAGATGTTCGCCGACGCCCTCGGCCGCGGTGTGCGGGTCGGGTTCGCCGCCACGGCCACCCCCCGGATCGCCGCGCTGGTCGACGGCCTGCGCCGGGCCGGCTCCGAGCGGATCTCCGTGGTCTCCTGGCTACTCGCGCCGGGGGTCTTCCACACCCGCATCCGTGACTCCGGCGCGGACGTGGTGGGCGACCCGCTCGGCGCGCACCCGGACGTCGTGGCCGCCGTGGTCGCGCGCTACCACGCCGGCGTCGAGACCAGGACTGTCGCGGCATAACGACCCCTGTGAGGGGCGATAGCCGCTATGGCGACCATCGCCACTCACGACGAAGGGGGCGGGGTGCGATCGTGCTCGCGCGGCGAGGTGATCGTCGAGTGCGTGCAGCAACGGCTCGCTGAGGGACCGTGGTAGCACGCGGCTGCTGATCATGGTCGGGGCCGTCGCAGAGGCGCGGCTCGGTTCCTGATCGTCGGTGGGTGCGCCAGGGGCCGGTGCGCAGACCCTCGACGCACTCACACCGCGATCATCCCGACCTGCGCCGTCCGTGATCGTTGTGCGCCTGCACCCATGGCTCGCCGGGAGGCCGTCACTGCACCCGGCTGCTGATCATGGTCGGCCGGTGGAAGCCCTCCGCGCACCGGGTCCGCGGTCGTCCGCAAGCGCGCCGCACGCAGCTCGTGCGGCGTTTCATGATCGCCAGTTGGGTGCGCCGGGGGCTGGAGTGAGGGCCGTCTGCGCACGTGGTCGGCGATCGTCAGGGGATGCGGTGCCTGTGATCGCGGGGTGCGTGCACTCACGGCTCGCAGGGGTGCCGTCGCTGCACCCGGCTGCCGATCGTGGTGGAGGTCGTCGGGGAGTTGCGTCTTCCGTGATCGTCGGGGGTGGGCCGGATGAAGGCCCTCGACCTCGACTGCACGGGATCGCTGATCAGCGCCGGTCGCGGGGGAGTCGGCCGTCGACGAGGAGCACACCCTCGGCCCGCAGCCGCGCAGACTGCTCCTGCGCGATGTGCGGGGCGCAGGTGCCGTCGGCGCGCAGGACGCGGTGCCAGGGCAGGTCGTGCCCGTCCTCCGCGAGGATCCGCCCCACCAGCCGGGCCCGGCCGGGGATACCGGCCTCGGCGGCGACCCGCCCGTACGTGCTCGTCGCGCCCGGCGGGATCCCCGCGACGACGGCCCGCACCCGCTCGAGCGTCTCCTCGTCCATGACCCTCCAGATCCCCTCGGCCCTCCAGCTCCGTCGGCCCTCCAGTTCCGTCGGCCCTCCAGTTCCGTCGGCCCTCGAGATCCCTCAGCCCTCGAGGAATCCCCGCAGATGCGCCGCGACCTCGGCGGTCCGCTCGAGGTACAGCATGTGCCCGGTGTTCACGGGGGTGACCGTGAGCTGCTCGCCCAGCTCGGCCCGGCAGGCCTCGAGCCACTTCTCCGAGACGAAGTCGGCGCCGGTGGCAGGCATGATCAGCGTCGGCAGGCCCGCCGGCGGCACCACCGCCTCGCGCGCCATCTCGCTCCATGCCGCGACGAGCGCCGCCCGCGAGTAGCGCCAGCGCCAGGCGCCGTCGCGCTCCTCGAGGTGGGCCTCGACCTCGGCGTCGACCAGCGCCGCCGGCACCCCGGCCCAGCCCTCCGCCTTGGCCGCGCGTGCGGCCGCCCGATCGGGGAAGGACTCGTCCGCCCGGGACTCCTCGGCGGTCTCGAGCATGTCCTGCGGGTCGAGCCCGAGCGCCGGGTCGAGCAGCGCCAGCCTCGTGACCCGCTCCGGCGCGGTGCGCGCGAGGTGCGCCGCGATCGCCCCGCCGAACGAGTGCCCGACGACCGCGGCCCGCTCGATCCGGTACGCGTCGAGCATCCCGAGCGCGTCGGCCACGTGCTGCTCCAGGTGCCACGGCGGCACCCACGGCGACCGCCCGTGCCCGCGGAGGTCGACCCCGAGCCAGCGCAGCGCCGGCAGCGCCTCGGTCAGTGGCCGGAAACGGAGGCCGTGCCCGGTGACGCCGTGCAGGGCGAGCACCGGCGCACCGGCGGGGTCGCCGGCGAGGTGGACGTGGAGGGGAGCTTCGGGCATGGGGCGATCGTGCCACCCCGCCCCGACGGAATCGGCCGTGATCCACAGCCGGGCCGCGAGCGCCACAGGAGTTCTGCTGGCGCGACAGTGAGGTGCCGCTCGGAACGATTACCGGACGGGAGAGCGCGCGGGCGTCACGCGAGCGTCGTCGGGAGGACGTTCCTGTCACTCTCGGAAGGATCATCCCCGCGGCGACCTCCCGACCTCGCGACCTCGCGACCTCGCGACCCGCGACCCTGGCCACCCGCGACTGAAGATCGCGCGACACGCGACCCCGCTCGAAACTGTCGGTGGGGCGTGGTCGAATCTCGGACCGTGACCCCCGATCCCGCCCGCCGTGCCGCGGTCGACGGCCTGCCCGTCGGCGGTGGTCGCGCGAGCGCGGCCGAGGGGCCGCTGCTGGTCCGCCCGCCCCGGCCCGCGGCCCCGGAGCCGGAGTGGGAGGCGGCGGCGCGGCGCGCGCTCGACCACGGGACCGGTCCGCTGCGGATGATCGGCGGGCCGGGCACCGGCAAGACCACGGTCCTGCTGGAGAGCGTGGCGCGCCGCGTCCGGGCCGGGGTCGACCCGGGCCGGATCCTGCTGCTCGTCGGCAGCCGCCGGGCGGCGGCGGACCTGCGCGACCGACTCGTCGGCCGGATCCACCCGGACGATCCGGCCGCCACCGCCGTCCAGGCCCGCACCTCGCGCGAGATGCTCGTGCGCACGGTGCACTCGTACGCGTTCGGGATCATTCGGCTGTACGCCGCGCGGGCGGGCGACCCGCCGCCCCGGCTCCTCGCCGGCGCGGAGCAGGACGCGGTGGTCCGCGACCTCCTGGCCGGGGAGATCGCGAACTGGAACGGAAGCGTCCCGGGCTCGGGCTGGCCCGAGCGGCTCCGGCCGGCGCTGGGCATTCCGGCGTTCGCCGCCGAGCTGCGCGAGCTGCTGCTGCGCGCCGAGGAGCGCGGCCTCGGCCCCGAGGAGCTCCTGGCCCTCGGCGAGCGGCACGGTGTGCCGGAGTGGGCGGCCGCCGGCCGCTTCTTCCGGACCTACGAGCAGGTGATCCTGCTACGTGGGGCCGCGGGGCGGGCCGCGCCGCAGGCCACCGCGCCGGCCCTCGACTCGGCCGAGCTGGTCGCCGCGGCGCTCGACGCGCTGGCCTCCGATCCCGAACTGCTCCACGCCGAGCGGGAGCGCATCCGGCACCTCCTGGTCGACGACGCGCAGGACCTCGACCCGCAGCAGCTCGAGCTGGTGCGGGTGCTGGCCCGCACCGCGAGCAGCACCCTGATCGCGGGTGATCCCGACCAGGCCGTCCTCGGGTTCCGCGGCGCCGACCCGGACGGCCTGCGCGCGGTCGCGGCGCCCACCGCGGTGCTGACCGTCGACCACCGGCAGCGGGACGCGGTGCGCGCGGCGGGGGCCCGACTGGCGTCGCGGCTGTCCGGGTCGGGCGAGGGCCGGCTGCGCGTCGCGCCCGCGGCGCCGTCCCCGGAGGTCCCGGATCCCGGCTCGGTCCTGGTCCGCACGTTCTCGTCGGCGGCCACGGAGGCGGCCTGGATCGCCGACCGGTTGCGCCGCGCGCACCTCGTCGAGGGCGTGCCGTGGTCGGAGATGGCCGTGCTGTCGCGATCGGCGCGGCGGACCCTGCCCGCGCTGCGCCGCGCGTTGGTGGCCGCGGGCGTCCCGATCGCGGCACCGCCCGAGGAGCTGCCGCTCGCCCGCCAGCCCGCGGTCCTGCCGTTCCTGCTGATCCTGCGCGCCGCCACCCGTCCGGAGACGATCGACGCCGACGCGGCCACCGCCCTGCTCACCTCGGCGCTCGGCTCCGGCGACCCGATGCGCATGCGCCGGCTGCGCCGCGGCCTCCTGCGCCTCCACGCCGCGGGGGCGGAGGGCCGGCGCCGTCCGGCGGACCTCGACCCACCCCGTGGGGACGTCGATCCGCACGACCTCTCCGCGGAGGACGTGGAACGGGTGGGCAGCGACCCGCTGCTGGTCGAGGCCCTGCGCGACGCCGCGGCAGGCCGGCCGGACCCGCTCACCGCTCTCCCGCCCGGCGACAGCGCCCCACTGCGTGCGGTGTCGACCCTGCTCGCCACGGCCGCGCAGGCCGCCGGCGAGGGCCGCACGGTCGAGGAGGTGCTCTGGCGGGTCTGGCAGCGCAGCGGGCTCGCCCGTCGCTGGGCCGCCGCCAGCGCTCGGGGCGGCCCCGTCGGCGCGGCCGCGGACCGGGACCTCGACGCCGTGCTCGCGCTGTTCGACGCCGCCGCCCGGTACACGGACCGGCTGCCGGGCGCCGACGTCGCGGGCTTCGCCGACTACCTCGGTGACCAGCACCTGCCCGGGGACACCCAGACCGCAGGCGCCCCGCGGGAGGACGCGGTCGCGCTGCTCACCGCGCACGCCGCCCGGGGGCGCGAGTGGGAGGTCGTCGCCGTGCCGGGTGTCCAGGAGGGCAGCTGGCCCGACCTGCGGCTGTGCGGCAGCCTGCTGGGCAACGAGCGGTTGGTCGACGTCGTCGCCGGCGTCGCCGAACCGACCGGTCCCGGTGCGGTGGTCTCGCGGGTGGCCCCGTTGCTCGCCGAGGAGCGGCGACTGTTCTACGTCGCGTGCACCCGGGCCCGGCGCACGCTGCTGGTCAGCGCCGTGCACGCCGAGGACGAGCAGCCCTCCCGCTTCCTCGACGAGCTCGACCCGCTGCCGGCCGACGCGACCGAGGGTCGGCCCACCTTCCGGCCCGGCCGCGCGCTCGTGCTGGCCGAGCTGGTCGGCGAGCTGCGCCGCGCCGTCACCGAGCCGGACCACGGCGACCCGGCGCGGGCGGCCCGGCGGCGCCGCGCGGCTGCGCAGCTGGCCCGGCTGGCCGCGCAGAAGGTGCCCGGCGCCCACCCCGACGACTGGTACGGCCTGCCCGAGCCGTCCGCCGACACCCCGCTGCGCCCGGCGGGCGAGATCGTGCCCGTGTCGCCGTCGGACATCGAGCGGATCCTGTCCTGTCCGCTGCGGTGGGTGCTGGAGCGGCACGGCGGCAACGAGACCGGCGCGCTCTCGGCCGTCACCGGATCGCTCGTCCACGCCCTCGTGCAGGCGGAGGCTGCGGGCGCGGATCCGGCCGAGCTCGATGCCGCACTGCGCACCGCCTGGGCCCGGCTCGACGCCGGCGCGCCCTGGTACGGCCGCCGCGAGCTGGCCCGGGTCCGCGGCATGCTCGCCGGCTACGCACAGTGGCTCCGGGAGAGCCGGGAGCAGGGCCTGCGGCTGGTGGCCGTCGAGCACCCCGTGCAGCTCGACATCGCCGGAGACGACCCGGAGGCGATCGAGGTCGGCACGCCGCGCCCCACGGTGCGTCTGCGCGGCCGTGTCGACCGGCTGGAGGTCGACGCGGAGGGCCGCCCGGTCGTCGTCGACGTCAAGACGGGGCGGACCGCGGTCAGCGCCGCCTCGGCGGTCGAGCACCCGCAGCTGGCGGTCTACCAGCTCGCCGCGACCCTCGGTGCCTTCTCGGACCTGGTGGGCGCGGGCGCCTCCCCGGGCGGCGCCCGGCTGGTGTTCGTGGCCGACCGCAAGTCGACGGGCTCGCCGAAGGAACCCGTCCAACCCCCGCTCGACGCCGGCGCGGCCGAGCAGTGGCGCGAGGTGGTCTGGGAGGCGGCGCGGCAGACGGCCGGCCCGGCCTACGTCGCACGTGTCGGACCGGACTGCGACCGTTGCCCCGTTCGGGTGAGTTGTCCCGCGGTCGAGTCCGGTCGGTCGGTGGTCGAGGAGTGAGCCGGGCGGGCCCGCCCACCCGTCACGACCGCCCACCCGACCTGCGACGACCGCGCAGCGCGCCCCCTCGGCCGCTCGGAGCGTGACGAGTCACCCGGGCGGGTGGTCGCGCTAGGTTCGGACGCGTCCCGCATGCGCTTCTCCCGCCGCGCCGCAGCTCCCTGCCCGGCGACGCGACGGTCCCGGTTCCTGGAGGCTCCCGTGTTCCGCCAACGTGCCCGTGCCGTCGGCGTCGCCGGCCTGCTGGCCCTCGTGCTCAGCGCGTGCGGCTCCGCGGTCGAGCCCGAGCTGGGCACCGCCGCCGACTCCTCGCGGGGGGCGGTGCTCGCCGCGCCCACCACGACCGCGACGACCCCGCCGACGACCCCGCCGACGACCTCGGCCACCCCCACGCCGGCGCCGACCACCACGTCGTCGCCGAGGCCGAGCACCACGAGGAAGGCCGCCCCGAACGGGGTCAACCAGGCCGCGGTCGCGTCCTCCGGCGTCGCCTGGGTGCGCGTCGGGGGCGACGAGTTCACCGGCGGCTCCCTCGACGAGGGCTCCTGGGGCACCTACGACTCGGTCGGCGCCTTCGGCAACGGCCGGCGCAGTCCCGACGCGGTGTCGGTGGTCGACGGTGCGCTCACGATCACCGCCCGCCCGGGGGACGGCGGCGTCTCGGGTGGTGTCGCCCATGCCACGGGACAGCTGTACGGGCGCTGGGAGTTCCGCGCCCGCACCGACAAGGGCCGCGGCTTCGGCTCGGCGATCCTGCTCTGGCCGGACTCGGAGAGGTGGCCGGACGACGGCGAGCTGGACATGATGGAGGTTCCCGGGGAGAACCGGGACCTGGCGCACACGATCATCCACTACGGGGGATCGGCCAACAAGACGTTCGGCGACGCCACCGCGGGCGACTTCTCGCAGTGGCACACGTTCGCGTTCGAGTGGCTGCCGGACCGGCTGACCGCCTACGTCGACGGCAGGAAGACGTTCGAGACCACCGACAAGGCGATGATCCCGACCACCCCGATGCACGCCACCATCCAGCTGGACCAGGGTCCGGCGAAGGACTGGCTCGCGGCGCCGGACGACACCACCCCGACGGAGACCCGGCTGCAGGTCGACTACCTGCGGGTCTCGGCACTGCCCGGCCAGGCCGCCTGAGCCCCGTCCGCACTCTCGTCCCCACTGCCGCACCCGGCCGGCCGGATCTGTCGGTGCCGTCGGGTAGACAGGTGCCGTGACGCTCGCCGCCGCTCCCGCCACGGGTCTCGCGCCCACGGTGCTGGCGCACGCCCTGGGGGTGCCGCCGCCGACCGAGGAGCAGGCCGCGGTGATCGCCGCGCCGCCGGAGTCCGCCCTGGTCGTGGCCGGAGCGGGCGCGGGCAAGACGGAGACGATGGCGGCCCGCGTCGTCTGGCTCGTGGCGACCGGGCAGGTGTTGCCCGAGCAGGTCCTCGGGCTCACCTTCACCCGCAAGGCCGCGCAGCAGCTCGGCACGCGCGTCCGGGCGCGGCTGCGCCGTCTCGCCGGCTCCCCGCTGCTCGACGAGCTGGACCCCGGCGGCGGGCGGCGCGCCGCCCTGCTCGCCGGGGAGCCGACCGTCGCGACCTACCACGCCTACGCCGGCCGGCTCGTCGCCGAGCACGCGCTGCGGCTGCCCGCCGAGCCGGCGTCGCGGCTGCTCGGCGAGACGGCGGCGTGGCAGCTCGCGCACCGCGTCGTCTCGTCGTGGGCGGCGGACCTTGAGGTCGACCGCGTGCCGGCCACGGTGACCGGCTACCTCCTGGCGCTGGCGGGGGAGCTGGGGGAGCACCTCGTCGAGCCGGAGCGGTTGCGCTCCTTCACCGCCGGCCTGCTCGCGGTGCTGGAGAACGCACCGCCGGGCAAGCGCCAGCGGGCCGAGCCGTCGCAGAAGTACCGGGACCGGATGGGGGCGCAGCGGCTGCGGACGGAGCTCCTGCCGCTGGTCGAGGAGTACGCGCGGCGCAAGTCGGCCGAGCGCGCCATGGACTTCTCCGACCAGCTCGCGATCGCCGCCCGGGTCGCGGAGGCCCGGCCCGAGGTCGGCGCGATCGAGCGGGCGCAGTACCGGGCCGTGCTGCTCGACGAGTACCAGGACACCGGGCACGCCCAGCGCGTCCTGCTCCGCGCGCTCTTCGGCCGGATCCCCGGCGAGCCCACGCGCGAGGAGCCGCTGGCGGTGACCGCGGTCGGCGACCCGTGCCAATCCATCTACGGCTGGCGCGGGGCGAGCGCGGGGAACCTCACCCGGTTCCGCACCGACTTCCCGCGGCCCGGCGGCGAGCCCGCCCGTGAGTACGGGCTGCTCACCAGCTTCCGCAATCCTGCGGAGGTGCTGGACCTGGCCAACGCGGTGTCCGAGCCGTTGCGCACCGCACCCGACTCCGTGGCCGTCGGTGCGCTGCGACCGGGCCCGAAGGCAGTGCCCGGCGAGGTGCGGGTGGCGCTGCACCCCGATGTCGTCGCCGAGGTCGCGTGGGTGGCCGACGGCGTCGCCGGGCAGTGGCGCGCCCGGGACGCGGCCGGCGAGGCCCCGCCCACCTCCGCGGTCCTGGTCCGCCGCCGCGGCGACATGGACGCGCTCGCCGCGGCCCTGCGGGACCGGGGGCTGCCGGTGGAGGTCGTCGGGCTCGGTGGGCTCCTCGACACCCCGGAGGTCCGGGACCTGGTCAGCGCCCTGCGGATCGTGGCGGATCCGCTGGCGGGGCCGGCGGCGGTCCGGCTGCTGACCGGCGCCCGCTGGCGGCTCGGCGTGAGCGACCTGGCCGCGCTGTGGGCGCGGGCGCGCGAGCTGGTGCCGCCGCTGCCCCCGCGTCCGGGCCCGCTGCCCCCGGAGGAGCTCGCGCTCGGCGCGCTGCCCGGGGAGCAGGCCGAGCAGGCGGGCCTGGTCGACGCGCTCGACGACCCGGGCGAGCCGGAGCGGTACTCCCCGGCCGGATACGCGCGGATCACCCGGCTCGCGCGCGAGCTGTCCTGGCTGCGGTCGCGGGCCTCGGCGCCGCTCACGGACCTGGTGGCCGACGTCGAGCGGGTGCTGCTGCTCGACGTCGAGACCGCGGCCCGGCCCGGTCCGGCCGGTCGTGCGCACCTCGACGCGTTCGCCGACGTCGTCGCCGACTTCGCGGCCGGGGCCGAGGTGGCGAGCCTGCCCGCCCTGCTCGACTACCTGGAGACCGCAGAGAAGGCCGAGGACGGGCTGTCCCCGGGCGAGGTCGAGGTGGCCGAGGACCGGGTGCAGATCCTCACCGTCCACGCCGCGAAGGGCCTGGAGTGGGACGTCGTGGCGGTGCCCCACCTGGTCACCCAGGTCTTCCCGGGCCGGCGGATGTCCGGCACCTGGCTCACCGGGGTGGCCGAGCTGCCGGTCCCGCTGCGGGGCGACGCCGACGACCTGCCCGGCCTGTACCTGCCGCCGGAGCCGGACCGCAAGCAGGTGGAGCTGGCGCTCGACGAGCACGACGCAGCGCTGGAGGAGCGCCGGAAGACCGAGGAGCGGCGGCTGTTCTACGTCGCGCTCACCCGCTCCGAGCACGTCCTGCTCTGCTCGGGTCACCACTGGGGCGCCACCGGCGCGAAGCCGCGCGGCCCGTCGCCGTTCCTCGAGGAGCTCCGCGCCGTCGTGGAGCCCGAGGTGTGGGCGGAGCCTCCCGAGGAGGGCGCCGAGAACCCGGTGCTGGCCGAGCAGGTCACGGCGGAGTGGCCGGCCGACCCGCTCGGTCCGCGCGCGGGAGCGGTGCACGAGGGCGCCGAGCTGGTCCGGGAGGCGGTCCGTACGCAGGAGCGGGCGCGGCGGGCCGAGCGGCGCCGGGCCCGCGAGACCGACCAGCTGAGCCTCGACATCGAGCCGGAGCCCGTGGAGGAACCGGACCCGGAGGGCTGGGCGGCCGACGTCGACGTGCTGCTGGCCGAGCGGGCTGCCGGGATCGCGCGCCCGTCCGTCGCGCTGCCGGGTCACGTGTCGGTGAGCCAGCTCGTGGAGCTCGCGGCCGACGCCGACGCGTTCGCCGCGGGCCTGCGCCGCCCGCTGCCGTTGCCGCCGAACCCGCACGCGCGGCGCGGCACCGCGTTCCACGCCTGGCTGGAGCAACGGTTCGGGGCGGAGCGGCTGCTCGACATCGACGAGCTGCCGGGCGCGGCGGACGAGGGGGCCGGCGAGGCGTCCGACGCCGAGCTGGCCGAGCTGCAGGAGGCCTTCCTCGCCTCGGAGTGGGCCGACCGGGTGCCGGTCGAGGCGGAGGTGTCCTTCGAGACGGTGCTGGCGGGCGTCGCGGTGCGCGGCCGGATGGACGCGGTGTTCGTCGACCCGGACGGCGGCTTCACCGTCGTCGACTGGAAGACGGGTGCGGTGCCGGACGAGTCGCGCCGCCACGCCGTCGGGGTCCAGCTCGCGGTGTACCGGCTGGCCTGGGCGGCGCTGGCCGAGGTGCCGCCGGACCGGGTGCGGGCGGCGTTCCACTACGTGCGCGAGGGCGTCACGCTCCGCCCCGCCGACCTGGAGACGGCCGAGGAACTGCACGCCATGGTCCGCGGCATCCCCGAACACCCCTGAGCGAAAAGCGGCCCCCGAAAAGCACTATGGAACCATAATGCGCTCCCAGGTACCCCCGGAATCGCATTATGGTTCCATTGTGCGTGCCTAGTGCGCGACCGCCTTCTCGGCCCCGGCACCCGTGAGGGAGCGGACCTCCATCTCCGCGTACTTGTCCGTGTTCGCCTTCTCCTTCGCCAGCACCGTGCCGAGGTAGCCGAGCAGGAAGGAGGCTGGGATCGAGATCAGGCCGGGGTTGTCGAGCGGGAACCAGTGGAAGTCCACGCCCTGCAGCATCGACGGGCTCCGCCCGGTCACCGGATCGACCGGCTTCCCGGACACCACCGGCGAGAAGATGATCAGCACCAGGGTGATGGTCAGACCGCCGTAGATGCTCCACAGCGCACCGTTGGTGTTGAACCTCTTCCAGAACAGCGAGTAGAGGATCGTCGGCAGGTTCGCCGAGGCCGCGACGGCGAAGGCGAGCGCCACGAGGAACGCGATGTTCTGGCCGTTGGCCAGGATCCCGCCAGCGATGGCGACGATGCCGATCACGACCGCCGTGCGCCGGGCGATCTTGACCTCGGTGTGCTGCTCGTCCTGCACCTGGCCGTGCTTGATCACGTTGATGTAGATGTCGTGCGCGAACGACGCCGACGCCGTGATCGTGAGACCGGCGACCACCGCGAGGATCGTCGCGAACGCGACGGCCGCGATCAGCCCCAGCAGGACCGTACCGCCCAGTTCGTAGGCCAGCAGCGGGGCCGCCGAGTTGGCCGCGCCCGGAGCCTGCTTGATCGTCTCCGGTCCGACCAGCGCGCCCGCGCCGTACCCGAGGACCAGCGTGAACAGGTAGAAGATGCCGATCAGCCAGATCGCCCAGACGACCGAGCGGCGGGCCTCCTTGGCCGTCGGGACGGTGTAGAAGCGCATCAGGATGTGCGGCAGACCCGCGGTGCCGAGCACCAGGGCCAGGCCGAGCGAGATGAAGTCGAGCCGCGTGGTCCCGCTCTTGCCGTACTGGGCGCCCGGGTTGAGCAGCTTCTCGCCGGCCGCGCCGGCCCGCTCGACGGCGTCGCCGAGCAGCGCGGACAGGTTGAAGCCGACGAGCGAGAGCACCCAGAGCGTCATCACGCCGGCGCCGACGATCAGCAGCACCGCCTTGATGATCTGCACCCAGGTCGTGCCGCGCATGCCGCCGATGAGCACGTAGGCGATCATGAGCGCGCCGACGATCGCGATGACGATCGACTGGCCCGTCTTGGAGGTGACGTCGAGCAGCAGCGCGACGAGCCCGCCCGCGCCGGCCATCTGGGCCAGCAGGTAGAAGAACGAGACCGCGAGCGTCGAGGTCGCCGCCGCGGCGCGGACCGGACGCTGGCGCATCCGGAAGGCCAGGACGTCGCCCATGGTGTACCGGCCGGTGTTGCGCAGCAGCTCGGCGACGAGCAGCAGCGCCACCAACCAGGCGACGAGGAAGCCGACCGAGTAGAGGAAGCCGTCGTAGCCGTTGAGGGCGATGGCACCCGCGATGCCGAGGAACGAGGCCGCCGACAGGTAGTCGCCGGAGATCGCGATGCCGTTCTGCGGGCCGGAGAAGCCTCCGCCCGCGGTGTAGAAGTCGCTCGCGCCGCTCGACGCCTTCTTGCTCACGCGGATCACGATCGCCAGCGTGATGATCACGAAGGCGGCGAAGATGCTGATGTTGAGCAGCGGGCTGGAACCCTCCACCCCTTGCGCCAGGAGCCTCACTTGCGGACCCCCTCGATCTCCTCGCGGATCGCCTCCGCGTGCGGGTCGAACTTCTTGTCCGCCCACTTCACGTACCAGGTCGTGATGGCGAACGTGGACACGAACTGCAGCAGCCCGAAGACCAGGCCGACGTTGATGTTGCCGACGAGCTTGATCGACATGAAGCCGGCCGCGTAGCTCGCCAGTACCACGTACAGCAGGTACCAGGCGAGGAACGCCGCGGTGAGCGGGAAGATGAACCGCCGCAACCTGCTGCGGAGCGCCTGGAACTCGGGGCTCTGCTGGACCGTTGTCCAGTCGGGCCGCTCCGTGGTGCCTCCCGCCGGGTTCTCGCCGGCAGGGGGCCCGGACTCGGTGGTGCTCACGGTGCCTCCTCGCATCGTGGGATCAACGGGCAGCGGACCCGGACGGACCGGGTCGTTCCGGGCACAGCACATCCGGACCACCCCGCGAGGGGAAGTAACGCACGACACACCGCAAGCGCCGACGACGAACGGCCGACGAACGGTCGGATCCTGCGACGAGCGGTGCGGTCGATCAGGTCCGCTCGTCGAGGTGCAGGCGCAGCATCGCGGCCTCGCCGCCGGGCGGTGGTCGGTCGCGGCGGGAGAACACGATCATCGTGAGGAAGGCGAGCGGGACGGAGAAGAGGGCCGGCTGGCCGAGCAGGAGCGCCACCAGGCCCGGCTCCGGTCGCGCGAGCAGGCCCAGCGCCATCACCCCGGCCGACGACAGCAGCCCCACGGCCATGCCCACGAACGCGCCGCGCGCCGTCAGCCCCCGCCACCAGATCCCGAGCACCAGCATTGGGCAGAAGGTCGACGCGGCCACGGCGAAGGCCGAGGTGACGACCGCGCCGACGTCGATCCGCCCGGCGGGCAGGGCGAACAGCACGATCACCCCGGCGGCGAGCAGGGCGGTCAGCCGCAGCCGGCGCAGCGAGCCGGGTAGGAGGTCGTGCGCGAGCGCCCCGGCCAGCGCGAGCAGCAGGCCGAGCGAGGTGGCGAGGAACGCGGCGAAGGCGCCCGCGGTGAGCAGCGCGGTGAACACGGCACCGGTCGTCCCGCCGTCGACGCGCGACGGCAGCGCGACCACGGCGGTGTCCGTCGCCCCGGACAGGTACAGCTCCGGCAGCAGCACGCCGCCGAGCAGCCCGTAGACGACGGTGAACACGTAGAAGGACCCGAGCAGGCCGACCGTGATCGCGGCCGTCCGGCGGGCGGCGCGGCCGTCCGGGCTGGTGTGGAACCGGACGATGACGTGCGGGAGCCCCATCGTGCCCAGGGCCGTGGCGACCAGGATCGACCAGGTGGCGAGCAGCGGGTGCCCGTCCCCGCCGTCGAGCAGGGGTGCTGCCAGGTGTCGCTGCCCGGCAGCGCCGCACCCGCGATCTCCGGCACCGCCGCGCCCTCGGGGAAGACCCAGGTCGCGTCGCCCGGTGCGACGTGCTCGCCCGGTTCCAGCCGCACGGGCGCCCCGTCGGCGAGGACGGTGACCGGCTCGCGGACCTGCAGTCGGGTGTCCAGCCGGAACGTGACCTCGGTGGGCCGAGGGAAGGCGTTGTACTCGGCGGGCCGCAGTGCCTCCGCGCGGGTCCCGGCACCCGCCGAGACCGCCAGCCAGATCGCCGGGACGATGAACAGCAGCAGCTTGAGCACGAACTGGAAGGCCTGCACGTAGGTGGCGGCGCGCATTCCGCCGAGCGCGAGCGTCACGCTCACGGCCGCGCCGGCGACCACGATCCCGACCCAGTGCGGGGTTCCGCCGACCAGGGTGAGGACCTGGCCCGCGGCGGTGAACTGCGGCACCAGGTAGAGCCCGGCGATCACGAGCACGACGACGGCGCTGAACCGGCGCAGGCCCGGCGAGCCGAGCCGGGCCTCGGCGAAGTCCGGCACGGTCAGCGCGCCGGTGCGCCGCATCGGGGCCGCGACCAGCACGAGCATCAGCAGGTAGCCCGCGGTGAAGCCGACCGGGTACCAGAGCGCCCCCACCCCGTTCTTGACGACGAGCCCCGCGATACCGAGGAACGACGCCGCCGACAGGTACTCCCCGGAGACGGCGGCGGCGTTGAGCGTGGGGGAGACGCGCCGGGACGCGACGAGGAAGTCCGAGGTGGATCGCAGGGCAGCGACGCCGCGCGCCCCGATCAGCAGGGTCGCCAGGACGACCGGGACGACGGCGAACGCGATCACCGGGCGCGGTCCCGCGGCTCCGCGTCCGCCCCGCCCCGGTCCGCCCCGCCCCGGTCCGCCCCGCCCCGGTCCGCCCCGCCCCGGTCCGCCCTGCCCCGGTCCGCCCTGCCCCGGTCCGCCCTGCCCCGGTCCGCCCTGCCCCGGTCCGCCCTGCCCCGGTCCGCCCTGCCCCGGTCCGCCCTGCCCCGGTCCGCCCTGCCCCGGTCCGCCCCGCGCTCGGTCCGCTCCGCCCGCACGAGCTGCCAGTGCGCCAGCCCGGCGAGCACGGGGTAGGGCAGCAGCGCGACCGCAGCCCACACGACGGGCACGGGCCCGACCCGCACGGCCACCGGCACCACGTCGAGCAGCACGGGCAGCCCGACCAGCAGCAGCGCGGCGGCGGCGAGCGTGCTCGCGGCGATCCGCAGCTGGCGGCGCCGGATCCGCGCCGCGGTGTGCAACTCGTCGCCGGTCAGCGTGCGCGGCACGGCGGACACGCCCCGGCGGGCGGCCAGCGCCACCCGGGTCTGGGGGCTGGTCACCGCGACCCGCCGCTGCCGGCTCATCCCGCCACCCCGGCCACCTCCGGGCCGAGCACCCCGGACACCCGCACCCCGGACACCCGCACCCCGGACATCCGCACCCCGGACATCCGCACCCCGGACATCCGCACCCCGGACATCCGCACCCCGGACATCCGCACCCCGGACATCCGCACCCCGGACATCCGCACGCGGGTCACCCGCACGCCGGGCACCGTCGTGCCGCTCACCGCGGCCGGCCGGGTGAGAAGTCGCCGCGGGTGGCGGCCTCGAGCAGGCGTTCCCGCAGCTCACGGGCGTGTCGACGGCTCACCGGGACGTCGCCGGCGTCCGTGTGGGCGAGCAGCCCGCCGCTGGTGTCGCTGCGCAGCTCCTGCACCGCGTGCACGGCCAGCAGGAAGCTGCGGTGCACCCGCACGTACCCGACGCCCGACCAGTGCTCCTCCAGCCGCGAGATCGGCATCCGGACGAGGTGCGAGCCGTTGCGGGTGTGCAACCGCACGTAGTCGCCCTGGGCCTCGACGAACCGGACGTCGTCGCGGCGCACGTAACGGGTCCGGCCACCGAGCTCGACCGACACCGCGGCCAGCTCGTCGACGGCCGGGGCGGCCGGCGCGGGATCCGCCGCCCGCGCGACCCGCAGCACCCGGGCGAGGGTGGCGTCGAGCCGCTCCGCGGCGACCGGCTTGAGCAGGTAGTCCAGCGCGCCCACGCCGTAGGCCGACACGGCGTGCTCCTCGAACGCCGTCACGAAGACGATCTCCGGCGGGTCGGTCATCCGGGACAGCAGCGAGGCGAGCTCCAGGCCGTCCATCCCCGGCATGGAGATGTCGAGGAAGGCGGCGTCGAACCGGCGGGCCTGCAGCAGCTTGAGGGCGGTGAGCGCGTCGGCCGCCGGCACGACCTCCTCGACCGACGACGACGCGGCCAGCAGCCGGGTCAGCTCGGCGAGGGCGGGGGCGACGTCGTCGACCGCCAGGACCCGCAGCCGGGCCCCGTTCGGCCCGCCCGCCGCTGCGCCGTTCACGAGGCCACCACCCCGGGCTGGAAGCGCGGCACCCGCATCACCACGCGGGTGCCGGCACCGACCGCGGTCTCGATCACGAGCCCGTACTGCGGGCCGTAGACCGCGCGCAGCCGCCGGTCCACGTTGGTCAGGGCCAGCCCGTCGCCCGGGCCCGCTCCGGCGAGGACCGCGCGGGCGGCCTCGGGGTCCATGCCGGGCCCGTCGTCCTCGATCGCGATCACGCACTCCGATCCCTGGGCCTCGCCGCTGACCTGCACCGACCCGCCCTCGTTGCGACGTTCGACGCCGTGCTGCACGGCGTTCTCCACCAGCGGCTGCAGCGCGAGGAACGGCAGCGCGACCGGCAGCACCTCCGGCGCGATCCGCACCTGCACCCGCAGCCGGTCGCCGAGTACCGCCCGGGCCAGGGCGAGGTAGGCCTCGACGGCGCGGAACTCGCCGGCGAGCGTGGTGTAGTCGCCGCGGCGGGCCACGGAGTGCCGGATGTACTCGGCGAAGTCGAGGATCAGGTCGCGGGCGCGGTCCGGGTCGCTGTCGACGAACGAGCCGATCGTGGTGAGCGCGTTGTAGACGAAGTGCGGGGAGATCTCCGCCCGCAGCGCCCGCAGCTCCGCCTCCTGTGCGGCGGTCGCCGAGGCCTCGAGCCGGCCGCGCTCGAGCGCCTCCGCGACCCAGTCCGCGGCCCGGCGCGCCGTCGCACGGGGGACGTCGCCGCACACCACCAGCACCCCGGCGGGCTCCCCGCGGACCTGCAGGGGCAGCACCACGGTCGTTCCGCGCGCGGCCCGGTGCCCGTCCTTGCGGGACTGTTCGACGAGCTCGTCGGCCTGCGGGTCGGGGTGCCCCGCCCAGGCGGGCTCCCCGTGCAGGTCCGCGAGCCCGACGGCGTCGGCCCGGAGGAGGGCCCGCAGCCGACGGGCGGCGCGCGCCACCGGGTCGGGGCCGAGGTCGCCGGGCCGCGCGGCGAGCCCGCCGCGCAGGTCCGCGGCGATCGCCGAGCCCGCCGCAAGGACCTCCGTGGCGTCCGTGGCCCGGCCGCCGGCCCGGCGGAACAGCCGTCGCCGGCGTGCGACGGGCGTGTCCTCGGTCACCACGCGCACAGCCTAAGGTGCCGCCCCGGCGAGGGCACGGTTGCGGATCGGGTCGGTCCGTCCGGTGTCCGGCGCGATCACCGCACTACCGTGTGCCGGCGTGAGCGGACGCATCGTGCTGTTCGGCGCCACCGGCTACACGGGCGGGCGCACCGCGGAGGCCCTGGTGGCCCGGGGGGTGCGGCCCGTGCTGGCGGGGCGCGACGCCGGCCGGCTCGCGGCCCTCGGCGAGCGCCTCGGCTGCCCGACGGCGACGGCCGAGGTCACCGACACCGGATCCGTCGCCGCCCTCGTCGGGCCGGACGACGTGCTGGTCACGACCGTCGGGCCGTTCGCCCGGCTCGGCGGGGCCGCGCTCGCCGCGGCGGTGTCGGCCGGCGCGACCTACCTGGACTCGACCGGCGAGCCGCCGTTCCTCCGCGAGGTGTTCGAGCTGCAGGGCCCGGCCGCCGAGCGCTCCGGTGCGCGGCTGCTCACCGCGTTCGGCCACGACTACGTGCCCGGTGTGCTGGCCGGGGCGCTCGCGCTGCGCGAGGCGGGGGAGCGCGCCGCGCGCGTCGACGTCGGCTACTTCCTGTCCGGCCGCGGCCGGTTGTTCTCCCGCGGCACGGTGCGGTCGCTCGTCGGGATCGCGGGCACCCCCGGACACACGTTCCGGCACGGCGCGCTCCGGACGGAGGGCGCGGGTGCGCGGCTGCGCACCTACGAGGTCGACGGCCGGCCGCGGCCCGGGATCTCGATCGGCGGCGTCGAGCAGTTCGCGCTGCCGCGGCTGCATCCCGGCCTGCGGACCGTCGACGTCCACCTCGGCTGGTTCGGTGCGCTCTCCGGAGCCGTGCACGCCACCAGCCGGCTGCCCGGGCCGCCCGCACCTCTGCTCGCGGGCCTCGGCGTGCTCGCCGACCGGCTGCCGCGCGCCCCCTCTGCCGAGGCGCTGGCGCGCTGCCGCTCGCACGTCGTCGCCGAGGTGTTCGACGAGTACGGCACGCTCGTCGCCCGCACCCGGCTGGCCGCCCCGGACCCCTACGCGCTCACCGCCGACCTGCTCGCGTGGGGCGCCGCGCGTGCCCTCGAGCGCGGCGTCACCGGCGCCGGTGCCCTGGACCCCGTGAGTGCCTTCGGGCTCGACGCGCTGGTCGACGGCGCGGCCTCCGCCGGTCTGCGGGCCGGCTGACCGTCAGGCGCCCCGCGCCACCCGCAGCGCCCACAGCACCAGCGGCGCCTGCAGCGGCAGCCGCCCGTACGCGACCGCGCGCGGCGCCGGCGACCGGTCCGACCAGTCCCGCGCCATCTGCACAGTGGCCGGGAACACGGCCACGAACAGCGCCGCGGCGGCATACCCGCCGATCCGCCGGGTCCGCGGCAGCGCCACGGCCGCCGCGACGGCGCCCTCGGCGACACCCGAGACGGAGGTCCAGAACCGGCGGGTCCCGGGCAACGCGGCCGGGACGATCGCGTCGAGGTACCGGGGGACGACGGCGTGCGCCACGGCCGTCGTGCCGAGCAGCGCCGCCAGGGGCCGGGAGGGGGTCATGCCGGCATGATCGCAAGCGGATCGTGACCCCCGCCCGTCCCCGCGCCCGACACGCGGGACGCTAGTCTCCCCGCGATGCGTGATCGGCCCCGCCGCCTGCCCGTCGATCAGCTGGTGATCGGCGCCCTCCGGATGCCCGACAATCCCCAGGGCCCCTTCGTCGCGCTCCTCAAACGGGTGGCCGTCGCCCTCGGGGCGCTCTTCGCCGCCGCCTTGATCGTCTACTTCAACCGCGACGGCTACATCGACAACAACGGCGAGGGGCCGATCTCGTTCAACGACGCCGTCTACTACGCCACGGTGTCGCTGTCGACGACGGGCTACGGCGACATCGTCCCCTACACCGCGATGTCGCGGCTGCTCACCACGCTGGTGATCACTCCGCTGCGGCTGCTGTTCCTCATCGTGCTCGTCGGGACCACCGTCGAGCTGCTCACCGAACGTTCCCGGCAGTCGATCCGGATCCAGCGCTGGAGGTCACGCGTGCGCGACCACACCGTCATCATCGGGTACGGGACGAAGGGCCGGGCCGCCGTCGAGACCCTCCTCGGCGACGGGGAGGAGCCGGAGCGGATCGTCGTGGTCGACACCGAGCGCGCCCAGCTCGACGCGGCTTCCGCGCTCGGTCTCGTCACGGTGACGGGAAACGCGACCCGGTCGGCCGTGCTCCGGATCGCCGGCGCCCACCAGGCGAAGGCCATCGTGGTGGCGACGAACCGGGATGACACCGCCGTCCTCGTCACCCTGACCGCTCGGGAGATGGCACCCAAGACGCGCATCGTCTGCGCGGTGCGGGAGTCGGAGAACGTGCACCTGCTGCGCCAGTCCGGCGCGGACTCGGTGATCGTCTCGGCGGAGACGGCCGGCCGGCTGCTCGGCGTGGCGACCCGGACCCCGAGCGTCGTCGAGGTCGTCGAGGACCTGCTCACCCCCGAGGCCGGGTTCGCGATCAGCGAGCGCGAGGTCGAGTCCGACGAGGTGGGCGGCTCCCCGCGGCACCTCGCCGACATCGTGCTGGGCGTGGTGCGCGGCGACGAGCTGTACCGGGTCGACGCGGCGGCGGTCGATGCGCTCGAGCGGGGCGACCGGCTCCTCTACGTCCGGAAGGCCACCGCGCCCGACGAGGACTGACCCGGGCCGGATCCGGCGCGCGGCGCGGCGGCCCCGGGTCGTAGGGTCGCCGTTCGTGCGCCTCGCCACCTGGAACGTGAACTCCGCGAAGTCCCGGCTGCCGCGGCTGCTGCCCTGGCTGGACGAGCGGGCCCCGGACGTCGTCTGCCTGCAGGAGACCAAGCTGTCCGACGCCGACTGGGCCGCCGAGTTCGACAGCCCGCTGGCCGAGCGGGGCTACGAGGTCGCCCACCACGGGCAGGGCCGCTGGAACGGGGTGGCGCTGCTGTCGCGCGTGGGGCTGTCCGACGTGGTGCGCGGGCTGCCCGAGGAACCCACCTTCGACTCGGACGCCCCGGACGCCCGTGCGATCACCGCCACCTGCGGGGGCCTGCGCGTCACCTCGGTCTACGTCCCGAACGGCCGCACCCCGGACGACCCCCACTACGGCTACAAGCTGCGCTGGCTGGAGGCGTTGCGGCACATGGTGTCCGCGGGCGACACCGCGCACACCGTGGTCGCCGGCGACATGAACATCGCACCGACGGACGCCGACGTCTGGGACCCCGACCTGTTCGTCGGGTCCACGCACGTGACCCCGCCGGAGCGGGAGGCGCTGAGCGCGCTGCAGGCGACCGGGCTGAGCGACGTCGTGCGGGACCGGTGGCCGGGCGAGCGCGTGTTCTCCTACTGGGACTACCGCGCCGGCCGCTTCCACAAGGACATGGGGATGCGGATCGACCTCGTGCTGTGCGGCACCGACCCGGCGGGCCGCACCCGGGCGGCGTGGATCGACCGCAAGGCGCGCAAGGGCTCTGGACCCAGCGACCACGCCCCGGTGATGGTCGACCTCGACGAGGCACCGGACGGGGACATCGGCCCGGTCGTGCCGCCGCCCTCGACCCCGGCGAAGCTCAAGCACCACTGAGCGGAGCGAGCCCTCGGTACTGAGCGGAGCGAGCCCTCGGTACTGAGCGGAGCGAGCCCTCGGTACTGAGCGGAGCGAGCCCTCGGTACTGAGCGGAGCGAGCCCTCGGTACTGAGCGGAGCGAACCCTCGGTACTGAGCGGAGCGAGCCCTCGGTACTGAGCGGAGCGAGCCCTCGGTACTGAGCGGAGCGAGCCCTCGGTACTGAGCGGGGCGAACGTCGGCGCCGAGCGGAGCGTGCGGAGCGGACGTCGGCACGGAACGTGCACTGAGGACACCGCGAGACACCGCGAGACACCGCGCCGCGCGTACTTCTCCTCGGCGTGGGTAGCCGCTGCGCATGACGGCTGTCCTGGAACCGACCCGCACCCTGACCCTCACCGACCCGCGCACCGGCGAGACCCTCGAGCCGGTGCCCGTCGCCGGCGGGCAGGAGGTCCGGGCCGCGCTCGCCGCGGCCCGGGCGGCCGCGCCGGGCTGGGCGCGCACCGCCCCCGCCGAGCGGGCCGCGGCCGTCCGGGCCGCCGCCGACGCCGTCCGCGCGGCCGCCGACGAGCTCGCCGAGCTGAACACCCGGGAGACCGGCAAGACCCCGGACGACTCCCGCGGCGGGGTCGAGGCCGGCATCGGCACCGTGGAGCAGTACGCGCAGCTGGGGCCGTTGCACCGCGGCCGCAGCCTGCAGGGCGGGTGGGGCGCGACGGACCTGATGGTGCACGCGCCGCGGGGAGTCGTCGCCGTGCTGACCCCGTGGAACGACCCGGTCGCGGTGGCCGCGGGCCTGCTCGGCGCCGCGCTCGTCACCGGGAACACCGTGGTGCACAAGCCGAGCGAGCGCTGCCCGCGCACCGGGCGGCGGTTCGCCGAGCTGCTCGCGGCGCACCTGCCCGAGGGCGTCCTGCAGATCCTCGACGGCGACGGGCCGGTCGGCGAGGCGCTCGCGGGGGCGGAGGAGGTCGACGTCGTCGCCCACGTGGGCAGTTCCGCGACCGGTCGCGCGATCGCCGCGGCGTGCGCGCGGACCGGGGCGAAGGCGCTGCTGGAGAACGGCGGCAACGACCCCCTGATCGTCGACGCGGGCGTCGACCCGGCGTGGGCCGCCGAGCAGGCGGCGCTCGGCTCCTTCGCCAACGCCGGGCAGATCTGCGTGTCCGTGGAGCGGATCTACGTGCACACCGAGGTCGCCGAGCCCTTCTGCGAGGCACTCGTGGCCGAGGCCGGGAAGTGGGCCGAGCGGATCGGCCCACTCGTCGACGAGCGCCAGCGGGAGCACGTGCACGCGCACGTCCGCGGGGCGATCGAGGACGGCGCGCGCCTCCTCGCGGGCGGCGAACCGGCCGCCGGTCCGGGCTCGTTCTACCCGCCGACCGTGCTGAGGGGCTGCACGCCGGGCATGGCGGTGCTGTCGGAGGAGACGTTCGGGCCGGTCGCCCCGGTGCGCGAGGTGCCGGACCTCGACACCGCGTTGCGCGAGGCGGCCGCGGACCGGTACGGACTGGCCGCGACCGTGCTCACCCCGGACATGGAGCACGCCCAGCGGGCCTGGCGAGAGTTGCCGGTCGGGACGGTGAAGGTGAACGCCGTGTTCGGCGGCGCGCCGGGCGGTGCGGCCGAGCCGCGCGGGGCCAGCGGGCAGGGCTTCGGCTACGGGCCGGAGCTGCTCGACGAGATGACGACGACGACCGTGGTGCACCTCGCGTCCCCGCCGAAGAGCGGCTGACTACCCGCACCGGGCCTGCGTCAACCGGCGGTGCCGGGGACCGGCCGACGGATCACCCGATCGAGCTGCGCGCGGTTGCGGTCGGGCACCGCGACCCGATACTCGGCCCGTGACCAGCACATACCGGGGGAACGTCATGACCACTCGCCTCACCCGCGCGGCGGCCGGGACCGCCCTCGCGGCGATCGCACTGACCGGCGCGGCCGCCTGCGGGTCGGGCTCGGAGCAGGAGCCGCCCGGACCCACCGGGAGCGTCGCGCCGCCGACCCCGGGCGGGGACACGGGCGGGAACACGGGCGGGGGCCAGGCCCCCGACGCCACACAGCAGGCGTTCGGGCAGGCCAACCAGGGCGCACTCGGGCTCGTCGCGCTCGGCGGGCTCGGCACGGACAAGGGTGTCGGTGACCAGGTCACGGGGCTCGCCGCGGACCTGACCTCGCAGGGTCAGGCGTTGCTCGACCGGGTCACGCAGGAGGCCTCGGCGCAGGGTGTGGTGCTCGGCGACCAGCTCGACGCCCAGCAGCAGGCGCTGATGGCCGACCTCCGGGCCCGCAGCGGGCAGCCCTTCGACGTCGCGTGGCTGCAGGCCGCGCAGTCGACGCTCCAGCAGGCCCGTGCGGCGGCCGAGGCGGTGCTCGACGACCCGGACGCGTCGCCCGACGCCAAGGCCGCCGCGCGGGACGCGCTGGCGCAGCTCGACGCCCTCGCCGCCAGGGTCTCGGAGGCGTCGACCGCCGCGGGTGCCTCGACGCCGGGCTCGGTGGACGCCGGCACCGGTGGCCGGGCGGCCGACTCCGACGACCTGCTCCCGATCGTCCTCGCCGGCTCCGGGCTGGTGCTGCTCGGTGCGGGCGGCCACACCGCGGCCCGCTCGCGCCGCCGCGCCTAGAACCGTGGCCGCAGACCGCGCTTCCGCTCCCGACGAGCGGCGCCGTCGCTCAGCAGGGGTGGGCGGACGTGCCGTTCGTCCGCGGCGGTGGCGGGGGATCGCGGCCGCGGCCGTCGGGCTGCTGCTGATCGGGTTCGCCGGGGCGCTGTACCTGGGGCGCGAGCCGGCGGTCACCGCGGCCGCCGTCGGGACGGTTCCGGCGCTCGCCCCGGGTGTCGTCGGCGTGCCGGTCGAGCCCGGGGACCTGCGGCCGGGCGCGCCGCTCCACGTCCGGGCGCCGGGGATCGTGCCGACCGCGCTGGAGCTGCCCGCCCGCGGGATCGGCGCACCGGTCGTCCCGGTCGGCACCGCGCCCGACGGCGCCCTCGTCGTCCCCGACCCGCCGCGGACCGTCGGCTGGTGGGCGCCGGGGGCGCTCGCGGGATCCGGGACCGGCACGGTCGTCGTCGCGGGGCACGTGGACTCGCGGGTCGCGGGGATCGGGACCCTCGCCGTCCTGCCCGAGCTCACGGTCGGGGAGCCGGTGGTCCTCACCGGTGCCGACGGCCGCGCGGTCCGCTACCGGGTCGTCGCGCGGCGGGAGTTCGCCAAGGCCGCCCTGCCCGCGGACACCTTCGCCCGCACCGGCCCGCCGCGGCTGGTGCTCGTGACCTGCGGCGGGCGGTTCGATCCGGGCACCCGGTCCTACGAGGACAACATCGTCGTCTACGCCGAGCCGGTCTGACCGCCTCCGTCGCCCGGGCCCGCCGGACGCTCACCGGTCCGGCCACGGACCGGTGTTCGGGTCCCTCGCGCCGGTCGGACCACGCCGGTGGAGCGGGACCGTCCGGACGGGCGTGTCGTACCGTTGTCGCGTGAGCGCAGCCGTCGAAGCCCCCGAGTTCGCCGCCGTCCGGACCGCCGCCGGGCGTGCGGCCGCGGCCGCCCCCGGGGTGCGCGCGGCGGGCGGCGCCGCGGTCGACGCCGCCCTGCGCACCGCCGCCGGGCTGCTTCGCGAGCAGGCCGCGGAGGTGCTCGCGGCGAACGCGCGGGACGTCGAGACCGCCACCGCGGGCGGGATGGCGGGCGGCCTGCTCGACCGGCTCCGGCTCACCCCGGAACGGCTCGCGGACATGGCGACGCAGCTCGAGGTGCTGGCCGCTACCCCGGAGCCGCCGGTGGAGCGGTTCGTCCGGAACCTGCCCTCGGGTGAGCGCGTGTTCGAGCGCAGCATTCCGGTCGGGGTGATCGGCGCGGTGTTCGAGGCCCGCCCGAACGTGACGATCGACGTCGCGTCACAGGTCCTGAAGGCCCGCAGCGCCGCCGTCCTCCGCACCGGCGCCGCGGCGCTGGGCAGCGCGACCGCCCTGCTCGAGCGGGTGATCGCGCCGGCGCTCACCGCCCACGGCATCCCGGCCGACGCGGTGCAGCTCGTCCCGCTGCCCGGGCACGCGGGCGCCGAGGCGCTCGTCGGGCTGCCGGACCTGGTACCCCTCGTCGTGGTGCGCGGGAGCGGCGAGGTCACCCGCAAGCTCTCGATGCTCGGCGCCGCCGCGGGTACCCGCGTGCTCGCCCACGCCGACGGCGGCGGGGTGCTCTACCTGGACGCCTCGGCCGAGGAGGCCGTCGTCGAGCGGCTCGTGCGCGAGTCGACGGACCGGCTCGGCGTGTGCAACCGGCTGAACCTGCTGCTCGTCGACCGGCCGGTGTACTCGACGCTGCTGCCGGTCGCCGAGAAGGTCCTGCGCGACCGCGGGATCGCGCTCAGCCTGCCGCCGCACGCGCACGCCCTCGGCCACGAGTGGGCGCTCGACTCCGGCAACGAGGCCCACGTGACGGTCGCGCCCGTCGACGGGGCGGTCGACGCCGCGCTCACCGCGGCCCGCGAGACCTCGGGGCTGGCCGCATGCGTGTGCGCCGCGGACGAGGCGGTCGCCCACCGGTTCATCGACGCCTACACGGGCACGGGCGTGTTCTGGAACAGCCCGACCCGCCTGCTCGACGGGTACAAGCTGCTCGGCCTCCCCGAGACGGGCATCAACGTCGACCACACCCCCGGCCCCCGCGGCCCGGTCACCTACCCCGACCTCGCCCTCCGCCAGTTCGTGGTGCTCCCCCCGGCGTGACCACACCCGCCGCCGCGCCACGTCCCCCGACCCGCCCGTCCGCACCCGGAGGCCGGCCCCGCGTCATCGCCCGGCGGAGTGTCGGTGTGCGGGGATAGGGTCGGGACGTGTCAGCTCCCGAACTCCACCGGGCCACGCTCCCCAACGGCCTGCGTGTGCTCCTCGCGCCCGACCCGGCCACCCCGGTCGTCGGGGTCGCGGTGCACGTCGACGTCGGCTTCCGGTCCGAGCCCGAGGGGCGGACCGGCTTCGCGCACCTGTTCGAGCACCTGATGTTCCAGGGCAGCGAGAGCCTGGCCAAGCTGGAGCACTTCCGGCAGGTCCAGGGGGCCGGCGGGGTCTTCAACGGCTCGACCCACCAGGACTACACGGACTACTTCGAGGTGCTGCCGGGCGCCGCGCTCGAGCGCGCGCTGTTCCTCGAGGCGGACCGGCTGCGGGCCCCGAAGCTCACCGAGGAGAACCTCCGCAACCAGGTGGACGTGGTCAAGGAGGAGATCCGGCTCAACGTCCTGAACCGGCCCTACGGCGGGTTCCCGTGGATCCTGCTGCCGCCGGTGCTCTACGACACCTTCCCCAACGCGCACAACGGCTACGGCGACTTCAGCGAGCTCGAGCAGGCCACGCTGGACGACGCCGCCTCCTTCTTCGACACCTACTACGCCCCGGGCAACGCGCAGGTCACCGTGCACGGCGACTTCGCGGCCGCCGGCGGGGTGGACGAGGTGCTGGCGCTCGTCGAGAAGCACTTCGGTGACATCCCGGCCCGGCCGACCCCGCAGCGGCCCTCGTTCGGCGAGCCGATCCCGGGCTCCGAGCGCCGCGACCACGTGGCCGACGCGCACGCCCCCATGCCGGCCCTCGCCGTCGGCTTCCGGGTGCCGGACCCGTCGACCGCGCTCGACGACTACCTGGGCCACGCGCTGCTGGCCTCCGTCCTCGGCGACGGCGAGGCGGCCCGGCTGCAGCGCCGGCTCGTGCACGCGGACGGTGTGGTCACGGACGTCGGTGCGAGCAACGGTCTGATGGGCGGCCCGCTCGACGCGCGGGACCCCGACACCTTCACGATCACCGCGGTGCACCCCGGCTCGGTCGACCCGGACCGGGTGCTCGGCGCGATCGACGAGGAGCTGGACAAGCTGGCGGCCGAGGGCCCGAGCGCCGAGGAACTGGCGCGTCAGTCCGCGCGGTGGGCCGCCTCGCTGCACCACGAGGACGACCGGGTGATGTACCGGATGCTCGGCCTCGGTGCCCGGGAGCTGCTCTACGGGCGCGCCGAGATCGCGCAGGAGCTGCCGGCGCGGATCGCCGCCGTCACCCCGGAGCAGGTGCGGTCGGCCGCCGAGTCCCTGCGCTCGGCCGGTCGCGCCGTGCTGCTGGTCGAGCCGACGGCGGGCGGCCCGGACGGCGAGGACCCCACCGAGCCGGCGAACCCCGAGGAGGCCGGCGCATGAGCGCGCCCACCATGCACCGCACCGCCGAGGAGATCGGCCGCACCCCGGCCGGCCCGCGGGTGCTGCCCCCGTTGGGCGCGACGCGCGAGGTCCCGCTGCCCGAGGTCGTCACCGAGACGCTGCCGTCCGGGCTGCGCGTGCTGGCCGTGCACCGGCCGGGCGTGCCGATGGTCGAGCTCCGGCTCCGCGTGCCGTTCGCCGCGTCCGGCGCGGTGGCGGACCCGGGGTACTCCGCGCGGGCCGAGCTGCTGTCCTCGGCCATGCTGACCGGAACCGCCACCCACGACCGGATCGGGCTCGACGACGAGCTGGCCGGGGTCGGTGCCGAGCTCGGTGTGGCCGTGGACCCGGAGCGGTTGCTGGTGCACGGGTCCGGGCTGGCGGCGGGGTTGTCGACGATGCTCGGCGTCCTGGCCGACGTGCTGACCGGCGCGACCTACCCGGAGCCGGAGCTGCTGCGCGAGCGCGCGCGGCTCGTCGAGCGGATCGCCGTCGCCCGCGCCCAGCCCCGGACAGTGGCCCGGGAGGCGTTGCAGCGCAAGCGGTTCGGCGCCCACCCGATCGCGCTCGAGATGCCGTCCGGCGAGGCGGTCGCGGCTGTCGACCCCGATGCGGTCCGGGCGCTGCACGTGGCGGGGGTCGTGCCGCGCGGCGCCACCCTCGTGCTGGTCGGCGAGATCGACCCCGACGAGGCGATCGCCGCGGTCGGTTCCGTGCTCGGCGGCTGGACGTCCGAGGCCCGGGCCCGCGAGCTGGGCACACCGCCGCTCACCGCGGGCGGGCCGCTGGAGCTGGTGCACCGGCCCGGGTCGGTGCAGTCGCAGCTGCGGCTCACCGCGCCCGCGCTGCGGCGGGACGAGGAGGGCTACGCGGCCTTCCAGCTCGCCAACCTGGTGTTCGGCGGCTACTTCTCCTCGCGCTGGATGGAGAACGTCCGCGAGGACAAGGGCTACACCTACGGCGCCCACTCCGGAACCGAGTTCGTGCCGGGTGCGGCCGTGCTCGGCGTGGAGACGGACGTGGCCAGCGAGGTGACCGCGGCGGCGCTGCTCGAGACCCGCTACGAACTCGGCCGCATGGTCGCCGTGCCGCCGAGCGCGGAGGAGATCGAGGCCGCCCGCCGCTACGCCATCGGCTCGCTGCTCATCTCGCTGGACAGCCAGGGCGGGCTCGCGTCGACCCTCGCGTCGCTCGACGCGGTCGGCCTGTCGGTCGACTGGCTGCGCGAGCGCCCGGTGCGGCTGGAGGCGGTCCGGCCGGAGGAGGTGGCCGAGGCGGCCCTGCGGTACTTCGCGCCGGAGCGGTTCACCGGCGTCGTCGTGGGCGACGCCGAGGTGATCGGCCCGCGGCTGCGCGCCCTGGGAGGTGTCGAGTGAGCTTCGAGCTGGTGACCCCGCCCGTCCTCTCCCGGGGGACGGTGGTGCGCGACGAGCCGCTGCGCCTCGACGCGGACCGGCAGAAGGCGGCGTGGCCCACCGCGCGGGTCGTCCTGGTGGACGAGAAGGGACGCACGCCGGTCTCCTGGGAGTCGGCGCCCGGGGCACGCTTCCGGGAGGGGGACGCCGCCGCCTGGGACGCGGCCGCCGGCTCCGGCGCCGTGCTGCGCACCCGGCCCGCGGAGGAGATCGCCCCGGCCCCACCGGGCGACGCCGTGCTGCTCGGCGAGGCGGAGGGCGTCGCCTACTGGGCGGCCCGCGGCCGGCCGGACCCGGTGGCCCGCGACGATCCGGCGGAGTGGGCGGACCTGCGGGCCGTGGGCGCGGAGCTCGACGCTCTCGGCGCGGGCCTGTTCACCGGCGCCGTCGCGGCCCTGAACTGGCACGACAGCGCGCGCTTCTGCTCCCGGGACGGATCGCCCACCCACCCGCACAACGCCGGGTGGGCCCGGCGCTGCGAGGCCCACCAGCACGAGGAGTACCCGCGGACCGACCCGGCGGTGATCTGCCTGGTGCACGACGGCGCCGACCGCGTCCTGCTGGCCCGCCAGCCGGTGTGGCCGCCCGGGCGGTACTCGGTCCTCGCGGGCTTCGTCGAGGCGGGGGAATCGCTCGAGGCCTGCGTCGTGCGCGAGATCCACGAGGAGGTGGGGGTCGACGTCTCGAAGGTCACCTATCTCGGCAGCCAGTCCTGGCCGTTCCCGCGCTCGCTGATGATCGGGTTCCAGGCCGTGGCGGACCCGGACCAGCCGCTGCGCCCTGCGGACGGCGAGATCGAGGAGGCCATCTGGGTCACCCGCGCGGAGCTGCGGGCGGCCATGGCGAAGGGCGACTGGGCCGCCCGCGAGGAGCCGGACGGCAGGCTGGTCCTCTTGCCGGGCCGGGTCTCGATCGCGCGCTCGATGCTCGATTCCTGGGCGGCACGCGGCTGAGCGCCCCCGAGAACCTCAGGACCCCGGCCGGGCGGTGCCGGTCGGGGTCGCGTGGTGCGGGTCAGGCCGCGGCGAGCCGCTTCGTCACCTCGACGAAGCTCGGGTTCGTCGCGGTGGTCTCGTCCGGGAAGAGGATCGTGGGCACCGTCTGGTTCCCGCCGTTGACGCCCTCGACGAACCGCGCCGCGTCCGGGTTCCGCTCGATGTCGATCTCGCGGTACTCGATGCCCGCCTCGTCGAGCTGGAGCTTGAGGCGGCGGCAGAAGCCGCACCACGTGGTCGAGTACATCGTCAGCTGCGCCATGCGTCCTTCAACAGCCGCGGTGGCCCGGCCGTTCCGCACCGGACCGTGCGGTGGATCACGTCGCGAGGGCGCCTCGGAACCGTCGGTGGGGTTTGTCAGGATGGGGCGGTGACGGCTTCCGTGACGGCTCCGGCCGACCCCGACCGGCTCGACGAGGAACAGCGGGCCGCCGTCACCGCGCCGCGCGGGCCGGTCTGTGTGCTGGCCGGTGCGGGAACCGGGAAGACGCGCACGATCACGCACCGGATCGCCCACCTGGTGCGCCACGGGCACGTGGCCCCCGGACAGGTCCTCTCCGTCACCTTCACGGCGCGGGCGGCGGGGGAGCTGCGCACCCGGCTCCGCGCACTCGACGCCTCCGGCGTCCAGGCCCGCACCTTCCACGCGGCGGCGCTGCGCCAGCTGCGCTACTTCTGGCCGCGGGTCGTCGGCGAGCGGCCGTGGCAGCTGCTCGACGGCAAGCTCCGGCTCATCGGCCAGGCCGCGGCGCGTGCCCGAGCGGGTACGGACTCCGACGCGCTGCGCGACCTGGCCACCGAGATCGAATGGGCCAAGTCCAGCCTGATCACCCCCGAGCGCTACCCGGCCGAGGTCGCCCGGCTGCGGCGGGACGTGCCGGGGCCGGTCGAGCAGGTCGCCCAGGTCTACGCGGGGTACGAGGCGCTCAAGAACCACGCCGAGGCCCTCGACTTCGACGATCTGCTGCTGCACGTGGCCGCCGCGCTGGAGGAGCACCGCGCGGTCGCCGAGGAGTTCCGGGAGCGGTACCGGTGCTTCGTCGTGGACGAGTACCAGGACGTCACCCCGCTGCAGCAGCGGGTGCTCGACGCGTGGCTCGGCGAGCGGGACGACCTCACCGTCGTCGGCGACGCCAACCAGACGATCTACACCTTCGCCGGGGCGTCGCCGCGCTACCTGCTGGACTTCCCGCGCCGCTTCCCCGACGCCACCGTCGTGCGGCTCACCCGGGACTACCGCTCGACACCGCAGATCGTGTCCTGCGCGAACTCGGTGATCGGCGCCGCGCGCGGGCGGGTGGCCGGCAGCCGGCTGCGGCTCGTCGGGCAGCTGCCACCGGGGCCGGACCCGGACTTCGCCGAGTACGAGGACGAGCCCGCCGAGGCCGTCGCCGTCGCCGCGAAGATCCGCCGGCTGGTCGCCGACGGCACCCCGCCCGCCGAGATCGCGGTGCTGTTCCGGATCAACGCGCAGTCGGAGAGCTACGAGCAGGCCCTCACCGAGGCCGACGTGCCGTACCAGGTGCGCGGCGGCGAGCGCTTCTTCACCCGCGCCGAGGTACGCCGGGCCATGGTCGCGCTGCGCACCGCGCCGCCGCGGCCGGAGGGAACGGACCTGGTCACCGCGGTACGCCGGGTGCTCGCCACGGTCGGGCTCACGGACGAGCCGCCCGCCGGTACCGCCCTGCGTGCGCAGTGGGAGTCGCTGCTCGCGCTGGTGGGGCTGGCCGAGGAGCTGGCGGCGGTCGAACCGCAGGCCGACCTGCGCCGGTTCTCGGCCGAGCTGGAGACCCGGGCGGACGCGTCGCACCCGCCGGTGGTCCAGGGCGTCACGCTGGCCTCGCTGCACGCGGCGAAGGGCCTGGAGTGGGACGTCGTGTTCCTCGTCGGGCTCGTCGACGGCACGCTCCCGATCCAGCACGCCGAGGGCGACGAGGCCGCGATCGAGGAGGAGCGCCGGCTGCTCTACGTCGGGGTCACCCGGGCCCGGCGGGTGCTGCGGATGTCGTGGGCGGTGGCCCGGGCCGCGGGCCGCGGCCGGCAGCGCCGCCGCAGCCGGTTCCTCTACGGGCTGATCCCGGAGGAGCACCCGGCCTCCCGCGTCGCGCAGGGCGAGCGCCGCCGGCCCGGCGGGCCGAAACCGCGCTGCCGGGTGTGCGGCGAACCGCTGATCGGCACGACGGCGTCGAAGCTGCAGCGCTGCGGTGCCTGTCCGTCCGACGTCGACACCGAGCTGCTCGAGCGGCTGCGCGACTGGCGCGGCCAGGTGGCCAAGCGGCAGGGCGTGCCGTCGTACGTGATCTTCACCGACGCGACCCTCACCGCCATCGCCGAGCAGCGCCCGGCCGACGCCGCGGCGCTCGTCGGGATCCCCGGGATCGGGGCCCGCAAGCTGGACCGGTACGGCCCCGAGGTGCTCGCGCTGGTCAGCGACTCGGGGGGCTGAGCACCCGCCGCATCGGCCCGTGACCCGCGCCGGCCGCGGGGTGAGCTCCGGGTGACGCGCGGGTGAAGCGGGAACTGGTTCTCGAATCAACGGATTAATTCTGTTGTGCGCGTCCGGGGCGCCCTTCTACTCTCGCATGCACGGACGGAGCAACGCCCCGTCCTTCCGCACGGACCCGCGCCGAGCTGCCGGAGAGGAGGCGCCGCCATGGAGATCTTCGCGATGACGACCGGGACGACCGGGACGCCGCGTGCGATCGCGCCCCTCGGTGCCTGCGCCCGCCTCGGCGACGCGCCGTCCCTCCGCCGTCCGCGCGGTGGCTGGCCGTTCTCCGCGCTCCGTGCCGTCCGCACCGAGAAGCAGGTGCGGCCGACCGCGGTCGCCACCGATCACAACTGGACAGGTGTGTCCGTTCCGAGGCTGTCCCGACGAAGGTCGTAACAGCCGGCAGGCCGAGTTCGAGGGCCGTGGAACCCACACCAGGGATCCACGGCCCTTTTTCGTGTCCCGATCGGGGCACGTCGTCCACCCATCCACCACCGCAGGAAGAGAACACCCACCACACCAGGAGGTAGTGCGGTGCTAGTCAGATCCACCCCGTGCGACGGCGGGGCGATCAGGCACGAGTACGGCGGCGGCGACACCGCTCCCGGCCTCGGCGGCCTGCTCGGGGACGAGCCGGAGTCCGGCCTGGACCTGCCCTGCCGGCGGGGCGAGGCGGACCTGTGGTTCGCCGAGTCGCCGGCCGAGCTGGAACGGGCCAAGGCGCTGTGCGAGGGCTGCCCCATCCGGATCGAGTGCCTCGCGGGCGCCCTGTCGCGCGAGGAGCCGTGGGGCGTGTGGGGCGGCGAGATCTTCGAACGAGGAGTCGTCGTGCCGCGCAAGCGCCCGAGGGGCCGGCCCAGCAAGGCCGACCTCGCCCGTGACCAGGCGTGGGCCGAGGCCCACCAGAAGGCACAGGAGCGGGCCCGCCAGATGACCTGCGCGTCCGCCCGGACCTGCGCCTGATCGACCGAGACCCTGCCGACCGAGACCCTGCCGACCGAGACCCTGCCGACCAGAGCCACCCGACCGACGCCCGGTCCCCGTCCCCGGGGCGGCGTCGCACCGCGAAGGAGACGACTCCGATGACCGATCTCGTGATCCGCACCGACCGCCCGGCCCGCGGCGGGCGCCTGCGCCTCGACGCCCACGGCACCGCGCTGTTGGTGATGAACGAAGCCCTGGCCCGATCGCGACGGCGAGAAGCGGAGGAGGCCGCGCGCGAGCACCGGCTCGCGCGCCGGCTCACCGCGGGCCGGCGCTGGGACCGGTTGGCGGCCTACGCCGCCGGCCGGGCCGTGCGCGCCCGCGCCACCCTCGGCTGAGTCGCGTGAGGGCACCGCGGTGCGCGTCTCCGGGCCGGTCGCAGTCGCCGACCGGCCCGGCGACGGGTGACGCTTCGCCGCCCTCGCTCACCACGACGGCCGCCGCGCCACCCACCGCGGTCCCGTGACGCCCGTCCCGGGAGCTCCCTTCCGGGGCGGGCGTCGTCGCGTCCGGCGCCGACGGGAGGCGGGCCGCGTCAGCTCGCCGCGAACAGCTCGGGCTGCCAGCGCCCGACGATGCCCCGCAACGGGACCTCGGCCTCGAGCTGGCACAGCACGCCGAGGGTGCCGAGGGTGACCCGGTGCACCAGCAGGTACTGCGGTGGCAGGTTGAGCGCGCGCCCGGTGTCGAACTCCGGTCGTCGCAGGTCACCCACCCGCTCGGCCTGCTTCTGCAACCACGCCCGCGTGAACCGGAAGGTCTCCGTGTGCAGGGGCTCGGTGAAGGGCGCCAGGTAGGTCAGCGCCTCCTCCGCGGTGAGCTCCGTGCCCGGACGGACGAAGCCCTCGTCGCGCAGCAGCTGGAGCAGGTCCGCGGGCCGGTTCTCCAGGGCGTACTTCGTCATGACGGTCAGCGGTGGGGGCAGACCCTCGGGAAGCCGGGCGACCGCCCCGAAATCGACGACGAGCAGCCGGCCGTCGTCGAGGACGTGGAAGTTGCCGGGGTGCGGGTCGGAGTGCAGCAGATGCAGCCGGTAGGGCGCCGAGTAGTGGAACCCGGCCAGCCGCGCACCCGCGTGGTCCCGCTCCTCGGTCGTGCCCGAGCGGATCACGTCGGACAGCCGCCGCCCGCTGACCCACTCGCTCACCATCGCCCGCGGCGCCGACGCCACCACCTTGGGCACCCGGATCTCGGGGTCGCCGTCGTACTCGGCGGCGAAGGCCCGCTGGTTCTCGGCCTCGTCCCGGTAGTCGAGCTCCTCGACCATCCGTTCCTGCAGCTCGGCGATCAGCGGTTTCACGTCCATGCCCGGGGCCAGCGGCTGCAGCAGCCGGCTCATCCGGGAGAGCTGGCGCAGGTCGGAGCGCAGCGCCTCCTCCGCGCCCGGGTACTGGACCTTGACCGCGACCTCCCGCCCGTCGCGCCAGACACCGCGGTGCACCTGACCGATGCTCGCCGCCGCGGCGGGCTCCTCGTCGAAGTCCCGGAACCGCGACCGCCAGTTGCGGCCGAGCTGCTCGGCCAGCATCCGGTGCACGTCGGACGGCGGCATCGGCGGGGCCGCGCTCTGCAGCTTGGTCAGGGCCTCGCGATAGGGCCCCGCCAGCTCCTCGGGCACGGCGGCCTCGAAGATGCTCAGCGCCTGGCCGAACTTCATCGCGCCGCCCTTGAGCTCACCCAGGACCGCGAAGAGCTGCTCGGCGCTCTTGGCCATCATCTGCGCGGAGATCTGCTCCCGGTCGCCTCCCGCGAGCCGCCGGCCCCACCCGGCCGCGGCGCGGCCGGCGACACCGAGCGGCAGGCTGGCCAGCTTGACCGTGCGGGAGGCGGTCCGGCGGGGGATGTCGCTCACCTCATGATTGTCTCCCGTCGTGCGGCCGGCACGCACGTCGCGGTGCTCTCTCCGGCGGATCCGGGGGAGGGCTGCGTCACACCGACCCCCGGACCGGTCGCCGCGCCGGCGCCCGTACCCGAGGCCCGACGCCCACCCGTGCCCGCCGCCGGCACCATCCGCGGCCCCGCCCCGCACCGGCAGGCGGGGTGCGCCCGCCAGGGGCGCCGCCGCAGGCCCCCGCCGTGCACGTCGAGCTCGAGGGCGGCGCCGAGGGTCGGCGGCGGGCGCTCGCCGTCGAGCGCCAGCAGCGCCTGCGCGGCGCCGAGGGCGGCCGTGGCGGCGACGACCTCGGGTTCCGCGCCCCCGCTGCGCCCGGTCAGCTGCGCCGCGACCACCGGCCACGCCGGATCGAGGTCGCTCCGGGCGAGGTCGACGCACCGCAGGCACGGCGAGCGCCCGACCAGGACGAGCGGACCCACCACCCCGGCGCCCTCGCGGACCAGCACCGGAAGATGGTCGGTCCCGGCCGCGGCGAGCTCGGTGAGCACCTCCGGTTCGGGGACCACCGCGTCGGTGAGCACCACGAGGTCGGGTGTGCGGCCCGGCGGCAGGGTGCCGGTCGCGGTCCCGGCGCGGGCCTGCCGGACGGCCGCGGCGGCCGCGTCCGCACGGGGCCGGCCCACCGACTCCTCGCCGTACCCGCAGCCGACGTCGCCGCTCTCGACGTGCCCCCGGGCGACGACCTGCACCGCGCCGACCCCCGCCCGGGCGAGCGCCACCGCCACCCCGACCGCCAGCGGTCCGTCCCCCCGCACCTGCACCGCGCTCGTCGCGCGGCGCTCGGCACGCCGCTCGCTCGCGGCCGGGTCGACCAGGGCGCCCCGCTCGACGAGCCCCTGCAGCAGCGCCCGGGCGAACTCGACCCCGATCCCGCGGGCCGCCGCCTCGGCCACCCAGTCGAGGGCGACCGCCGGGGCCCGCAGCCGCTCGAGCAGGGGCAGTACTGCGGCCGGCAGGCCTCCCACCACGACGCTGCCCCGCGGAGCGAGCCCGATCTGGCGCGCTCGGGCCCCCCGGGCGAGCAGCGGCCGGTGCGGGGCGAGGACCAGCCGGCGGGGGACGGAGGCGAGAGCGCGGTTCACGGGATCGAGGATGACCCGCCGGCCGCGACGGCGCGAACGGCTGTCCACAGGCGGGCCGATCCGTGGACAACTGCGGGGCCGCGCGGTCCTCCGCTGCCGCCCGTCGGCGCGGGGCCTAGGGTGGAGGAATGGCGAGCCCCGCGGTCGTCGAGGTGAGACGGAGTCAACGGCGGCGCCGGATGGTCAGCGCGCGGCGCGAGGGGGACACGGTCATCGTGTTCATCCCGGGCTGGATGAGCGAGGCCGAGGAACGGCGCTGGGTGGACGAGATGGTCACCCGGCTCGAGAAGAGCGAGGCCAAACGCCGCTCACCCGGCCGGCACGGCGACGGGGCCCTGCTCGACCGCTGCCTCGAGCTGTCGAAGCGGTACCTGGGCGGGCGGGCCACGCCGGCGTCCGTGCGGTGGGTGCCGCCGATGCGCACCCGCTGGGCCTCGTGCACGCCGCAGGACCGCACCATCCGGATCAGCGAACGGCTGCGCGAGGCGCCCGGCTGGGTGGTCGACTACGTGCTGGTGCACGAGCTGGCGCACCTGCTCGCGCCGGGGCACGACGACCACTTCTGGTCGCTGGTGCGCCACTACCCGCGCACCGAGCGCGCCATCGGCTACCTGGAGGGGCTGTCCGCGGCCGCGGGCCTGGGCTTGGTCGGCACGGACGGCGAGGACCTGCCGGACGCGGAGGACGAGGGCGCCACGGACCCGGACGAGGCGGCCGCCAGCATCGGCTGACCGCGTGCATGATCACCGGATGCGGTGGGTCCCGGCCACCAGTGGCCGTCGGCCACCGCAACCGGTGATCACGATCTCCGGTGCGGCAGGATCAGGCCTTCGGGCCCGACCCGCCTTCGTCCCCCTTGCCGGACCCGTCGTCCGGACCGTCGGTGGCCTCGGGGGTGTCGGCGGCGCCGGGGGTCTCCGGCTCCTCCGGCTTCTCCTGCTCCGCGGCCTCCGCGGCCTCGGCGGCCTCCGCGGCGAACTGCTTCTCGAGCTCGGCGATCGGGTCGGCGGTGTCGCGGTGCTGCACGAAGCCGGCCGGGTCGTCGAGGTCGTCCGAGTCCGGCAGCAGGTCCGGGTGGGCCCACACCGCGTCCCGGCCCTCGATGCCGCGCTCCTCGCCGAGCAGCTTCCACAGCTCGGCGGCGGCCCGCAGCTTCCGCGGCCGCAGCTCGAGCCCGACGATGGAGGCGAAGGCCTGCTCCGCCGGACCGCCGGAGGCTCGGCGGCGGCGCAGCGTCTCGCGCATCGCGCCCGCGCCGGGCAGCCGCTCGCCGACGCCCTCGGCGACGACGGTGTCCACCCAGCCCTCGATCAGGGCGAGCAGCGTCTCGAGCCGGGCCAGCGCCGCCTTCTGCTCGGGGGTGGTCTGCGGCTCGAACATGCCGGACTGCATGGCCTCCTGGATCGACGCCGGGTTCGACGGGTCGATCTGGCGGGCCATGTCCTCGATGCGGGAGGTGTCGACGGTGATGCCGCGGGCGTAGTCCTCGACCGCGCCGAGCAGCCGCTCCCGTAGCCACGGCACGTGCGCGAACAGGCGGTGGTGTGCCGCCTCGCGCGCGGCGAGGAAGATCATGACCTCACTGGCCGGGCGGTCGAGACCCTCGGTGAACTTCTCGATCGCCTCGGGCAGCAGGGCCGCCGTGCGCTCGGGCCCGACCGGGAAGCCGACCTCGGTGCCCGTGAGCACCTCGGCCGCGAGCTGGCCGAGGCCGCTGCCGAGCTGGCTGCCGAAGGCGAGCCCGCCCATCTGCCCGATCATCGCGAGCATCGGGCCGGCGGCGCTGCGGATCTCCTCGGGCAGGCCCTCCACCCACGCCCCGGAGACGCGCTGGGCCACGGGGTCGCACAGCCGCTTCCAGGTGGGCATGCTCGCCTTCACCCAGTCCGTCGGCGTCCAGGCGACGGTCTCGGCGGCGCCGGCCGGGAACTCGGTGGCCGGGTCGAGCCACAGCTCCGCGAGCTTGAGGGCGTCGGCCACGGCGGTGCGCTGGGCCGCCGTGAGCGACGAGGTCGTCTGGGCGAGCTGCTGGGTGGCCATCTGCGCGGCCAGGTCGTAGTTGACGGGGCCCTCACCGCCGCCGGTCTGGCTCGCGCTGGACAGCATCTGCCCGAGCTGGCTGAGCATCTGGCCGAGCTGACCGACGTCGAACCCCCCGGGGCCGCCGCCGGGCATGCCGGGCATCCCGGGCATCCCGGGCATCCCCGGGATGCCGGGGAACTGGCGGCCGCCGGGCAGGTTGCCGAAGCCGAAGGGGTCCTTGGGGCCCTCGTTGCCGCCCTCGCCGCCCTCGTCCCGCCCGCGGTCGCGGTCCGGGTCACGGTCGGAAGGGCCGAAGCCGAACGGGACGTCACTCATACCGACCACGGTACGCGGCTCCGGGAGCCCGCGGCGTAGGTTCGCTCTCCGTGAGCCGCCGGACGTCGACGCTGGTCGCCGCCGTGCTCCTGGTGATCGTGGTGGTGGGCGTCGGAACCGTCGTCCGCGTGCCCTTCGTCGCGCTGGGGCCGGGACCGACCTTCGACACGCTGGGCACCGTGGACGGGACGCAGGTCGTCGCCGTCGACGGAGCGCCGACCTACCCCACCTCGGGGCACCTCAACATGACCACGGTCTCCGTCAGCGACGGCGTGACCGGCCTGCAGGCCCTCGGTTTCTGGCTGGCCCCGGACCGCCGCCTGGTGCCGCGCGACACCGTGTTCCCGCCCGGGCGGTCGACCGCGGAGGTCGACCGGGAGAACGCGGAGCAGTTCACCGCGTCGGAGACGAACGCCGAGCTCGCGGCGCTCTCCGAACTGCAGCTGCCGACCCGGGCCACGGTGGCCGACGTCCTGCCGGGATCGCCGGCCGAGGGCGTGCTGCAGCCCGGGGACACGATCGTGGCGGTGCGCGGGATCCCGGTCGCGACCCCGCAGGCGGTGGCCGACGCGCTCGACGGCACGCACCCGGGCGAACCCGTCGTCGTCACCTACCGCCGCGGCGACGCACAGCAGGAGGCCACCGTCACGCTCGGTTCCAGCCCCGACCGGGAGCAGGGCGTGCTCGGCGTGCGGCCCGGTGTCCAGCCGGCGACGGGGGAGATCACGATCAGCCTCGGCGACATCGGCGGGCCCTCGGCCGGCCTGATGTTCGCGCTCGCCGTCGTCGACAAGCTGACGCCCGGCGAGCTCAACGGCGGGCAGTTCGTCGCGGGCACGGGCACCATCACCGCGGACGGGACGGTCGGGCCGATCGGCGGCATCCCGTTCAAGATGCGGGCGGCGCGCGAGGCGGGCGCCGTCACCTTCCTCGTGCCGAGCGACAACTGTGCCGAGGCCGCACAGAACGCCCCGGACGGGCTGCGCCTGGTCCGGGTGACGACGCTCGACTCGGCCGTGGACGCGCTGGATGCGCTCGACCGCGGCGGCGAGGTCCCCTCCTGTACGGCCTGAGCCCTCGCCGAGCTGGGCGGATCCGCACCGTCAGGAGAACGCGGTACCGTCGCCACCAGCGGACGCGGAAGGGACGAACCGTACGAACGGTGCGTGCACGCGGGACACACGGGAACTCCACACGCCGTCCGTAGAGTTGACGCACCTGAACCGACCCTCGAGGAGTTGCCGTGGCCATGCGGCCCCCGGCGGGCACACCGTCGTTGTCCCGCCGTACGCGGATACTGCTGATCGCGGCCGCGGTCCTGGTGGTGGTGCTGCTGGGCGGGTCCCGGCTGATCGACCTCTACGTCGACTGGCTCTGGTACGGCGAGACGGGCTACCGCGGCGTGCTGGGCACGGTGATCGGCACGCGGGTCGTCCAGTTCGTGATCGGCGGGCTGCTGCTCGGCGGCGCGGTCTGGCTCACGCTGTGGCTCGCCTACCGCTTCCGCCCGGTCTTCGTGCCGGTCAACGGGCCGGAGGACCCGATCGCCCGGTACCGCACGGTGATCATCTCCCGGCTGCGGCTGTTCGGGATCGGCATCCCGGTGCTCGTCGGCATCATCGCCGGGCTGGCCGCCCAGGGCGAGTGGCAGACCACGCAGATGTTCCTGAACGGCACGCCGTTCGGGCAGACCGATCCCGAGTTCGGCAACGACATCGGCTTCTACGCCTTCACGCTGCCGTTCATCCGGATGCTGCTCAACTGGCTGTTCGTCACCGTCGCGATCAGCTTCGTGGTGGCCCTGATCGCGCACTACGTCTTCGGCGGGATCCGGCTGGCGGGCCGCTCGGGCCAGGTGTCCGCGGCCGCGCGCGCGCAACTGGCGATCCTCGCCGGCCTGTTCGTGCTGCTCAAGGCGGTCGCCTACTACCTCGACCGGTACGAGCTGCTCTACTCCGACCGCAACCAGAACTTCTTCGGCGCCACCTACACGGACCTCAACGCCGTGATGCCGGCGAAGATCATCCTGCTGGTCATCTCGATCATCTGCGCCGCGGCCTTCTTCGCGGCGGTGTTCCGGCGGAACCTGCAGCTGCCGGCGATCGCGGTGGTGCTGCTGGTGCTGTCGAGCGTGCTGGTCGGTGCCGCGTGGCCCGCGGTGCTGCAGCAGTTCGTCGTCGCGCCCAACGCGAACGAGCGTGAGGCACCCTCCATCGAGCGCAACATCGCCGCCACCCGGCAGGCCTTCGGGCTCACGGACGACAAGGTCACCATCGAGCCCTACTCGGGCACGTCCACCGCCACGTCGGCCCAGGTCCGGGCGGACACGGACACGATCCCGAACATCCGCCTGCTCGACCCGGCGAAGCTCAACAAGACCTTCACCCAGCTCCAGCAGCGGCGGAACTTCTACGGGTTCCCCGACAAGCTGGACATCGACCGGTACACGATCAACGGGCAGAAGCAGGACTACGTGGTCGCCGCCCGCGAGCTCGACTCGAGCGCGCTCGTCGGCAACCAGCAGGACTGGATCAACCGGCACCTCGTCTACACCCACGGCAACGGGTTCGTCGCGGCACCGGCCAACCAGGTCAACGCCGCGCTGGAGGACACCGGCGGCCAGGGCGGCCTGCCGAAGTTCACCGTCAGCGACACGACGACCGAGGGGCAGATCCCGGTCGCCGAGCCGCGGATCTACTACGGCGAGCTGATCACCGACTACTCGATCGTCGGCGCCGAGGAGGGTGCCGCGCCGCGGGAGTACGACACCGACACGGCGCAGTACACCTACCGGGGCAGGGGCGGCGTCGACCTCGGCAACCTGTTCAACCGGCTGGTCTTCTCGCTCTACTACGGCGAGCGGAACATCCTGTTCAACAGTTCCATCAACGACAACTCCAAGATCATGTACGACCGTGACCCGCGGGAGCGGGTCGAGAAGGTCGCGCCTTGGCTGACCGTCGACAACGACCCGTACCCGGCGGTGGTCGACGGCCGCATCCAGTGGATCGTCGACGGCTACACCACGCTGCGGAACTACCCGTACGCGGAGCAGGTGCCGCTGGGCGACACGACCCAGGACAGCCAGCTCGGTCTGCAGGGCCAGCGGCTGCCCAACGAGACCGTCAGCTACCTGCGCAACTCGGTCAAGGCGACCGTCGACGCCTACGACGGCACCGTCACGCTGTACGCCTTCGACGAGCAGGACCCGGTCCTCACGACGTGGATGAAGACGTTCCCGGGCACCGTCAAGCCGGCGGCGGACATCAGCGACGCGCTGCGCGAGCACTTCCGGTACCCGGAGGACCAGTTCAAGGTCCAGCGTGAGCTGCTGACGCGCTACCACGTCGACAACCCGGGTGAGTTCTTCTCCACGGTGTCGTTCTGGGACGTCCCGTCGGACCCGACGGTGCAGGGCAACACCGGCGCGTCGCAGGACGCGCAGCCGCCGTACTACCTGCTCACCGGGCTGCCCGGGGAGGACGGCGCGAGCTTCCAGCTCACCAGCGCGCTGGTGAGCCTGCGACGGCAGTTCATGGCGTCGTACATGTCGGCGAGCTCGGAACCGGAGGACTACGGCAAGATCACCGTGCTCCAGTTGCCGGCCGACACGCAGACGCTCGGCCCGCAGCAGGTCCAGGCGCAGTTCCTCGGTTCGCCGAACGTGTCGTCGGAGCTGAACCTGCTGAGACAGAACCAGACCACGATCGACTACGGGAACCTGCTGACGCTGCCCGTGGCCGGTGGGCTGTTGTACGTGGAGCCGGTGTACATCGAGCGGGCGGGGCAGGACTCCTCCTACCCGCAGCTCGCTCGCGTGCTCGTGAGCTTCGGCGGGCGGGTCGGCTACGACGCGAACCTGGCCACCGCGCTGGACCAGGTGTTCGGGGCGGGCGCCGGTGCCGGTGCCGCCGCCACGACACCGTCCCAGGGCTCGACCCCGCAGGCGCCGTCGACGGCGACGCCGGGTGCCGGGGCCAGCCCCGAGTTGGCGTCCGCGGCCAGCGAGATCTCCTCGGCCCTGGCGCAGCTCAAGGCCGCGCAGCAGTCCGGTGACTTCGCCGCCCAGGGCGAGGCGCTCTCGGCCCTCGACGCGGCCGTGCAGAAGTTCCAGGCGGCGCAGAGTGCGGCGCCGGCGGCCTCACCCACCCCGGCCCCGTCGCCGGGCGGCTGAGCCGCGTTCGTTCCGCAGGCGGGCGGTCCCGGTTCCCGGGGCCGCCCGTCGGCGTTCTCGGTGCTGCGGACCGTGGCGCCAGGTGTGAGCAGGCCCACCGGATCGGACGAACGACGCGCTGACCGGCGCAAACGCGGCACGGCTGCCGAGGGCTCGGCGTCGTCGCTGGTCAGGGCGCCGGACCCCGAACCGACCCCCCGTGCACGCGCCGTTGGCGGGCGTGTAATGTTCTGGGCACAACAGCAAGACAGCAGTGCGAAGCCCGGAAGGGCAGACCACAGCGACGCGGGGTGGAGCAGCTCGGTAGCTCGCTGGGCTCATAACCCAGAGGTCGCAGGTTCGAATCCTGCCCCCGCTACCACCGCGAAAGGCCCTCAGGACGGCGTCCTGGGGGCCTTTCGCATGGTGCTCTCGCCGGCCGGGCCCTCGACCCGGGAACCGCGGTCACTCCGCGATCGCGCGGCCCGTCGAGCGGGGTGGCACCGGCTCGCGACCCCGGCACAGGCGCCACCACAGCGACGGGGGCGGCCGGTCGAACGGCGGCACGAGGTGGACCTCCGCCCAGTCGTCGTCCGAGAAGTAGGGCGAGCGGCGTCGCCGCCACTCGTCGGCGAGCCCGCCCAGTACGTCGAGGGGCAGCGTCGATCCCCGTAGGAGGCGCTCGGTGGTGGTGAACCAGGGCAGCAGTTCGTGGCAGATCGGCTCCGGGGCGTCGGCGTAGGTGCACTCCAGCCGGAGCGCCGCGGCGTCGCACCCGATGCGGTACGCCAGCTCGGCCTGGTCGGCCTCCGGGTGCCGGGGCCGGTGAGCCGCGGTCCGCACGGTCCTCACGACGACCCCGCCCGGTGCGGGCGCGGGACGAGGGCCTCCACCTGCGGGCGCGCCCCCTCGTTGGCCCGCCGCACGAGGTCCTCGACCACCCCGTGGTCGGGCGAGAGGTGGCAGACGGGGTCGGTGCGGGCGGCGTCGCCGGTGAGCTGGAACGCCTGGCAGCGGCAGCCACCGAAATCGATCTCGCGCCGGTCGCAGCTCCGGCAGGGATCCGGCATCCAGTCGGTGCCGCGGAAGCGCCGGAAGAGCGGCGAGTCGGTCCAGATCCACTCCAGTGACTCCTCCCGCACGTTCACGCGGGGGAGCGGGAGCGTCTGCGCGGCGAGGCACGGCAGGGCGTCGCCGTGGGGAGCCACGGTCAGCTGCCGCGAGCCCCAACCGCCCATGCAGGGCTTCGGGTAGCGCTCGTAGTGGTCCGGCAGCACGTAGACGACGTCCATCCGGCCGGCGAGCCGCCTCGCCGTCGCGCGGACGACCTCCTCGGCCCGGTCGAGCTGCTCCGCGCTCGGCAGCAGCGCGGCGCGGTTGCGCAGCGCCCAGCCGTAGTACTGCGTGTTGGCCAGCTCGACGCGGTCGGCGCGCAGCTCCTCGGCCAGCCCGACGATGGCGGCGAGCGCGTCGATGTTCTGCCGGTGCAGGACGACGTTGACCGTCAGCGGCCAGCCCAGCTCCTTCACGATCCGGGCGGCGTCGATCTTGCGCGCGAACGACGGGGTGCCGGCGATGCGGTCCGACGCGCCGGGCTCGTCGGCCTGGATGCTGATCTGCACGTGGTCGAGGCCGGCGGCGTGCAGGTCCTCCGCGCGGCGCCGGGTCAGCCCGACGGCGCTCGTCACGAGGTTGGTGTAGAGGCCGAGCTCGGTCGCGCGCCGCACGAGCTCCACCAGGTCCCGCCGCAGGAGCGGCTCGCCCCCGGACAGATGGCACTGCAGCACACCCAGGTCCCGGGCCTCCTCGAGCACCCGCAGCCACTCGGCGGTGCCCAGCTCGTCCCGGTAGGCGGCGAGGTCGAGGGGGTTGGAGCAGTACGGACAGGCGAGCGGGCAGCGGTAGGTGAGCTCGGCCAGCAGGCCGAAGGGCCTATCCATCGCCGCCCCCTGCCGCGATCCCGGCGTCGGTGCCGGGGGCGATCTGCACGCACCGGCGGTCGACGAGGCCGGCCAGGAAGCGCTGCACGTCGGCCTCCGCCACGCGCTCGTACCGCCTCCGCAGGTCCGCGACGATCTCGGCCACGGTCCGCCGGCCGTCGCACAGGCCGAGGATGTCCGCCCCGGTGCCGTTGAGGACGACCACGGCCTCGGGGCGCAGCAGTACGTGCCGCTCCCGCGAGGGATCGAAGGTCAGCCGGACGTGCCGGGCCAGCCGGGGCCGTGCGGTGGGGGACACCGCGCCGCTCACCACTGCGGGTTCGGAGGAACTCATCGCCGCGTCACTCCGGGTGGGCCCGGTCGATCGCGTCCATCATGGCCCACAGCACGTCGCACTTGAAGGTCAGCGCGGCCACGGCCCGCTCCTGTTCCTCGGGGGTGCGGCAGTGGGTGGTGACCACCTCCAGGGCGTGCTCGGAGTCCCGGGGCGCCTGGTGCAGTCGGTTCCGGAAGTAGGTCAGGCCCTCCCGGTCGATCCACGGGTAGTACCGCTCGAACGCGGCGAGCCGCTCGGCCATCAGGTCCGGGGCGAAGAGCTCGGTCAGCGACGACGCCACGGCCTCCACCCAGGGCCGCGTGCGCGCGAACGTCACGTAGGCGTCGACGGCGAACCGCACGCCGGGGACCAGGTGCCGACGGTCCTGGAGTTCCTCGCGCGGCAGCCCCGCGGCCTCGCCCAGCCGCAGCCACGCCTCGATGCCACCCTCGTCGCCGGCCGTCCCGTCGTGGTCGACGATGCGGCGGATCCACCGCCGCCGGACCCCCAGGTCGGGACAGTTGGCGAGGATGGCCGCGTCCTTGCGGGGGATGTTCTCCTGGTAGTAGAAGCGGTTGGCCACCCAGCCACGGATCTGCCGGGGGCTCAGCAGGCCGGCGTTCATCCGCACGTGGAACGGGTGCCGGTCGTGGTACTGCCGTGACCGCGCCCGCAGCGCGTCGACGAACTCCTCCGTCCCCGCGCTCGTCCCGATCGTTCCGGCCGTCATGGCACCCCCTAGACCTCCACCTCGAGGCCGTCCGTGGCGATCTCCATCCCGCGCCGTTCGACCGCCCGGCGTTCCGGCGAGTCGTCCAGCAGCACGGGATTGGTGTTGTTCAGGTGGACGTAGACCGTGCGGCCGACGTCCAGGCCCGCGACCTGCTCGAGGCTCCCGCCGGGGCCGTCCATCGGCAGGTGGCCCATGTCGCGGGAGGTCTTCGACGCGAGGCCGAGCCGGGCCATCTCGTCGTCGGTCCAGCAGGTGCCGTCGAGGAGCAGGCAGGCGCACCCCTGCAGTTCCGAGCGGACCGCCGGGGTGAGTTCCTGCACCCCGGGCAGGTACACCGCGGCCCGACCGGTGCGGGTGTCCGTCAACCGGTACCCGACGACGCGGCCCTCCGACCGGCCGGCCCCGAAGCGCTGCTTCTTGCTCGTGGGGACGTCGAAGGCGCGGTAGGACAGCCCCGCACCCAGGTCCACCTCGGCGGTGGGGACGACCGGGTGCCAGTCGACCGCGCAGTAGCGCTCCAGGGTCCTGAGCAGCGCGGTCCCCTCGCACAGGGTCTCGCGCACCGCCTCCGTGGCGTGCAGCGCGAGCGGCCCGCCCTCGCGCAGCAGCAGGAGCCCGAGCGTGTGGTCGAGCTCGGCGTCGGTGAGCAGCACCGCCCGCACCGGCGTCGCCCGGCCCGCGCGCGGGTGCAGGGCCGGGAAGGCCTCGATCTGCAGCCGGACGTCCGGCGAGGCGTTGAGCAGGAACCAGCTGCGCCGGTCGGCGCTCACCGCGACCGAAGACTGGGTGCGCGGGGTGCAGGGCCGGGTCCCGTCACGGACCGCCCGGCAGCCCGGGCAGTCGCAGTTCCACTGGGGAAACCCGCCACCGGCGGCCGATCCGAGCACCCGCAGCCACATCCGCACAGCTCCCCCCGGAGCGGGGAGGGCGCCGGACCCGGGGCCCGGCGCACCTCCCACCTCCTCCTGCTTCAGTCCTCCCACCGGGCGACGTACATCGTCACCTCGGGGGCGACCCCGATCTCGTCGAACTCCGGTGGCTCCCACACGGCGAGCTGGGACTCCATGGACTCACCTCCCCTCTGCGCGAACTGCGGGGACCCGTCCGGCTCCGGTCAGGTCCGGACTACGGGTTCGGGACGGCGTCCTCCGGCAGGGCGAAGACCATGAGGGCGCTGCCGTGACCGGCGCCGAGCATGCCGGGCAGGAAGCCCTCGGCCCAGCCGCCCCAGCCGACCGGCACGACGACGTACTGCCGGCCGTCCACCATGTAGGTGCTCGGGCTGCTGTGGTGGCCGCTGCCGCACTGGAACTTCCACAGCTCGTCGCCGGTGCGGGCGTCGAGCGCGTAGAACTCCCCGGAGGGCGTTCCGGCGAAGACCAGGTCGCCGCCCGTGGCCAGGACCGACGCGCACATCGGGAGGTCGTTGCGCCAGCGCCACTTCTCCTCGCCGTTCGCGTCGAAGGCGCTGACGTAGCCGGTCATGTCCTCGATGTCGACCTGCACGCCCGCACCCCAGTAGGGGATGCTCTCCTTGAACTCGCGGCGACGCCGGGTGGCGGTGGCGCCGACGTCCTGGATCGGCACGTAGAACAGTTCGGTGCGGGGGCTGTAGGCCGCGTGCGTCCACTCCTTCGCACCCGCCGGGCCCGGGTAGAAGTGGACCGGTTCACCCTCCTTGTCGGGGTACCTCGCGGGCGTCACCTTGCCGTCGCGGGTGATGTTGCCCCAGTCGATCCGGTCCACGAAGGGGGTGATCTGCACGAGCTCGCCGTTGGTGCGGTCGACGACGAAGAAGTACCCGTTCTTGTCGAAGTGCCCGAGCAGCTTGCGCCCGTCCGAGTCGAACAGGATGCACTCGGCGATGCTGTCGTAGTCCCACACGTCGTGTGGCGTGCACTGGTAGTGCCACCGGATCTGCCCGCTGTCCGCGTCGATCGCGACGATGCTGTCCGTGAAGAGGTTGTCGCCCTCGCGGACCTCGCCGTCGAAGTCCGGTGCGGGGTTGCCGGTCCCCCAGTACAGCAGGTTCGTCTCGGGGTCGAAGGTGCCGGTCAGCCAGCAGTTCGCGCCGCCGCGCGCCCAGGCCTGCCCGTCCGACGGCCAGGTCTCGGAACCCGGTTCCCCGGGCTTCGGCACGGTGTAGCAGCGCCACACGTGCTCCCCGGTGTCGAGCTCGAAGGCGTCCAGGTGGCCCCGCACGCCGAACTCGCCGCCGGAGCTGCCCACGATGACCATGTTCTTGACGACCAGCGGGGCGCACGTCGCGCTCTCGCCGGCCCGCACGTCGCCGTAGGTCTTGTCCCAGACCTTCTTGCCGGTGGTGGCGTCGAGCGCGATCACGTGGGCGTTCGGGGTGACCGCGAAGACCTTCCCCTTGGCCACGGCGACCCCGCGGTTGACGTTGCCGCAGCACAGCGACACGTCGAACGGGGTCGCGTGCTTGTACCGCCAGATCTCGGTGCCCGTCTTCGCATCGAGGGCCCACACCCAGCCGTCCCAGCCGGAGACGAACATGACCCCGTCCACGACGAGCGGGCAGGCCTCGAAGGCGTAGGTGGACGCGCCGGCGATCATGCCGCTCGTCCCGGACTGGAACACCCAGGCGGGACCGATCCGCTTGACGTTCTCCGTGGTGATCTGGTCCAGCGGGCTGAACCGCTGGCCGTCGTAGGCGCCGTAGTAGGTGAGCCAGTTCTGCGGCTCGGACCGGGCCTCCAGGATGCGCTCGTAGGTGACGCCCTCGACGACCGGCGGCGCTGTGCCGTGCTTGCCGCTCAGTTCGCCCTGGTCGATGGCCTCGCCGGCGTCGACGTACTCGACGGTCATGGTCTGCTCCTTCCTACGGCCGGGGCTGCTCGGGCCGGTCCAGGCGGGCTTCGGGCGGGACGTCGCCGAGTACCACGATGGCGCCGGTCAGCCCCCGGCCCTCGTCGTTGCCGGTGGGCGAGCTGAACCAGTAGTAGCCGGGCCCGTCGAGATTGAGGGTGGCCCGCCCGCGTGAATGGTTCACCAACCAGATGAACTTCCGGTCGCCATTGCTGGGGAACAGTGCGCAGTGCGTGTTGAGGTCGTCGTTGAAGATTTCGATTTCGAGATCGCCGCCGTGCGGCATGACGATGACCGAGGGGTCCCAGCAGAGCTCGTCGGGATTGATCCGGAGCCGGGTGTGCATGGTGCCGTCCTCGCGCTCCTTGGCCTGCTCGACGTTGCCGGTCGCGATGACACGGCCGATGGGCCCCTTGTTCTGATGGTCCAACCCCAGCTTGTGCAGCAGTTCGGCCCGTTCCTGGGCGGTGCTGGTCGTCATCGGCCTCGCCTCCTGATCCGCGACTCACGCGTGTTGATCCGGCCGCACCCCCGGCCACCCGCGCCTCGGACCCGGCGGCCCGTGCCTCGTCCCGGGTACGACGACGAGCCCGGTGGTCACGGGCAGCGGTCGCTGTCGGTCGTCTCGAAAGCCGTTCGGAGAAGTGCACGACGAACGGTGGGGTACAGCGGCCGCCGACGTGGTCGGGCGCCGCCCCTATCCGTTCTCCGGAGGAGGAGAAGACTACGCTCGGCAAAAAGCGTGAGCAAGGTCACGGTCGATTCTTCGGGGCGGGTTCGCCGTTCGTTCGGCGGAAGCTACCGTTCCCCCGCGGTCCGGTGCCGCCGGGAGATCGTTCCGGTTGCCCGTGCTCAGATTCCCAGCGCCCGCCGCACGGCCGAGGCATTGCGCCGGGAAACCGGTACGCGATCGCTCGTCCGGTTGTCCAGGACGAGCGACAGCTCGCCCTTGCAGCCCCGGTCGACCTCCCGGACGCGCTCGAGGTTGACCAGGTAGCGGCGGTGCACCCGCAGGAACCCCGCGTCCGCCAGTTCGTCGTCGAGCCGGTCCAGGCCCGTCGAGGCGGCGCGCAGCCGCCCCTCGTCCGTCGACAGCCACACCTCGTTGCCGTCCGCCTCGGCGAGGTGGACCTCCGACGGGCGCAGGAGTACCAGCCGGTCCCCGCGCTGCGCGACGAGCCGGCGTGGGGTCCTCCGCGACCGGACGGGCGCCTCGGCCTCGGCGAGCGGTTCCCCGTCGGCGGTGCCGAAGGCGAGCAGGCTCCCGACCATCCGCCCCGAGACGAAGACCGGGTGGACGCTGACCGGTGTCGGCTCCTGCACCAGGTGGGTGAAGACTCGGGTGGAACCGACCCACTCCCGGTTGTGCTCCGCCTGCCGGTTGGCGTACCGGGCGATCCCGATCAGGTCGGGCAGCCCGGGGTTCCATCGCACCGTCGGGTCGATCGCCGGGGTGGCCGCCGGGACGCCCATGAGCACGCTCGCCGTCTCGTCGGCGATCACCACCTTGCCCGCGGTGTCCATCGCGGCGAGCGCCGCGCCGGGGCGGGAGCGGGCCTGGGTGTAGGCGGCGACCAGCGCGGTCCCGCTGTCGCGGGCGCGGCTGCGCAACGTGCGCCGGGTCGTGGCGACGGCGTGCGAGAGCCACCCGCCCGTGGACTCCGGGAGTGCGGTGCGCCAACAGGAGATGTTCAGGACCGCGATCGGGTCCCGGGTCACCACGTCCCGCACCGCGATGCCGGCGCACACCCAGTTGTGGAAGGCCTGGCACCAGTGTTCGGCGCCGCGGACCAGGACCGGCCCGTGGGCCTCCAGCGCCGTGCCCATGCCGTTCGTGCCCGCCGCGTACTCCGACCAGCAGTACCACGGGGCCAGGTTGGAGCCCGACGCCCTGGCCCGCGTGGTGTGGTCGCCCCAGGCGGCGAGGATCCGGCCGGTGGCGTCGGTGACGGTCACGATCCCGCTGAGGTTCTCGACGTCCTGGGCGACGGACGCGGCCAGGCCCCCCAGCTCGGCGAAGACGACGTCGTGCTCGAGGGTGTGGTCGATCTGCTCGACGGCGACCGGGGCGGCGCGCAGGAGCGGGTCCACGCGGTACTGCTCCCGGCAGCGCTGCCAGGACACCACCACCTCGGGGCGCACCCCGGGGACGCTGTCCTCGCCCTGCACGAACCGTTCCCACGCCGCGAACACCGTGTCCCGGTACGGGGTCGCGGCCGTGGGCCCGAGCCGATGTACGTCGTTCATGAGAGACCACTCGTCGTTGAGCGCTGCCAGGCGAGACCCACTGTAGGGACCGGCGGCCCCGCGTGGCAGCCGACGAAAGGGCCCCCGGGACGCGCGCGGCGTCCCGGGGGCCCTGCGGTGGTGGTGCCCGGGCCGGCCGGCCCGCGCAGTGGGGGTGGAGCGGGATCAGACCAGGTCGTACCGGTCCGCGTCCATGACCTTGGCCCAGGCGGCGACGAAGTCGCGGACGAACTTCTCCTTCGCGTCGTCGCTCGCATAGACCTCGGCGACCGCCCGCAGCTCCGAGTTCGAGCCGAACACCAGGTCGGCGCGGGTGCCGGTCCACCTGACGTCCCCGCCCGAGCGCGGGCGCGCCTCGAACAGGTCGTCGTCCCCGGCCACCGACGTCCACTCGACGTCCATGTCGAGCAGGTTGGTGAAGAAGTCGTTGGTCAGCGTGCCGACCTCGTCGGTCAGCACGCCGGCCTTCGAGCCGCCGGTGTTCGCGCCGAGCACCCGCAGGCCGCCGACCAGCACCGTCATCTCCGGCGCGGACAGGCCGAGCAGGTTCGCCCGGTCGACGAGCAGGTACTCGGCCGGCAGGCGCTGCCCCTTGCCGCGGTGGTTGCGGAAGCCGTCGTGGGTGGGCTCCAGGTGGGCGAAGGACTCGACGTCCGTCTGCTCCTGGGTCGCGTCCGTCCGGCCCGGGGTGAAGGGCACCTCGACCGGCGTGCCGGCGTCCTTCGCGGCCTTCTCCACCGCGGCGACCCCGCCGAGCACCACGAGGTCGGCGAAGGAGACGGTGCCGCCGAACGCGGACCGCACGCTCTCCAGCGCGCGGATGACCTGGGCGAGCTCCTCCGGGTCGTTGACCTCCCAGCCGCGCTGCGGCTCGAGGCGGATGCGGCCGCCGTTGGCGCCGCCCCGCTTGTCGCTGCTCCGGAACGAGGACGCGGCGGCCCAGGCCGCGGCGACCAGCTGCGGGACCGACAGCCCCGTCCCCAGGATCCGGGCCTTGAGGTCGGCCACGTCCGCGTCCGACAGGGTGTAGTCGCCGCGGGCCGGGATCGGGTCCTGCCAGAGCAGCTCCTCCTGCGGCACCAGCGGGCCGAGGTAGCGCTGGATCGGGCCCATGTCGCGGTGGGTCAGCTTGTACCAGGCGCGGGCGAAGGCGTCGGCGAACTCGTCGGGGTTCTCGTGGAACCGGCGCGAGATCGGCTCGTAGATCGGGTCGAACCGCAGCGAGAGGTCCGTGGTCAGCATGGTCGGCCTGCGGGCCGGCTCGTTCGTCTCCGGGTCCGGGATGACGTTCCCGGCGTCCTTCGCCACCCACTGCCAGGCACCGGCGGGGCTCTTCTCGAGCTCCCACACGTAGCCGAAGAGGTTGTCGAAGAACCCGTTGCTCCACTGCGTCGGGGTGGAGGTCCAGGTGACCTCGAGGCCGGAGGTGATGGTGTCGCGGCCCTTGCCCGTGCCGAAGCCCTGCTTCCAGCCCAGGCCCTGCTCCTCGATCGGGGCGCCCTCCGGCTCGGGGCCGACGTTGTCGTCCACGTCCGGGTTCGCGGCGCCGTGGGTCTTGCCGAAGGTGTGGCCACCGGCGATGAGGGCGACGGTCTCCTCGTCGTTCATCGCCATCCGGCCGAAGGTCTCGCGGATGTCGCGGGCCGCGGCGACCGGGTCCGGTTGGGCGTTCGGCCCCTCCGGGTTGACGTAGATCAGGCCCATCTGGACGGCGCCGAGCGGTCGCTCGAGCTCGCGGTCGCCGGTGTAGCGCTCGTCGCCGAGCCAGGTCCGCTCCGGTCCCCAGTAGACGTCCTCGTCCGGCTCCCAGACGTCCGCGCGGCCGCCGGCGAAGCCGAAGGTCGCAAGCCCCATGGTATCCAGGGCACGGTTGCCCGTGAAGATCATGAGGTCGGCCCAGGAGACCTTCCTGCCCCACTTCTTCTTGACCGGCCACAGCAGGCGGCGGGCCTTGTCCAGGTTGCCGTTGTCCGGCCAGCTGTTCAGCGGCGCGAACCGCTGCATGCCGGCGCCCGCGCCGCCGCGGCCGTCCTCGACCCGGTAGGTGCCGGCGCTGTGCCACGCCATGCGGATCATGAACGGGCCGTAGTGACCGAAGTCCGCCGGCCACCAGTCCTTCGAGTCGGTCAGGACGGCGTCGACGTCCCGGGCCAGCTCGTCCAGGTCGACCGTCGCGAACTCCGCGGCGTAGTCGAAGTCCGGACCCATCGGATCGGCGGCGGGCGCGTGCTTGCGGAGGATCTTCAGGTTGAGCTGCTGCGGCCACCAGTCGGTGTTGCCGGCGCCCTCGGTCGGGTGCCCGAGGCGACCGGCGTGCACCGGACAGCCGGCGGCCTCCTCCGTCTGCATCTGCTTCTCGACCGTGGTGTGGTCGTCGGACAGCGACACTGCGATCCTCCTGCGCTCGGGGGCGTGCGTGGTGGGCGTGCGGCGGGCCGGGACCCGGGGGCAGCGGGGCTGCAGGACCGGCACCACGTGGCGGTGGCGTCGCCGGCCCGGGCCCCCGCCCGGCACGCCGCGGAGTCTGGTGCAGTTTCTGGAACCGATCAAGAATGTGTCGCAGTCTGAGACCGCGCGACCCGTTCCGCGAGAGCTCCCAGGGCGGCGAAGCCGCGGGCCATGCCCTCGGTCATCACCTCCAGGTCGTCGACCGCGGCGTCGGCGTTCACCGAGACCGCCACCTCGCCCGTGTAGGACAGCGCCGCGACCGACAACGCCACCCCGGGACTCAGCGGTGCGATCGGGGCCGCGCTGAGCAGCCGGGCACCGGCCAGCCACAGCGGTGCCGAGGGCCCGCTCACGTCGGTGACGGCAAGGGTCACCCGCCGGCTGCCGACGCGCCGCGCCCGGCGCAGCACCCACCGCGCGAGGGGGAGGGGCAGGCGGAGGTCGGCGACGTCCTCGGCGCCGGCGCGCAGCCGGGCCTTGCCCGCGGAGGTGGCCCCGTGGATCAGCGCGAGCCGGCGTGCCGGGTCCGGCTCCCCGACGGGCAGGCCGACGACGAGCATCCGCCCCACCTGCCGGTCGGCCCGGCCGAGGGTGGCCGGGACCATCGCCCGCAGGACCAGCCCGGAGGGGTCCTCGCCCCGCGCGGTCAGCAGCTCGTGCAGACCTGCCGTGACGGCGGCGAGGACCAGGTCGTTCACCGTGGCTCCGAGCCCGTGTCCGCAGCGTCGCAGTTCCGGCAGGGATTCGCGGACGATCCGCAGCCTGCGGCCCGGCCCGACGTGCCGGGGCAGCGAGGTGACCGGCTCCGGCCCGGCGAAGTCCGCCGCGGCGGCCCGCACCTGCCGCAGGCCGTGCAGGCCGGTGGGCCGCGGTCCGGCCGAGCGCCGCCGGGCCCTCCGCAGGGCCGCGGCGGCCTCGCGCCGCCGCTCGTGCCGGAGCTGCCGGTGCGACGGGAGCGGCGGCGCCGCCGGTGGGGCGGCGGGGACCACCGTCTCGGGACGGGGGTCGAACAGGGTGCCGGCCAGCGCCACGCCGGCCGCTCCGTCGACGAGGACGTGTGACATCACCAGGAGCACCGCCGGCTGTCCCCCGGGGAGCCCGCCGACGATCTCGGCGCGCCACAAGGGCCGGTCCGGGTCCAGCGGCCGCGCCGCCCGGGTCGCCGCCCAGCTCGGCAGGTCGGTCCCGGCCGGCAGGCTCGTCACCCCGACATGGTCGAGCGGGGCGAACGCCGGGTCCTCGGCCCAGAAAGGCCGGCCCTCGCCGGGCCGGGTCCGCACGACCCGGCGCCGCAGCGTCGTGACCCTCCCGGCCCGCGCGGCCAGTTCCGTCCGGACCCGCTCCAGGTCGACCGGGCCATCGGCCCGCCGGAACGGCCCGGCCTCGAGGACGGCGAGCAGCCCGATCTGCATCGGGGCGTCGCCGCCGAACCACGTGTACATCAGCTCGTCGAGCCGGAGCCTCGTCACCACGGCCCGCAGCCTCGTGCACGCGACCGGCCCCGGACAGGGGCCAAGGCCACGGTGCGCGAGGGTCGAGCGGCGGGCAGGTCGGCCGGGGTCAGGAGCTCTCGTGGACGGTGATCGCCCCCGTGGGGCAGACGTCGGCGGCCTCGCGCACCGCGGGGTGCACGGCGGTGTCGGGCTCGGCCTCCAGCAACACGACGATCCCGTCGTCCTCGCGCTGGTCGAACACGTCCGGTGCGAGCATCACGCACTGCCCGGCGCCGCAGCAGCGGTCCCCGTCGACGCTCACCTTCATGCTCGTTCTCCTTCCGTGGGGGCGGACGCCGAGACCGGGGCGAGCCAGAGGCCGACGATCGCGTCGACCAGGCCCGTGGCGGTCGCGTCCCAGGTGGTCCGGGGGGTGGGGGCACCCTCGGCGAGGGCGCGCTCGCGCTCGGCGCACACGTGCACCATGAGCAACCGCGTCATGTCGCCGCGCTCGAGGCGGACCTCCGCGGGCAGGTCGGGCAGGCAGCGGTTGAGTCCCTCGACCGTCGCGACCAGCGCGGGGGAGCCCAGTGACTCCGCCGTGACGATCTCGCGGTAGCCGGGCTCGGTCGTGAGCTGCGCGTGGAACCGCGCGAACCAGGTGGGGGCGCCGAGGGCATCGAGGTACCCGGTCAGCGGCCGGACCAGGCAGTCGACCCAGGCCCGGACGTCCGGCGAGCCCTCGGTGGCGGCGAGGGCCTCGGCGCGCAGGCCCTCGACCCGGGAGGTGTGCCGGCGCACCACCGCGCGGACCAGGTCCTCCTTGGCCCCGAAGTGGTAGCCGACGACGGCCGTGTTGCCCTGCCCGGCCGCCTCGCCGATCTGCCGGTTCGACACCGCCGCCACGCCGCGCTCGGCGAACAACCGCTCGGCCGCGTCGAGGATCAGGGTCCGCGTGAGCTCGGCGCGGCCGGTCCGGGGCGAGGTCACCACCGCACCGGGAGCTCGCGGAGCCCGCCGACGGCCAGGCCCTCGACCCGCTGCAGCTCCTCGACCGGGACGGCGAGCTCCAGGCCGGGCAGCCGGCGGAGCAACACCTCGAGGGTGACCTGCAGCTCGGTGCGGGCCAGCGCCTGGCCGAGGCAGGAGTGGGGGCCGGAGCCGAAGCTCAGGTGCGGGTTGGGCGAGCGGGTCAGGTCCATCTCCTCCGCGCCGTCGAACGCGCCGGCGTCGCGGTTCGCGGCGCCCATGCTGCACATGACCGTGGTGCCGGCGGGCAGTGCGCCGCTCGCGAGCTCGGCGTCCTCGGCGATGTAGCGGGGCATGCCGATGCCCGGGTTGGCGTCGAAGCGCAGCGCCTCCTCGACGGCGGTGCGCACCAGCGACGGGTCGGCCAGCAGCTGCTCCCAGCGGCCGCGGTCCGCGAGCAGCATCGCGACCATCTTGCCGATCATGTTCGTGGTGGTCTCGTGCCCGGCGACGAGCAGGCCCTGCCCGGTGCCGACGAGCTGGGCGTCGGTGAGCAGGGTGCCGTCCGCCATGGGCTCGGTGGTCAGCTCGCTGAGCAGGTCGTCGCCGGGCCGCTCGCGCGTAACGCGGACGTGGGCCTGCATGTAGCCGAGGAACTCGGTCTGCGCCGCGACGATCTCCTCCCGGGTGTATCGGGTGAGGTTGAGCAGTGTGTCCGACCAGTAGGAGAACTTGTCGCGGTCGGAGTCCGGCACGCCGAGCATGGTGCAGATGACCCAGACCGGCAGCGGGAAGCCGAGCGCCGCCTTGAGGTCCGCCGGCTGCCCGTGGGCCTGCATGTCGTCGATCAGCGAGTCGGCCATGCCCTCGATGCGGGGCCGGAGGGCGGTCATCCGCCTGGCCGTGAACCAGCGCATGACGAGGCGCCGCCACTGCTGGTGCGGCGGGCCGGTCTGCGGCAGCACGCTCGCCATGTCGCTGTCGAACACGCCGCCCGACTCGGAGATCCGCGCGCCCTGCCCGCCGCCGACACGGGGGAAGCGGGGATCGGAGAGCACCTGCTTGACGTCGTCGTAACGGGTGAGCAGCTGCGCGTGGTCGCCGCTGGGCAGGGTCACCGTGGCGACCGGACAGCGCTCGCGCAGCGCGGCCCACTCCTTCGGCGGCTCGAGCGGGTCCGGTGCGGGCAGTGGGTAGTGCAGCTCGTCGGTGTCGGGAACGGTCACGGAGCGGTCCTTCCGGTGGTGGGCGGTCGGTGCGACCCAGCCTAAATCAACCGCTTGATTGAGTCACGACGTGGAAGGTCACGCGCGCGGCGGGAACTCCGGCGCCCTGCCGCACGCCGCGTCCCGGCGGCCGTCAGTCGAACAGGTCCGGATCGGTCCGGACGACGTCGTCCCACAGCGGCTGGAAGGCGAACCAGCCGGCGTAGTGCCCGCCGGTCTGCTCGCGCGTGAAGCGCGCGTTGGCCGGGTCGACGAGCGTCGGCGTGCCGGCGGCCTCGGCCAGCAGTTGCGCCTGGCAGTTCCGCTCCGTGCTGATGAACCACCACGCCGCCTCGGCGACCGTCCGCCCCACGGTGAAGATCCCGTGGTTGCGGTGGAAGCACATGCTGTTGTCGCCGAGACCCGCGGCGAGCAGCCGCGCCGCCTCCTCGTCGACGACGACCGCGCCCGCGCCCTCGGTGACCACCGAGTGGTTCTCGTACAGTGCGCAGGCGTCCTGGGTGATCGGGTCGAGCAGCCGGCCGAGCGAGGACCAGGCCTTGCCGTGGACCGAGTGCGCGTGGCAGGCGGCGACGACGTCGGGCCGGGCCCGGTGGATGGCCGAGTGGATCACGAAACCGGCGCGGTTCACCGGCTTGTTCCCGTACCGGACGACGCCGGTGTGGTCGACCAGGATCAGGTCCGAGACGCGGATGTGCCGGAAGGACATGCCGAAGGGGTTGACCCAGAACATGTCCGGGTGCTCGGGGTCGCGCACCGTGATGTGCCCGGCGACACCCTCGCCGAAGCCGAACCGGCCGAAGACCCGGAACGCGCCGGCGAGCTGCTGTGTCCGGTGGAGCCGCTCCTCCTCGACGGTCGCGAACTCGGGTGGCCGCGGCAGGGCGATGCCCTCCTGGGTGGGCTCGAAGGCGGGCATGTCCCCGGCAGTGCCGGATGCCGCGGGGTCGGGGGCGCCGATGGGTGCGGGCGTCGTCGGTGCGGCCATCCTCCGACGGTGCGCCTCGCCACACCGGCCGTCAACGGGTGGGTTACGGGCGTGGTGCCCGCCCGTCCGGGGCGACGTCGGAGAGCCGCGCACGACCTTCGCCACCGGCCGGTCGGCGGCGGTCTCGAGCTCGACGGCCGGATGGAAACGCGGCGGGCGCGCCGCGCGGTCCCGCCCCGGCAGCACCGGACGAGCGGGCACCCGGGCCGCCGCACCTCCGGTGGAACGTTCCCGGTGCGAAGATCACGGCATGGCACCCGCGCCGATCCAGGACGTCCCGATCGCGACCGAGCCGATCCGGCTCGGGCAGTTCCTCAAGCTCTCCGGGCTCGCCGAAGACGGCGTGCACGCCCGCGAGCTGGTCGAGGCCGGTGAGGTCATGGTCGACGGCCGGACGGAGACCCGCCGCGGCGCGCAGCTGTACCGCGGGCAGGTCGTCGCGGTGCACGGGCGGCGGGCGCGGCCGGTGGGGTGAGCGTGGTGCGGACGACGGCTACCAGGCCAGCGCCTGGTGCAGCCGCTCCTCCATGACCGGGGACAGCGAGTTCATGTACGTGGCCGACACGTGGTTGAAGTCCATGTACACGAGCACGTTCCCGATCTCCGCCGGGCACAGCGCCTCGAGGCACAGGTGGTCCGAGAAGTCGAGGAAGGTGACGTTCGGCGGCACGTCCGGGGCCAGCTCGTAGGGCGGGATCGGCCCGTAGACGTCGGCACGCGGCAGGCCGCACTCCGGCGCCCCGCGGCCGCGCTGCTGCAGGCAGTCCGGCGGGCTGAAGCCGGGCTCGAAGCGCGGGTTGTCCCGCACGGCGATCACCGGGATGCCGAGCTCGTCCAACCGCTGCCAGGCCGCGACGAAACCGGGCGGGGTGACCTCGGTGAGTCCGGCTCGGACGTCCCGGCTGGCGAGGGTGAACACGGCGTCGGGACGCAGGTCGGCGATCTCCTCCAGCACCGCGGCGTTCCAGTCGACGCAGTCCTGGCTGCCCGGGTCCACCTCGGACGCGGTCGAGAAGGGACAGGCCCCCTTCAGCATGTCGATCAGCTCCCAGTTGTTCCGCTGCGCGACCGGGGCGAGCGCGGCGGTGTACTGCTGGGAGTGCGAGTCGCCGACGACGACGATCCGCCTGTCCGGCGGCACCGCCGGTTCCGGCCGGGGCGAGGTGCAGGCCTCCGTGGAGGGGTGACGGGGCATCGGGCCGCAGGCCCAGCCGGTGAACTGGTAGAAGTCGTCCGGGGCCGCGACCATCGGTGGGACGAGCCCGACCGACGGGTCGACGTCGTCGACCGAGCCCGTGTGCAGCGCCATGGCGCCGGGGTGCTGGGGGTCGCCGACGAGCGCGGTCTCGCGTGCCCGGCTTGCGGCCTCGAACTGCCAGATCCCGCCGGCGAGCAGGACCAGCGCGAGCCCGGCGGCCGCACCCCGCCAGCGGGCGCGGTCCGTGAGCGGCGCGCGCCGGATCGGTTCCTCGACGAGGTGGTGCGTGAGCGCCGCGAGCACCAGCGACACGGCCACGACGGCCAGCCCGGCGCGCAACCCGACGGCCTCCTGGTCGCGCACGACCAGGTAGAGGATCAGCACGGGCCAGTGCCAGAGGTAGAGCGAGTAGCTCAGGTCGCCGAGGTACTTCGCCGGCCGGGACGCCAGGAGCCGGTCCGCCCCCACCCGGCTGCCGGTCATGCCGGCGATCAGCACCAGGCACGCGGCCCCGGTCGGCCACAGGGCCGCGACGCCGGGGAAGACGGCGTCGACCCGCAGCAGCGCGCCGCACGCGACCAGCCCGACGACGCCGAGCCAGCCGAGCCCGATCCGCCAGCGGCGCGGCAGGACGATCGTGTCGATCGTCAGCGCCAGCAGGCCGCCGAGGGCGAACTCCCACACCCGGGTCAGTGAGTGGAAGTAGGCGAGGGGCTGGTCGGTGATCGTGAGGGCGATCGAGAAGGTCAGCGAGGCGGCGAACAGCCCGCCGAGGGTGAGCAGCAGGTACGTGCGCAGCCGCTCCCGGGCCTGCCCGGCGGCCAGCGCCACCACCGCGATCAGCAGTGGCCAGACGACGTAGAACTGGACCTGGATGGACAGCGACCAGAAGTGCTGGACGATGCTCTGGGTGTTGTGCTGGGCCGCGTAGTCCACCGAGTCCGCGGCCAACCGCCAGTTCTCCACGAACACCGCCGAGGCGAAGAGCTCGTGCAGCGTCTGCTGCCAGCGGGCCTCCGGCAGCAGCAGGGCTCCGGCGACCGCGCAGGAGATCAGGACGGTGAACGCCGCCGGCAGCAGCCGCGCGGCCTGACGCGCCCACATCGGCCGGAAGCGGAGCCGGCCGCGGGAGGCGCCGCGGAACAGCTGTCCGGTGATCAGGAAACCGGAGATCACGAAGAAGACGTCGACGCCGCCGGAGACGCGTCCGAACCAGGCGTGGTAGGCGACGACGAGGAGGACCGCGAGCGCCCGCAGCCCCTGCAGCTCGGGGCGGAACCGGCGGGCTCGCTCCGTGGTCGGAGTGGCCGGGGTGGGCGGGGTGGTCGGGACCTGCGGGAGGGGCTCGGAGGCGGGATCGGCGGGCTCGGGCCGCATCGCTGTCATCCGGTCCCTCCGCTGCCGTCTCCTCCGGCCCACGCCGTGCACCCGTCCGGTCCCGACGGGTGGGCCCGTGCGGGCCCCGCGTCGGGGTGCGGGGCATGGGGAGGCGTGGCCGGTTCGTCACCTCTCGTGACGATACGGGTCGTTCGTACTCTAAGCCGCAGGGCCGGGCCACGCGCGGCGGCCCCGGCCGGGCCGTCCTGCTGCTGTCGTGCTCGTGGGGAGCCGGCTGCGGGCTCAGTATCCGATGTAGCCGCCCGAGCCGTTGCTGCGCCCGCCCGCCTCGAGCGTGTCGATGCCGTAGTTGGCGACCATGTAGCGGACGCCGGCGGTGATGTTCGCGATCGGGTCGGTGATCGGGCGGTCGGCCAGGCTCGGGTGGACGTAGGCCCGGAAGGTCGAGGGGATCACCTGCATCAGACCCTGCGATGGGCGGCCGGCGCGGGCGTTGGAGTCCCACAGGTTGATCGCCCGGGGATTGCCGCCGGACTCCGCCATGATGACCTTCTTGACCCCCGGTGCCAGGTCCTGCGGCAGGTCGCAGATCTCCAGGGCCTGGGCGATCCAACCGTCGAGCCCGCCGCGGGCGATGAGCGCGTCGAGCTCGGCGCGGGCCTTCGCCGCGGCGGCCTCCTCGGCCCGCTGCTCGGCGATCTCGTCCGCGATCCGGCCCGCCTTGTCCAGCAGGGCCAGGTCCGTGGCCGGCGCGGGCTCGGCGGGCTCCTCGGCGGGGTCGGTGCTGTCGAGGCCCGCCACCGAGTAGGCCACCGGGCTCAGGTGCGCCCCGGTGAGCGGGACGTCCGCGGGGTCGACCTGCAGGGCCTCGGCGTTGGCGGTCAGTTGCGTGGCCGCCGTGGAGGTCTCCACCGCGTCCGCGATCGCCGGGGCGCCGGTGGAGGTGACGGCTGCGAACGCGCCGGTGGAGAGGACGCCGAAGGCGGCACCGACGGCCGCGGTGGTCGACGCGACGGTGCGCCGGGGCGCGCCGCGACCGGGGGTGGTCGCATGCCGGGCGGCGTGTCTCGCGGGGACCCGGTGGGGAGCCGCGTCTCCGGTGACACGCCGGCCGCCTGGGGAGCGGTGGCCAGCCAAGGTGTTGAGCCTTTCGCCTTCTCGTCCTCGACCACGGCCCGTCCGAGCGGACCCGGGTCGGGGGTCCCGGGAGCCGGTCGGGGACTCCGGCTCCACTGTCCGCTCGTGATCGGACCGTGATGACTGGCGGCGACATTACGGATGGTGAACCCCCGGACACAACCCCTGGAACTGCCTGTCGCCGCTGTTCGGCAGCCGTTCGTCGCGCCGACGATCGGCAAGGTGTTCCGCGTCTCCTGCGGCGAACGGTCACTGCGTGCGACGGGAGGCCACCGCGGCGTAGAGTAGATCTGAAGTGAGGTTCAGCTCGGGAGGCGCCGTGCACGCGAAGGACCTGCTGACGATCGGGGAGGTCGTCGCGCGCAGCGGCTTCCCGCACTCGGCGCTCCGGTTCTACGAGCGCGAGGGGCTGGTGAGCGCCACCCGCACCGCGGGCGGTCAGCGGCGCTACGAACGGGGAGTGTTGCGCCGGCTCGCGTTCGTCCGGGCCGCCCGCGCGATCGGCATCGGGCTCGACGACGTCCGCGCGGCCCTCGACGAGCTCCCGGCGGACCACACGCCGACCAAGGCCGACTGGACGCGGCTGTCCAGGAGCTGGCGGGGCCGGCTCGACGAGCAGATCGACGCGCTGGTGGCCCTGCGGGACGGGCTCGACTCCTGCATCGGCTGCGGCTGTCTGTCCCTCGCCCGCTGCCGGCTGATGAACCCCGAGGACCGCGCGGCCGCCGCGGGCGACGGCGCCCGGATGCTCCCCGCCGCCCTCCGCCGCGGCCCTGCCGCCTGACCGGCCCGCGAGTCGGGAGTCCTGGCCCCGCACGCTGCGCGAGGTCCACCCGCTCGGTTCGTGGCGGGCACCTTACTGCCGCACCGGCCGCCCGGCGATGTGCGCGCGCAGGTCCTCGTCCGTGGCCTCCGCGCCGAGCTGGGCGATCGCGTGCACGCGTGAGCCCGGGTCGTCGTCGGGAAGCCGACCGCGCACGACGACCGGACGGCCGGGTGCACGTCGAGCGTCGCCCCACTGCGGGTACACGTCGACCCGTCCACTGCAGTCGCTCGGCCCCCTGCGTGACGATCCCTGGCGGTGACCACGAACGTCCACCGGTCCTCACGGGCCCGGGCGGCCCCTCGCGGGTTGCCCCCGGCAACGCGGTACGCCGGGTACGGGCGGTGCGGGGGGGCGCCTGGCGAGGACCGCCCGCGCTGTCGAGGTGGCTCATGTGGTGGGGACGGTGCCGGTCGCCACGTCCGCGATCGGCTCGCTTGCGGCGGGTCTGCGCGTGGACGGCGGGTCTCGGAGCACGACTGCTCCGACGATCGCGCCGATCCCGGCGATGATGCCCAGGGTGGCGAAGCCGATGGCGGGCGTCGTGAGCTCGCCGACCCAACCCACCAGGAAGGTGGCGAAGAAGGCGAACAGGGTTCCCGTCATGTTGATGATGCCCATGCCCACGGTGAGCACGGAAGCGGCGACCATCCAGCTGGGGAAGGCGTAGAAGATCGGCACTGCGCTCTGGCAGCCGGCCACGACCACGCAGAGCAGCGCCAGCTGCAGCGCCGCGTGTCCGGCGGCGAGGGGCCCCGCCAACAGCGCGAGGGACCCGATCGTGAGCGGGATGAGCATCAGGGCACGGAACCGACCGGTGCGATCCGCTGCCATCCCGAGCAGCGTTCCGACGATCGCGCCGACCAGGAACGGCAGGCCCGAGAGCAGACCGACGACGAGCGAGCTGTTCCCGGCGCTGAAGGTCCGCACCACCGTGGGCAGCCAGAGGGGGATGGCACTGCCGCCCCCGCCGATCATCCCGTAGATGAGCATCAGGGCGAGGATCCGGCGGTTGAGCAGTGCCCTGCGGAAGCTCACCTGCTGCGCGATCGGGTTGCGCGAGCGCTCGGCGGCGAGTTGCTGCTCGATCTGGACGCCGCGTTCGCGGCGGAGCCAGAAGACCCGGCTCGGGGAGTCGTTGTAGAAGAGCACCCAGAGCACGCCGAGGACCGCGGCGGGTACGCCCTGCCAGATCAGCACCCAGCGCCACGTCATGTACTCGAGCATGAAGCCGGTGACGGGTGCGGTGAGCACACTCGCGGCGAAGGAGAACACGAAGAACCGGGTGTTGGCACGACCTCGCTCACGCTCGAGGAACCAGCGGGCGAGGAGGACGTACATCAGGGGGTGGAAGGCCGATTCCCCGATGCCGACCACGAACCGGGCCGCGAGCAGCGTGCCCTCGGTGTTCGCCAGTCCGCCGAGGGCGGACGCCGCGCCCCAGATCACCAGGCACGCGCCGAGGAGCCAGCGGCCCCCGAACCGCTGGACCAGGAGCACCAGGGGTACCTGGAAGACGACCGAGCCGATGAACAGGATGCTGCTCACCAGCCCGACGTCGGACAGGGACAGGCCGAGATCCTTCGCGAGCGGGGCGAGCAGCAGGGAGATGTTGGTCCGGTCGAGGTTCAGCATGAACATCGCCAGGCCGAGCAGGGGGACGATCACGTACCACCGGCGGCGGGCCAGCTCGGGCAGTGCCGCGGTCGAGTCAGGGTGCATCGTTGCGCCTCGTGATTCGGGGTGGGTGGGGGTGGCGCGCGTAAGGTCAGGCGGCAGGGCGGTCGGCGAAGACCACACCGCCCGCGTGGTGGGTGCCGCCGATGGTCACCAGGGAGATGCGGGCGTTGTCGACCTGGCGGGCACCGGAACGCCGCATCACCTGCTGCGCGCCGTCGATCAGGTGCGGTGCGCCGTGCATCCGCCCGTTGCCGAGGTTGCCCCCGGAGGTGTTCAGCGGGATGTGGGGCTCGGCCACCCAGGGGAGCCCGGCCCCCTCCTCGCACAGACCCATCGAGTCGGCCCAGAAGGGGACGTTCGCCGAGTAGCCGTCGTAGAGGTTCGCGACGTCGACGTCCGCCGCGGTGACCCCCGCATTGCGGTAGAGGTGGCGGGCCATCCGCCGACCGGCGTCGAGCTGGGACTCCACGGTGTCCGGATAGCCCACCTGGGAGAAGAACTCCGGGGAGATCGCCGTGCCAAGGACGTACGCGGGCCGGTCGGTCAGGTCGCGTGCGCGTTCCCCCGAGGTCACGACGACGGCGGCCGCCCCCTGGATCGGGATGTCGCAGTCGTGCATGCCCAGCGGCTCGCTGATCGGGCGGGCGGTGAGGTACTCCTCCAGCGTCAGTGTCTCTGGCCGGTACTGACGCCAGTAGCTGTTCTCGTTCTTCAGCCCCTGCTCCCGGTTGCGGCAGACGAACGTGCCCAGCTGCTCCCGGGTGCCGCCGTAGCGGTTCATGTAGGCCCGCAGCTCCTGGGCGATCGTCGTCGGGCCGGTCGAGCCGTACGGCAGGGCCCACTGGTCCGGGCCCCCGGCGACGCCGATGTCGGCGCGTCCGTATCGGCCGTCCGGGTTGTGCAGCGCCCGGAACACCAGCGCGTGTCGGCAGGCACCCGCGGCCACCGCGTTCACGGCGTGCACGAAGGACTGGGTAAGGATGGCGCCACCCTGGTCGGAGTACGACGGGTCGAGCCGCAGCGCCCGGATCATGAAGTAGGTCCCGACCATGTGGATCCCCTCCACGTGCGGGACGCCCGCGGCCGGGTGAACCGGCGACGTGGAGATGCCGTCGATGTCCGACGGGTGCAGGCCGGCGTCGGCGATCGCGGCGCGGGCGGCGTCGACGGCCAGCTTGCCCAGCGGTTCCTCGGCCCGGCGGTAGACCTTCGAGTGCCCCACCCCGACGACGGCGACCGACGGCGCGCTCACCGGGTCACCTCGTCGGTTGCGTGGAACTGCGGGATCCGCACACCGGGCGCGATCTCCTCGAACTCCACCTCGACCGGCATGCCGATCCGCACCTCGTCGATCCCGGTTCCGGGCAGGTTCGTCGCCAGGGTGACGTGCGGAGCCGCGTCGAGCGCGACCGATGCCACGAGATAGGGGACGAGCGAGTCGAAGGCGGGCAGCCGCTGGTCGCGCACGACGACGAAGCTGTAGACCCGGCCCCGGCCGTCGACCGGCTCGAACGCGAGGTCGTCGCTCAGACAGTCGGGGCACACCCCGACGGGGGGATGGTGGTAGGCGGCGCAGCCCGAGCACCGCTGGAGCACGAGCCGCTCCTCGGCTGCGGCGGCCCAGAAGGGCCGGGTCAGCAGGTCGTCCGGATCGGGTACCGGTTTGAGACCGTGCGTCACCGGGGCGAGCGGGGTGACGGTCGATGCGGTTCCTGGATAGGCCACCTGGGGTCCTCTCGTGGCACGGCCCGCCCGCGGGGGCCTCACGGCGCCCCGCGGGGGAGACGAGCGGGTGCTCAGTCGGGCAGCGGAAGGTGGTAGAGGCGCGCGGCGGTCCCGCCGAAGACCTTCTCCTTCGTCTCCTGGCTCTCCCCCTCGAACACCTTCAGGGCCCGCTCGACCGGGCTCGGGTAGAGGCAGGTCGGGTGCGGGAAGTCGCTCTCGAACATGACGGTGTCCGCCCCGAGGTAGCGCACTGCCTCGACCAGCAGCGCGTCCTCGAACCAGAAGCAGGACCCGCACTGGCGCTGGAAGTACTCGAGCGGGGTCAACGACATCGGGCTCCCGCTGCTCGCCGGGTGGATCCCGAGGAAGTCGCTGTAGTGGTACTCCAGCGCCTGGAGGAAGAAGGGCACCCACCCGACGCCGCTCTCCACCGAGATGACCTTCAGGTCGGGGTGGCGCTCGAGGATCCCGCCGTAGATGAAGTTGGCGAGGATGCGGGCGTTGGACATGTAGAGGATCGCCGAGCCGATGGCGAGCTTCTCGTCCGCGTTGCGCGAGGGCCAGGGCGCGGTGCCGTGGTAGTTCTGCTGGGTCGCGCTCGCGCCGATGTGGAAGTTCAGTGGCAGGCCGTTCTCCACGAGCGCGTCGTACATCGGGGCCCAGAACGGCTCGGAGAGATCCGGCATGCCGTACTCCTGCGGGTCGGCGACCGTGTTGACGCCGACCAGGCCGATCTCCTTGACGCGGTGGATCTCCTTGATCATCAGCTCCCGGTCCCACCAGGGCATGATGGCCATCGGGAACAGGCGCTGTCCCGACTCGGCCTGCATCTCCGCCATGGCGTCGTTGTAGATCTGCACGACCGTGTGCCGGAGCTTCTCGTCGCCGATCTGGCCGATCTGCTGACCGCCGAAGCCGACGGTGTTCGGGTACACGAGGTGCGCCCAGATGCCCTGGTCGTCCATGAGCTTGAGGCGCGGCGCGATCTGCGACGCGGCATCGGCGATCTCGTCGACGTGCATGTTGAACAGGTAGTCGACGCCGTAGTGCTTCTCCATGTCCTTGTCGACGACGCAAACGGCGCCCGCCGGGCCGACCGGCTTGTCGTCGAACATCCACATGGCCTGGCCGTCGACCTTCTTGACTTGCGGCACGCGGTCGCGGATCGATGCCGGGGCGCGTGAGGTCCACAGGTCCCAGGGCTCGCTGAGGTGGGTGTCCGAGTCGACGACGAGGAGACCGTTCTTCCGATATGCGGGTGCTGCCATGGTTGACTCCTCAGTGGATCTGATCGGCCGGGTGGCCGATCGGTTCGGTGTGGTCGGGCTGCGTTGTGGTCGGGCGCGATCGTTGGTGACGCACAGTTCCGTGGATGCCTGCGGCAAGCAGCCGAAGCGCGAGCGAAACGGTGATCACGTGGCGTCGGGGTCCCGAGCGCGAGGTGAGGTAGCAACAGGCGCTCACCACCTCGTCGCCCTCGGCGTGCAGGTGGACCGCGAGCGGGATGTCGGGCCGCAGGTCGGCAATGTGGTCCAGTGAACCCGATGGGGGGCAGGGGATCGCGACGATCAGGGCCCACTGCTCGGAGTGTGGAGCGACGAGTTCCAGGCGGTACGAGTCCGGGCACGTGGTGACGCGGATGACCCGACTGGTGGTCCACTCGGCTGGTGGCACGGGTGCTCCTCGGTGAGCAGAGGACTTCAGGCGTGGTCTCGTCCGGGAGGTGGGATCGGTGTGGTCCGACCGACGCCGGCACTGACTCCCGTTAGAAACTAAGCGAGATTCGGGCAGTCGTCAAGGTCGGCCGTGGAGGCGGTGCGCACCGGGCGATAACCGCGACCGTCCGACGAAACGCTGCTTTCAGCAGCCTCGACGGTGATCGGCGAGGGCGTCGCCCCGGGGTCGCAGGCCGTTGACAGGTTGGCGAAAGGGTGCCGGGGTTCGGTCGATTCGAACTCCGTCTAGGCACTTTCAAGACCGAGACGATGCGCACCCACGAGGTGGCATCCGAGCCCGCAGGAGAGCGACGATGACGTCGTCCGGTTCCGTTTCTGTGGATGTCGCGGCATTGCTCCTGCGGCTCGTCGTCGGCGGGACCATGCTCGCCCACGGGTGGAACCACGTGTTCGGGGGCGGCGGGCTCGCCGGCACGGCACGCTGGTTCGAGACCATCGGGATGCGCCCGGGCAGGCTGAACGCCCTGGCCGCGAGCGTCACCGAGCTCGGCGCGGGCGCGCTGTTGGTCCTGGGCCTCGCCACGCCGGTCGCGGCGGCGGGGGTCGTCGGCACGATGCTCGTCGCCCTGGTGACGAACCACTTGCGGAACGGGTTCTTCGTGTTCCGGCCGGGCGAGGGCTACGAGTACGTCCTGATGATCATCGTGGTGGGCTGTGCGATCGGCGCGCTGGGAGGAGGAGCGCTGTCGGTCGACCAGCTCATTGGATGGCCGCTGACCGGCCTGGGCGGACTGGCGGTCGCCGCCGGCGCTGGCGGGCTCGGCGCCGCGCTGCTGCTCACGGCGGTGTGGCGGCCCGTGCGGCGCACTGAGGCAGTGCTCGACTGCGACTCGGCCTGACCGGGTCGTCGGGCTCAGCGAATCGGTACCGAGGGGAGACGAGAGGCGTGGACGCGACTTCGGGCGGCGGCTTCCTGGAGGGGTTGCGCGTCGTCGAGATCGCCGACGAGCTGGGTGAGTACTGCGGCAAGCTCCTGGCCGGGCTGGGCGCGGACGTGGTCAAGATCGAACCGCCCGGGGGAGAGCGCACCCGGCGCATCGGGCCGTTCCGCCATGACGAGCCAAACCCGAACCGCTCGCTGCACTTCTGGCACTACAACCACGGCAAGCGGTCGGTGGTCCTGGACCTGCACACGCCTGACGCTCGACACGCGTTCGCGCAGCTGCTCGACACCGCGGACGTCCTGCTGGACACCCGAGACCGGCGGGAGGCGGCGGCGATTGGGCTCGACGGTGAGCAGCTGCGGTCGACCCGACCCGCGCTGGTGCACGCGCACATCACCCCCTTCGGCGACGACGGCCCGTGGGCGGACTTCCGCGGCAGCGACCTGGTCCACCTTGCGCTCGGCGGGGTGGTGATGAACTGCGGGTACGACCCCGAACCGACAGGTGACTACGACACCCCGCCGGTCGCGCCGCAGATGTGGCAGGCGTACCACATCACCGGGGAGATCACCGCGATCCAGGTGATGGCGGCCCTGCAGCACCGGCTGCGTACGGGGCGGGGGCAGGTGGTGTCGGTCTCCGTGCACGACGCCGTCAGCAAGAACACCGAGACCGACCTTCCAGACTGGATCTTCTCCCGGCTGCCGCACGCCCGGCTCACCTGTAGACACTCGTTCGGCAGGCGTTCGGGCGCCCGCGACGCGGGCGTGGGCACCCCGGGGATCTCGCGGACCAAGGACGGCCGCTGGATGCTGCCGTACCGCACCTACCTTGCCGGGTTCGGGACCCCGCTCTCCTCGATCGTCGAGGTGTTGCGCCGCTACGGGATGGAGGCCGACCTGGCCGACGAGCGGTACTCCGACCCCGCAGTGCTGTCCGACGTCGAGACGATCCGGCACATCGACGCGGTGGTCGACAGATTTGTGGCCTCGTTCCGCTACGACAAGGACCTCTGGCGGGACGGGCAGCGGGCGGGGATGGCCTGGGCGCCGGTGCGTCGCCCCGAGGAGAACGTCGACGACCCGCACTGGGTCGCCCGGCGCACCTTCGCCGAGGTCGAACACCCCGAACTGGGCGAGCGGTACACCTACGTCGGTAGCAAGTGGGTCTGCGCCGAGGTGCCCTGGCGGGTGGGGCCGCGGCCCCCGCTGCTCGGCGAGCACACCGACGAGGTCCTCCAGGAACTCGACCGGGGTATCGGTGCCGCGGTGGACCGGGTTCGCCCGCTGCCGGGTGCGGACGCTGCCCGGCGGTCACGCCACGGCACCCCTTTCGCACTGTCCGGGGTCCGCGTGGTGGACCTGACCTGGTTCCTGGCCAGTGCGGGAGCCGGCCGATTCCTCGCCGCGCACGGGGCCGAGGTGATCAAGGTCGAGCACGCGTCCCGGCTCGACGGGATGCGGTTCGGGCTCGGCCCGGTGCCCGACGGCGGGCGAGCCGAGCGGGACCGCGCGACCGAGCCCCTCACCCCCACCCCGACGGACAGCGTCAACCGCAGCGGCTCGTTCATGGAGATCAATGCCGGCAAGCGGGGGATCAGCCTCAACCTGCGCACCGAGCGTGGGCGTGCGCTGCTCCGGGAGCTGATCCGCACGGCGGACATGGTCGTGGAAGGGTTCTCACCGGGGACGATGGATCGGATGGGCTTCGGGTACGACCGGCTGAAGGAGATCAACCCGCGGATCGTCTATGTGCAGCAGTCCGGGATGGGCCAGTTCGGCACGTACGGTCAGATGCGCAGTTTCGGCCCATCCGCTCAGGCCATGTCCGGGCTCAGCGACATGTCCGGTCTGCCGGAGCCGTACGCACCCGCCGGGATCGGCTACTCCTATCTCGATTGGTTCGGCGCCTACCAGATGGGCCTAGCGATGATGGCGGCGCTGTACCGGCAGCGACAGACGGGCCGGGGATGCTGGATCGACAGCTCGCAGGCCGAGATCGGCATCCAACTCACGGGGACCGCGGTCCTCGACCATTCGGTCAACGGCAGGTCGTGGCGGCGCACCGGCAACCGGTCCCCGCTCCTACCCGCCGCGCCGCACGGTGTCTACCCTGCTGCGGGGCAGGACCGGTGGATCGCGCTCGGCGCGTTCGACGAGGAGCAGTGGATCGGCCTCTGCCGGGTGCTCGGGCGGACGGAGTGGGCAGCGCATCCGGACCTGCTCACCCTCGCTCAGCGGCTGCGCCACCAGGACCGCCTCGACGAGGTGGTCGCCGAGGCCACGGCCAAGTGGGACGCGTTCGCGCTGATGGAGCAGCTGCAGGCGGAGGGTGTCCCTGCCGGGGTCTGCCAGACCGCCGAGGACCGGTGCGAGCGCGATCCCCAGCTGCGGCACCTCGGCTGGCTGGTCGAGCTCGACCAGACCGAGATCGGGCGGTGGCCGGTGAAGGAGCTGCCCGGGGTGTTGAGCGAGACCCCCTCGCACATCGGCGGCCTGCTCGACCGCAGCGGGCCGAACTACGGCGAGGACAACGACTACGTCTACGGCGAGATCCTCGGTCTCTCGCCCGAGGAACGAGCGGCACTGGTCGCTGAGGGCGTCATCTGATCCGTTGCACGCACGTACGTACGGGACCCGATCGGAGAGGTGGTTGTGGGAATGGCTGGTCGTGTGGAGGGCAAGGTCGCGTTCATCACAGGTGCGGCGCGGGGTCAGGGTCGGTCGCACGCGGTGCGGTTGGCCGAGGAGGGTGCGGACATCATCGCCGTCGACATCTGCGGTCCGGTGGAGACGCAGGACGGGTATCCGGCCTCGACCGAGGAGGACCTCGCCGAGACGGTCGCACTGGTCGAGAAGCTCGACCGGCGGATCGTCGCAGGCAAAGCGGACGTCCGCGACCAGGCAGGCCTCGACGCGGTGGTGCACAGGGGGGTCGAGGAGCTCGGTCGCCTCGACGTGGTCTGCGCGAACGCGGGGATCCTCACCATGGGCCCGTCCCACGAGCAGTCCGACGAGCAGTGGCGGACCATGATCGACGTCAACCTGACGGGGGTGTGGCACACGGCCAAGGCGGCGATCCCGTTCCTGATCGAGCAGGGGCAGGGAGGGTCGATCATCATGACCAGCTCCCTGGCGGGTCTCAAGGGCGCCGCTGGAGGGTCCTCCTACGTCGCCGCGAAGTTCGGGGTGACCGGGCTGGGGAAGTCCTTGGCACACGAGTTGGCGGAGCACCGGATCCGGGTGAACACGGTGCACCCGACGAACGTCGAGACGCACATGTTGGACAACATGATGGTGCGCAAGGCGTTTCGACCGGATCTGGAGGAGCCGACGTTCGAGGATGCGGAGGAGGTCTACTCCGTCCTCAACATCTGGCCGATGCCGTGGGTGCAGACGATCGACATCTCGAATGCGGTGTTGTGGTTGGCCTCGGACGAGAGTCGGTACGTGACCGGCATCGCTCTGCCGGTCGACCTGGGGGCGAGTGCGAAGTGAGCACCGCGGAACCCCACGATCCCCCCTACGGCACCGCCGTTGTCATCGGCGGCAGCATCGCCGGCTCGGCCGCGGCGTGCGCCCTGGCGGGCAGCTTCGAGAACGTGCTCGTGCTCGAGCGCGATGCCCTGCCGACGACGCCGTCGCCGCGCAAGGGCGTTCCCCACAGCCACCAGTTCCATGTGCTCACCGTGGGCGGCCGCACTGCCTTCGAGGAGCTGCTACCGGGCCTGACCGACGAGGCCGTGGCCGCCGGCGTCCCGCTGAGGGACACCGCCGCGGACGTGCGCTACGGCGCGAAGGTCGGCTGGTTCCCGCGCTACGACTCCGGGCTGCAGATGCTGATGCCCACTCGGCAGTTCCTCGAGTGGCTGATCCGCAAGCGGGTCGGGGCGCTGCCCGGCGTCGTCTTCCGCGACCGCACCGAGGTCGTCGGTCTGGTCGCACAGGACGACCGGATCACCGGCGTCCGGACGCGGGACGCAGCGGGCACGGAGGCCGTGGTCGAGGCCGACCTCGTGCTCGACGCGGGCGGACGCGCCTCCAAGGCCCCCGAATGGCTCGCCGAGCTCGGGTTCCCCGCCCCGCGGGAGTCCACGGTCAACGCCAAGTGGGGCTACACCACGACCTACTTCACCCCGAGACAGGGCTGGGACCCCGGGTACTCGGCGATCTACCTCGGCCCGACCGTCTCCGGCGAGGGGCTCGGAGCGACCCGCGGCGGGGCGATGTGGGAGCAGGAGGACGGCCGCTGGGTGCTGACGGCCCAGGGGTGCGCCGGGGACTACCCGCCCGGCGACGAGGCCGGGCTGCGGGAGTACCTGAGCAGCTTCGGCGCCCCGGAGTTCGTCGACGTGGTGGAGGACCTCGAGGTGGCCGGGCCGGTCGAGGCATGGCGCAACACGTCGAACCGGCTGCGGGACTTCGCCGCGCTGCAGGTCCGACCGGAGCGGTTCGTGGCGATGGGCGACTCGGTCGCAGCGTTCAACCCGATCTACGGTCAGGGCATGGCGGTCGCGGCGTTCAGCGGCCGCGAGCTCAAGGCCGAGATCGCCGACTTCACCCGCGAGCACCCCGACGGGGGGCTCGACGGCTTCGCCGCGCGGTTCCAGAAGCGGCTCACCGCGATCATCCAGAACTGCTGGGACTTCTCGACCGGGTCGGACCACGCCGTGCCCGGCGTCGAGGTCGACGGCGTGCCGGTCGAGCAGGACGTGGACGCGGAGGCCGCCGGGTACGCCGACCGGGTGCTGGCCCTGGCGACCGAGGATCGCAACGTCACACAGAAGTTCTTGGAGACCATGCACCTGGTCCGGACGTCGGAGTGGATGGCCGACGGCGACCTCCGCGCCAGGGTGCTCGAGGACTGGGACCGCCTGGGCGGGTTCGCCCGGACGGCGGACTGAGGAGAGCGAACGATGGAACTGACACCCTTCCGCGTCGAGACCGACCAGGCCGAGCTCGACGACCTCAAGCGGCGCATCGCCGCCACCCGCTGGCCCGACCAGATCCCCGGATCGGGATGGGACTACGGGACCGACGGCAACTACCTCCGCGAGCTCTGCGCGTACTGGGAGTCCACCTTCGACTGGCGGCGCGTCGAGGACGACATCAACCGCTGGCCCCAGTTCCTGACGACGATCGACGACCAGCGGATCCACTTCATCCACGCTCGCTCGAAGGAGGCGGGCGCCACGCCGCTGCTGCTGTGCCACGGGTGGCCGGGCAGCGTCCTGGAGTTCATGAAGATGATCGGGCCGCTGACCGACCCGGTCGCGCACGGCGGGACGGCCGCGGACGCGTTCCACGTCGTCTGCCCGTCGCTGCCCGGGTACGCCTGGAGCGGTCCCACCACCGAAGCCGGCTGGGACACCAAGCGCATCGCCGCCGCCTTCGCGGAGCTGATGACCGGCCTCGGCTACGACCGGTTCGGCGCCCAGGGCGGGGATTGGGGGTCGGCGGTCTCCGTCCGCCTCGCCCAGGACTTCCCCGAGCGAATGATCGGCATCCACATCAACATGGTCACGACGTCGGGCCCCCAGCCCGAGGACGGCGAGCTGACGGCCGAGGAGTCCGAGTTCGTCGCCGAGGCCCAGCGCTACAGCCCGGCGGAGGAAGGCTACATCGCGATCCAGAGCACCAAACCGCAGACGATCGCCTACGCGCTCAACGACTCGCCCGCGGGGCTGGCCGCCTGGATCGTCGAGAAGTTCCGCAAGTGGACCGACTGCGACGGTGACGTGGAGAAGGCGCTGACCCGCGACGAGATCCTCGCCGGGGTCACCGCCTACTGGCTCACTCAGACCGCCGGGTCCTCCGGTCGGCTGTACTACGAGGCGTTCAAGGCCATGACGATCCCGCCGCCGCCCACCCGGATCGAGCTACCGGTGGGCTGCGCGATCTTCCCGAAGGAGCTCTACCAGTCTTCGCGGCGGCAGGCGGAGCGGCACTACAACGTGCAGCGCTGGGCCAACCTGCCCCGCGGTGGTCACTTCGCCGCGCTCGAACAGCCCGAGCTGCTCACCGGCGAGATCAGGGCCTTCTTCGGGGCCCTGCGCACCGCCTCGACCTCATCGTGACCGAGCGGACGACGGAGCTGGAGGTCGTCGAGCGTCGGGCGGCGGCCGCGGACGTCGTCGAGCTCGTCCTCGCCCGCCCGGACGAAGGGCTGCTCCCGGCCTGGCGCCCGGGCGCGCACGTCGACCTGCTCCTGGCCGACGGTCTGGTCCGGCAGTACTCGCTTGCCGGCGATCCGGACGACCTCAGACACTGGCGACTCGGGGTCCTGCGCGAGCCGGCGGGTCGGGGCGGGTCGGAGTTCGTGCACACCCGGCTCGTCCCAGGCTCGCGGGTCGTCGCCCGCGGACCGCGGAACAACTTCGCCCTGGCCGACGCACAGCGCTACCTGTTCGTCGCGGGCGGCATCGGGATCACCCCGCTGCTTCCGATGATCCGCGCGGTCGCCGCGCGGGGTCGTCCGTGGCGGCTTCTGTACGGCGGGCGCAGCCGGGCGTCGATGGCGTTCGTCGAGGACGTCGCGGGGTACGGAGCCGCCGTGACGATCCGCCCGCAGGACGAGTTCGGGCTGCTGGACCTCGACGACTTCCTCGACCCCGCGGCGGGCACCGCCGTGTACTGCTGCGGACCGGAACCGCTGATCGCGGCGGTGGAGCAGCGCAGCCTCGCCTGGCCCGCGGACACACTCCACGTCGAGCGGTTCGCGGCCCGGGAGCGGGTGGAGGGTGCCGCGGACGGGACCGTCGAGGTCGAGCTCGCCCGCAGCGGCCTCGTCCTCGAGGTGCCGCCCGACCGGTCGATCCTCGAGGTGGTCACCTCAGCGGGCGTGGACGTGTTGTCCTCGTGCGAGGACGGGGTGTGCGGCACCTGCCAGACCGCTGTCCTGCAGGGCGAGCCGGACCACCGCGACTCGGTGCTGGCCGCCGGAGAGCGCTCGTCGGGTCGCACGATGGTGCTGTGCGTGTCCCGGGCACGCAGCAGGCGGCTGGTCCTCGATCTGTAGATGCGTCGACGGTCCCGCGGGACCGCACGGAAGGAGATCCCATGACGATCCAGGAAGCCGACATCAACCTGCTCCCCGACCCGGCCCCGTTGGTCGGCGGCGAGCGACTGACCTCTACCAGCGGCGGCGTGCACCAGCACGTGTACCCGGCCACGGGCAAGCCGACGGTCGAGGTCCCGATGGCGGGGCCCGCCGACGTCGACCGCGCGATCAGCACTGCGCGGGCCGCGACCGAGTCGTGGCGGCGAACCGGCCCCGACACTCGGCGCCGGCTGATGAACGACCTCGCGCGAGCACTGGTCGCGCGGGCGGACGAGCTGGCGGCACTGCAGATCGTGGAGAACGGGACGCCACAGACAGTAGCCGCGTCCTTCCCCCACATGATCGCGGACCACCTGGAGTACGCGGCCGGATGGTGCGACAAGATCGTCGGGGAGGTCAACCCAGTCTGGCCCGTGCCCGGTTTCGACTACTCGATCCTCGAGCCCTACGGCGTCGTCGCGATCATCATCCCCTGGAACAGCCCGCTCTACAGCATCGGCTCGATCATCGCACCCGCGTTGGCGGCGGGGAACTGCGTCGTGGTCAAGCCGCCGGAGCTCACCCCGTTCACCTCGTTGCGGTTCGCCGAGATCGCCCTCGAGGTGGGGTTCCCGCCCGGGGTGATCTCGATCCTCCCCGGTGGCGGGGAGGCGGGGTCGTCGCTCGTGGCCCATCCCGGCGTCGACAAGATCCACTTCACCGGGAGCGGTCCGACGGCCCAACGGATCATCCAGGCGGCCTCGGCGAACCTCACGCCGGTCGCACTCGAGCTGGGTGGGAAGTCCGCGAACGTGGTCTTCGCCGACGCCGACCTCGACGCCGCCGCGGAGCGGGCCGTCGGCTTCTCCCTGCAGCTGTCCGGTCAGGGCTGCATCAACGGCACCCGGGCGCTGGTCCAAGACGCCGTGTTCGACGAGGTCGTCGAGCTGTGCAGGCGCAAGGCCGAGGCGCTGAAGCCGGGCGACCCGCACTCCGCCGACACCGCGATCGGTCCCGTCATCACGAACACGGCCTGTGAGCGCATCATGGGCTTCATCGATCGCGCCGTCGCGGAACAGCAGGCCCGCCTCGTCACCGGCGGCACGCGGCTGTCGGGCGAGTTCGCGGACGGCTACTACATCGCGCCGACGGTGTTCGCGGACGTGCCCGCGGACTCCGAGATCGCCGTCCATGAGATCTTCGGCCCGGTCCTGTCGATCCTGCGGTTCACCGACGAGGAGGACGCGATCCGGATCGCGAACTCCACCAGATATGGCCTCGCGTCCTACGTCCAGACCGGCGACGTCGCGAGGGCACACCGGATGGCGTCGGCCCTCGACGCCGGAATGGTGTGGATCAACGGCAGCGGTGGGCTGCCGCCGTCGGTGCCCTTCGGCGGGATCAAGCAGAGCGGGCAGGGCAGGCTCGGCGGGAAGCAGGGCATCGCGGAGTTCAGCCGGACGAAGAACGTCTGGATCGGGATGTAACCCCGGCGGCGACGGGCCTCAGCGGTCCGCCGCCGCGCCACCGGGCAGGAACGGCGGCGACGTCACCACCAGTGCCTCGGCCGCAGACCGCGCCGAGGAGTTGCGGATCCAGTGCCGGCGCAGCGCGTCGAAGGTCACCGCGTCGCCGGTGTCGAGGGCGTGGACCTCGTGGTCGATGTGCAGCTCGAGCCTGCCGCGCAGCACGTAGATGAACTGCACTCCTTCGCGGCTCTGGGCGGCGCCCTCGCCGCTGTACCCGCGTGGGAACCGCCACAGGTGGGCGCACAACCGCCCGGAGAGGTCGGGGACGATGACCTCGTACTCGGTCCGGCCGTCCGGCAGTACCACCCGGAGCCGCTCCTCGGCCCGCACCAGCCGGGTGGTCGGCGGTCGGGCCTCGGCAAACAGCGTACTCACGTGCACGCCCAGGGCATGCGCGATCCGGCTCAGGACGCGGAACGACGGGTTGCCTGAACCGTTCTCGAGCCTGCTCAGCAGGCCCATGCTCACTCCGGCCCGGGTGCTCAGCTCGGCGAGGGTCATCTGGTCGCGCCGCAGGTCGTGCACGATCCGCCCGACTCCGCGCACCCGGTCCCCCTCGCCCGGCGCAGGGGGCGCCCCCTGTACCGGCGCGATCCGGGGTCGCCCGAGCGGCGTGGGCGGTGGCGGGACCTGTTCTTCGGGTGCGCTGCTCACTCCTCCTCCGCCGGGACGTAGACGTTCACCGCGCGCATCGGAAGATGGCCGTCGTTGTGATAGCCGATCACCGACGCCGTGTCGACCTGCAGGGTGTCGCCCTGCTGCACCTCGATGGTCTCGGTCCGGGTTCGGATGGTGTAGGTGCCCGCCAAGACGTGGATGACGGTCTCGCCGACGAACTCGTGCTCGGTCCCGAACCCCGCGCCGGGCGGCAGTGTCACCTCGGTGACCGTGAACGGTCCGCGCAGGTGGGGGGACAGCAGCTCAACGTCTCGGTCGGAGCCGAACACCCGGTGCGTCGAACGCGACTCGGCCCGCACGACCTCGGTGGCCTGCGGGGCCGGGGCCGCGACAATATCGGTGATCTCCACCTCGAGGGCCGCCGCGATCCGGGTGAGCACCTGGAGCGTGGGGTTGCCCCGCCCGTTCTCCAGCTGGCTGAGCAGACCGACGCTCACACCGGCCGCCTTGGCGAGCGCGTCAAGCGAGAGCCTGCCCCGGCGGGTGGCCCGGATGTTCTGGCCGATCGAGAAGAGGTCGTTCGTGAGCTCGTCGTCCATGGACGTCTGGCCCTGTGCCATGCGCGGAACACCTCCTCGTCCGCCGCCTGCCGGCCGCGATCGTACCCGGGGCGTCGAGCCTTCGGCGAGCCGCGACCGGCGGGGGGCCTCACGATGCCTTCCAGGACTCCTCGGTCACGCCCTCGTCGATCAGCGTCAGGTACTCCTCGGCGGTGAATCCGAGCAGGTCCCGGAAGACGTAGGCATTGTCCTCGGCGTAGTTGGGTCCCGAGCGGTCGACGGGCCCGCCCATATAGGCGGGCGTCTCGCTGAACTTGACCGGGTGTTCCTTGACCGGCCAGCGGCCCAGCTCACTCTGGCCGAGTTCGACCAGCCAGCCGAGGTGGGCCAGCTGTGGGTCGGTGTCGCAGCGGTCCTGGGCAGTCTGGCAGACACCGGCCGGAACGCCGACGGACTGGAGCGCGGACATCAGCGCGTAGCCGCCCCAGCCCGTTGTCTCGTCCGCGAGGTGGCGCTCGAGCTCGTCCTGTGCGGCGATGCGCCCTTCGAGGGTGGCGAACCGCGGGTCGGCGGCCCAGTGCGGGGCGCCGAGCACCTCGACCAGCCCCCGCCACTGCTCGTCGCCGAAGCAGGCGATGGCGATCCACCGGTCCTCGCCGCGGGTTGGGAAGACCCCGTGCGGAGCGGCTGGCTTGTACGGCGAGCGATTGCCGTACCGTGTCCAGCCCCGACCGTTCACCGAGTGATCGAGGACGGCCGTGCCGGTCAGGTAGGTCCCGGTCTCGACCTGCGAGGAGTCGATGTGACAGCCCAGACCGGTGGTGCGTTGACGGTAGAGCGCGGCCATCATCGCGGTTGCCATGTTGTAGGCGCCGAACCAGTCGAGGTAGGAGTAGCCGATGCCGGCGGGAGGGTAGGGCGCCGGCAGCCCGGACATCTCGGACAGCCCGGAGAAGGCCTGGGCGATCGGTCCGTAGCTGCGCATCTGCCCGTACGTGCCGAACTGGCCCATCCCGGACTGCTGCACATAGACGATCCGTGGGTTGATCTCCTTCAGCCGGTCGTACCCGAAGCCCATCCGGTCCATCGTGCCGGGGGTGAAGCCCTCGATCACCATGTCGGCGTCAGCCAGCAGCTTGGCGAGGATTTCCTTGCCCCGGTCGCTCTTCAGGTTCAGGCTCATCGCCCGCTTGCCCGAGTTGATCTCCATGAAGGAGCCGCACCGGTTCGGCGAGTCGGCGTCGGGGACGGGCAGGGGACCGGTCGCGGCGTCCCGCTCGGCGCGTCCGCCCGCGGGTGGACGGCCCACAGCCGCCCACCGCATCCCGTCCCATCGCGAGGAGTGCTCGACCTTGATCACCTCGGCCCCCATGGACGTGAGGTAGCGGCCCGCTCCGGCGCTGGCCAGCTGCCAGGTCAGATCGACGACCCGGACCCCGCTCAGCGCGAACGGCGTGCCCAGCGCACTCGGTGCGGCGAACGCGGGCCGCGGTACGGCGGCCGCATGGATCGGGCGGGGCACCCGGCGCGCCGCGTCGGCGAGGATCTCATCGGTGTGCTCGCCGACCAAGGGGGGCCGCGGACCGCGTGTCCAGGGCACCTCCGGCGCGAGCCATTTCGCCCCGACGTAGGTGTAGGTCTCGCCGAGCTCGGGATGGTGGACGTCGATGAACGTCTCCCGGGAGCGCCAGTGCGCGTCGGCGACGTTCTCCTCCGGCCTGCGCAGCGGCCCCCAGGGCAGGCCCTCCTCCTGCGCCTCCGCCCACAGCCCGCGCTCGTAGGTCAGCTTGCTGGACAAGGCGTCGACCACGCGGCCGATGTGCCGCTTCACCTGGGGGTCCTGGCGCAGGGCCGGATCGTCGTACCGGGCATCGGCGAGATCCTCGGCGCTGTCGTAGCGCTTGAGCAGGCGCAGCGAGCCCGCCCAGGCGTCGACGAAACCGGCTGCCCCCATGAGTCGCCAGGGCAGCAGGTAGCGGCCGTCCTTGGTGACGGCGAGCGCGGGATCACCGACCTGGGCGGCCGCGTGCTGGCAGGTCTGGCGCATCAGCGGCTGCCGGCTGTACACCCAGCTCGGGAGGTCGACCTCGGTGTTCTTGCTGACGACCTCGTGCACGGCGGTGGAGAGCCGCTGGCCGGCACCGTGGGACAGCCGGTGGATGAGGGCCGTCATGATCCCGATCGCCGCCAGCTCGCCTGCCATGTGGTAGGCCTGCCACATCTGCGGTGCGATCGGTGGTGTGTCGTAGACGCCGTACGGATCGGGGGAGTAGCCGCAGTTCATCATGACCCCGCCGAGGGCCAGGTGGACCAGGTCACTGCCGACATGGTCGGCCCATGGACCGTCGTCTCCGAACGGGCTGATCCGCGCGTGGATCAGGCCCGGGTTCGCTGCGACGAGGTCGTCCGGGTCGAGGCCCGCCGACCGGAGGTAGTCGCGGTGTCGGGTGTCGAGGAGGACGTCGGCGCCCGCGGCCAGGTCACGGAATCCGCGACGGCCCGCCTCGGTGGTTAGGTCCAGGACCACGGACCGTTTGCCGAGGTTGTAGTGCCAGAAGTGCAGCGACCGGTCCGGATGGGGCTCGTCGTGGTGGAACGGGCCGTGACGACGGGTGCCCTCGCCGCCTGGCGGCTCGATCTTGACGACCTCCGCGCCGAGTCCGGCGAGCAGACGGCCGCAGTACTCCCCAAGCTCGTCGGCGAGCTCGAGGACCCGGGTGCCCTGGAGGAAGGTGGAGGGGGGAGTGGGGGCGGCGGGTGTGGTCAACGGTGGCTCCGATTCCGTGTGAGGGTCGGGGGAGGTCCCGGCCCGCGGCGGGGTGACGAACCGATTCCGGATTCGGCTGCGAGGCGGGATCCGCCGGGCGCGCTAGGGTGTCCTAACCAGAGTTCGACTCGTCGCGGCGGTGCCGCGGGAGGGGAGTGGTGGTCCCGATGAGCACCCCGCGGGGGCGTAAGGGCGAGGAGACGCGCAGCCGCATTCTGGACGCGGCCGCGGCAGCCTTTCGCGCCAAGGGTTACAAGGAGAGCACGCTCGCGGACATCGCCGCGCTCGCCGGAACGAAGGTGGGCAGCCTCTACTACCATTTCGCCTCGCGCGAGGAGCTGGTCAGCGAGGTGCTCGCGGTGGCTCGACAGCGGATCCGGGACTTCCTCGAGGACCGTCGCCGGACGGTCGGGCAGGCCCCTCCCCGCGGCGGGCTCCGGGCGGAGATCGATGCCCACCTCGGGGTGGTGCTCGGCACGGAGGACGACTATGTCCCCGCCTACCTGCGGATCATCGACCAGGTGTCCGAGGAGACCAGGGCGGGAGCAATCACCGCCGCCCGCGAGTACGTCGCGCACCTCGGTACCGTCGTGCGGCGGGCCCGGGAGGACGGGGAGATCCGGGCGGACCTCGATCCGGTCGTCTCCCGGATGCTCCTGCTGGGGGCCGCGAATTCCACGGCGGACTGGTACCGCAAGCGGCGCGGCGGGATCGCGTTGGAGGATCTCCGGCACATCTTCGCCACGCTGTACTTCGAAGGTCTGACCGCAGACCGCCCGGTCGCTCGTGAGCGGGTCGGGCTGCCGACGGCGACCGCGATCCAGGCCCGCGCGACCGTCTCCCACCGGCCGCGCGAGGGCACCCGGGACCGCATCATCGACGCGGCCGCGGTGATCTTCATGCGGGACGGCTACGCCTCCGCGCGGCTCGCGGACGTGGCCGCGCTTGCCGGGATCCAGGTGGGCAGCCTCTATCACCACTTCGCCTCGCGTGAGGCCCTCGTGTCGGAGCTCCTGGAGGAGTCGGCCGAGCGGATCCACGCGTTCGTCTTCGCCGAGGTCGCCGCTCTGCCTCCCGGGGCCGACGCTGCCACCCAGCTGGCGACGATGATCACCGCGCAGGTGGTGTCCCTCCTTACCGGCCCGCACACCTCCGTCTACATGCGGATCTCGCGCCAGGCCCCGGCATCCTTGCGCGCCCGCAGCGAGGCCGCCCAGCGGCGGTACCTCGCGGACTGGGCGAAGGTCGTCCAGCGCGGGGCGGACGAGGGCACGCTGCGGGCGGACCTCGAGGGGGAGATCGTCTGCCGGCTGATCTTCGGCGCGATGAACGACATCGTCTCCTGGTACTCGGTAGACGGCCCGAGCGATCCCGCCCGCATCGCCCTGGTTCTCGCCGAGACCGTGCTGGAAGGCCTCGGCGAGCTGCAGGGGCGACGGCCTGTGCCGCCACGTTCGGCCGTCGAGGAGCGGCTGGCGCGGGTCGAAGCGCTGCTCGCCGACCTGACCGCCGCGGTTCATTCGCTGACCTCGGAGCAGGGGCGACCCCCGCGGAGCTGAGCCGTGTCTCATGGGCCGGCCTCCGCCTGGCTGGACCTCTCGAGGAGATCGAGGAGGTGGTGGTAGGTGCGACCGGTGGCCCGCGTCATCGCCAGCTCGCAGGTCCGGTTGGCCGAGGCATGGTCGGCGTGCGGGTCGAGGCCGGCGACTTCCTCGGCCTCGTGCCGGGTCGCCGCGGCCGTGAGCTCGGGCCGGAGTAGCCCGCGATCCCCGGCGAAGCCACAGCAGCCCCACGCCGCGGGGATCACGACGTCGTCGGCCAGCAGGCCGGCGATGCGGCGCATGGCGTCGATGCCGCCGCGCTTGGCGGACGAGCAGGTCGGGTGTAGGACGAGGGTGGCGGTTCGTCTCTCCACCCGGAGTCGGGGGAGCAGGTGGTCGGCGACGAAGTCGACAGCGTCCATTACCTGAACGTTCGCGGCGCCCGGGTGTTGCGAGATCGAGTCCGCGAGCAGGGAGGCGAGGCCGTCGGAACAAGAGGAGGAATCGCACACCACGGGCAGCTCACCCGCCCGCGTCGCCTCGATGATCGTCGGGACCACTCGGGCCGCCATCTCGGCCAGTCCGCTGGTGCGACCCTTTGACTTCCACGGCGTGCCGCAGCAGAACCCCGCATGGTGGTCGAGACCCGTGACAGGGGTCCCGGCGCGGTCGCAGAGCCTGCGCACCGCGTCCGCCGAGGCGCTGCCTCCCCCCGCCGCGCCAAAGATTGTGTTGAGACAGCTCGGGAACAGCACCGCCTCGGGCGAGGGGTGGCTCGGTGCGTGCGAGCGCCGACCGCCTCCGGGCAGGCCTCCGTCGTACAACGGAACGTTCTCCTGCCCGGCGATCGCGCGGCCTAGGCGGCTCGCCGAGCGTGGTACGGCGGCAGGCACCGCGCGGGCGAGCGTCAGTGCGCCGCTCAGCAGCGTCGTCGTCGAGCCCCAGTGCCGGGCGGCGGTGCGCCAGAGCGTCTCGCCGGTTCGCCCGGACGCCTCCCCACGCAGCCGGCGCACGAGGTCACCGGTGTCGATGCCGACAGGGCAGGGCAGCCGGCACATCCCGTCCGCCGCGCAGGTGTCGACGGCCGCGTACCCGTAGGCCGACTCGAGGTCCGCCTGCAGGGCGACGTCCCCGGTGCGGCGGGCTGCGGCGATGTCCCGGCGCAGCGCGATGCGCTGGCGGGGTGTCGTGGTCAGGTCGCGACTGGGACAGGTCGGCTCGCAGTATCCGCACTCGACGCAGCGGTCGACCTCATGCTCGACCGGCTCGGGGGCCTTGAGGTCGCGGAGGTGAACGGTCGGGTCCTCGGCGAGGACGACGCCGGGGTTGAGCAGGCCGGCGGGGTCGCACAGCCGCTTGAGCTCCCACATGACCTCAGTCAGCTCGTCGCCGTACTGCCGGCGGACGTAGGGCGCCATCATCCGGCCGGTCCCGTGCTCGGCCTTGAGGTTCCCGTCCTGCGCGAGCACGAGGTCGACCAGATCCTCGGTGAATGCGGCGTAGCGTCGTCGCGCACCGGCCTCGCCGAGCCGGTCGCACAGCATGAAGTGGAGGTTTCCGTCCTTGGCGTGTCCGAAGACCACGAAGTCCTGGTAGCCGTGCTCGGCCAGCAACGTGGAGAGCCCGGAGCAAGTCGCGCTCAGTCTCGGGACCGGCACCACGATGTCTTCGAGCAGGGCCGTCGTCCCGGCGGGCCGGGCGCCCGCGACGCTGGCGTAGAGCCCCTTGCGGATCTGCCACAGCGCATCGCGCTCGCCGGCGACCGAGGTGAACCCGACCGGCCGTGAAGGCCCGCGAGCCAGCAGCGTCCGGCTGCGGCTGACCTGCTGTTCGAGGCCCTCCTCGCTGTCGCTGCGGTGCTCCACGAGCAGCGCCACGTGCCGGTCGAGGACGAGGTCGCGCAGCGCCGACGGGATCGGGGACGCTTTCGACGCGACCGCCAGGGATCGGGTGTCCAGGAGCTCGATGGACGCGAGGCCCGCCGACGCGAGATCCGGGAGTGCCGCTGTGGCGGAGGACAGGTCGGGATAGACCGCCAGGGCCGTCGCGGCCCGGGGCCGGACGGGAACGGTGCGGAAGACGGCGGCCGCGACGAACGCCAGGGTCCCCTCGCTGCCGATGACGAGCCGGGTCAGCAGCTCGGCCGGCGTCGAGAAGTCGAGGAAGGCATTGAGCGAGTAGCCCATCGTGTTCTTCATCGAGAAGCGGCGTCGGATGTTGTCGACGGAACTCGGTTCGGTGCGGATCCGGTCGCGGAGGGCGATCAAGCCGGCGTGCAGCCGTGGCTCTCGGGCGAGGAGCAGCGCATCCGCGTCGGCCGCGCCCGTGTCGACGACCGTGCCGCTCGGGAGTACGAGAAGCAATGACTCGACCGTGCGGTAGGCGTTGAGCTCGATGCCGCAGGACATCCCGCTCGAGTTGTTGGCGACGACCCCGCCGATGGTGCACGCCACCTCGCTGGCGGGATCCGGCCCGAGCATCCGACCGTGGGCTGCCAGCCGTGCGTTGACCTGGCGCAGTGTCACCCCTGGCTCGACGCGAACCCGCGCGCCGCCGTCGAGCACCTCGACACCACGGAACTGGCGACGGACGTCGACCAGGATCTGGTCGGTGACCCCCTGCCCGGAGAGGCTCGTGCCTCCGGAGCGGAAGGTGAGGGGTCGGCGCAGGGCGGTGGCGACGCCGAACAGCTCGACCATGTCCGCCACCGAGGAGGGGACGGCGACGGCGCTCGGCACGAGGAGGAAGTGCGACGCGTCATGGGAGAGTGCATGGCGATCGAGGGCGTCGTCACTGATGAAGTCCGGCAGGCGGGTGGCATCGTCTGCGAGGTGGACCATGGGGCATCCCCGTTCTCTGCTCTGGAGCGGTCGTCCGGCGCGTCAGACGACCCCGTTCTCCTGCAGGCGGGTGATCGTGTCGGCGTCGTAGCCGAGGACGTCGCGGAGTACTGCGACCGTGTCCTGGCCGTAGTCGGGACCCGAGCGGTCGTGCGGGCCGCCCATGTAGGCGGGGGTCGCGCCGAGCAGGCCGGGGTGTTCCTTGACCGGCCAGCGGCCGATGGTGCGCTGCTCCAGCTCCACGGTCCAGCCGAGGTGGGCGAGCTGCGGATCGCGCTCGTAGCGGTCCTGCGCGGTCTGGCAGACCCCGGCCGGAACCCCGCGGGCCTGCAGCCGCGCCATCAGCTCGAACGGGTCGCGGTCCCGGGTGGCCCCCTCGACGAGGCGGTCGAGGCGCTCCTGGTCGGCCAGTCGCCCGGCGAGCGTCGCGTACCGCTCGTCCGCCGTCCAGGCCGGGGTCCCGAGTTCCTCGGCCAGCGCCCGCCACTGCACGTCGTCGAAGCAGGCGACGGCGATCCACCGGTCGTCGCCCGCGGTCCGGTAGGCGCCGTGCGGAGCCGCCTGCTTGTAGGGCGACCGGTTGCCGTATCGCGACCAGGTCCGGCCGTTGACGGTGTGGTCGAGCACCGCGGTGCCGGTGAGGAAGGCCCCGACCTCGGCCTGGGCACAGTCGACGTAGCAGCCCTGGCCGGTGGCGTCGCGGCGGTAGAGGGCCGCGAGGATCGCGTTGGCCATGTTGTAGGCGCCGAACCAGTCCAAGTAGGAGTAGCCGATCCCGGCGGGTGCGTACGGCTCCGGCAGGCCGGACATGTCGCTGAGGCCGATCAGTGCCTGGGCGGTGGGGCCGTAGGTCCGAGCACCGCCGTACGTGCCGCGCTGGCCCAGGCCGGATTGTTGGATGTAGACGATGCGCGGGTTGATCTCCCGGAGCCGGTCGTACCCGAAGCCCATCCGCTCCATCGTCCCCGGCGAGAAACCCTCGACGACGACGTCGGCATCCCGGAGCAGCTCGGTCAGGATGGCCTGGCCCTGCGGGTCCTTGAGGTTCAGCGACATCCCGCGCTTGCCGGAGTTGATCTCCATGAACGAGCCGCCGCGGTTGGGGTCGCTGGTCTGCGGGGTCGGCAGCGGGCCAGTGGCGGCGTCGCGAGCGGCGCGGCCGCCGTCGGGGGCGAGGCCGGTGCTGAAGCGCATGCCGTCCCACCGGGACTCGTGCTCCACCTTGATCACGTCCGCGCCGAACGCGGCGAGGAACCGGCCTGCGCCCGCACTGGCCAGCATCCAGCTGAGATCGACGACCCGCACACCCTGGAGGGCGAAGGGCTTGCCCCGGGCACTGGTGGTCACCGCACCCGTGGGGCGCATGGTGGGTGTCGGGATGCCGGGGCCCCGTCCCGCCCACTCCGCACGGACCTCGTCGGTGTGCTCGCCGACCAGCGGAGGTCGGGGCCCCACCCGCCACGGCACACCCGGGGCGAGCCACTTGGCGCCCACGTAGATGAAGGTCTCGCCCAGCTCGGGGTGGTGGACCTCGGCGAACGTCTCGCGGGCGAGCCAGTGCTCGTCGTCGAGGTTCTCCTCAGGCTTGCGGACCGGCGCCCACGGCATGCCCTCGGCCTGGGCCTCGCGCCAGAGGTCGGCGGCGAACGGCAGCCGCTCGACAAGGTCGTCGACGCAGTCCGCGATGTGCTGGGTCACCTCCGGCCTGCCCCGGAAGATCGGGTCGTCGTACTCGGGGGATTCCAGGTCCATCGCCATGCCGTACCGGGCGAGGATCCGCCGTGAGCCCTCCCAGGCGTTCACGAATCCCTTGAGCCCGGCGTAGGCGCGGTAGGGGAGCAGCCACCGACCGTCCTTGGTCCGGGCGAGCGACGAGACGGAGGTGAACGCGGCGCCCTCCGGAGTGGTGGAGTGCCGGCAGGTGATCCGGAAGTGCTCCTGGCGCAGGAAGACCCAATCCGGGGTGTCGGTCTCGGAGTTCTTGCTCACGGCGTCGTGCACAGCGACCGCGATGTGCTGGCCCTCGCCGGTGCGCCTGCGGTGGTTGAGCGCGGCCAGGATCGACATCACCGCCATCTCGCCGGTGATGTGGTAGGCGTGCCACATCTGCGGAGCGATCGGCGGCGTGTCGTACGTGCCGTCCGGCGCGGGGTCGTAGCCGCAGTTCATCATGACGCCACCGAGCGCGAGGTGGACCAGGTCGCTGCCCCGGTGGTCGGCCCACGGGCCGTCGTCACCGAAGGGACTGATGCGCAACGTGATGAGACCCGGGTGCCGCTCGATCAGATCGGCCGCGCCCACACCTCGCGACCGCAGGTAGTCGCGGTGGTAGGTGTCCAGCACGATGTCGGCGGAGGCGACCAGCTCGCGCAGTGCCCCCGCGCCCTCCTCGGTGTCGAGGTCCAGCTCGACCGACCGCTTACCGAGGTTGTAGTGCCAGAAGAACAGACTCCGTTCCGGATGCGGCTCGTCGCGCACGAACGGACCGATCCGGCGCGTCGCCTCCCCGCCCGGCGGCTCGACCTTCACCACATCCGCGCCGAGTCCGGCCAACACCTTGCCGCAGTACTCGCCGAGCTCGTCCGCGATCTCGACCACCCGGACGCCTGCCAAGAACGCGGTGGGATCGGGGTCCGAGCTCATGGGTGACCTCCTGGGTCGACGGGAATCAGTCCCTACTGTCAGGCTTGGTGAAGTTTGTTGTCAAGCAATGAAGTTCTGTCGATCTTCGGCGTTCTTGGACCACGCGATCTCTGATCAAACGAAAGAATCTTGCGTTCCGATGAGGATGTGAGTACCGTCACCACCATCTCGTGGGGCGCGCTCGAGTCTCGGGCCGTCCGCCCGCTCACATTCCTCAGCCTCGACACCCCACATGACTGCGGTGGTGCCGACGAAAGGTGCTCAGAGATGACCGACGCCCCGACCGGAACCGCCGTGGTGCTCGGCGCGAGCATCGGTGGCGCGGCGACCGCGGCCGCGCTTGCGCCGTACTTCGCCCGTGTCACCGTGCTCGACCGTGACGACCTGCCGGACTCCCCGCAGAAGCGCAAGGGGGTCCCGCACGGGTACCAGTTCCACACCCTGACAATTGGCGGCAGGCACGCCATGGAGGCGCTGTTCCCGGGCCTGCCCGACGATCTCCGCAAGCTCGGTGTGCCGGAGTCGTGCGCTACCGCCGACGTCCGCTACGCCTCGAAATGCGGCTACTTCCCGCGTTTCGAGTCCGAACTCATGATGCTGCAGCCCACCCGCAGGCTACTCGAGTGGTACTTACGGGACCGCTCGTCCCGTCTCGAGGGCGTCGATTTCGTGCCAAACACCACGGTGACCGGTCTGACCGCGGAGGACGGCGCCATCACCGGAGTTACTGCCGTCGACGCCACCGGCAACGAGGTCGCCTATGAGGCCGACCTGGTCGTCGACACCAGCGGGCGCGCGTCGAAGACCCCCGATTTCCTCGCCGCCCTGGGCTACCCGGCGCCGGTCGAGAAGACCGTCAACGCGCGCTGGGGCTACGCCACGACCTATGTCCGTCCCCCCGAGTCGTGGGACCCGGGCTTCAAGTCGATGTACATCGGTCCGACGGTGTCCGGTGAGGGGCCGACGGCCACTCGCGGCGGCGCGATGTGGTGCCAGGAGGACGGGCAGTGGGTGGTGACCGCGCAGGGCTGCGCGGGGGACTACCCTCCCGCTGACCCGGAGGGCTTCCGGGACTACATGGGCAGCTTCGGCTCACAGGCCTTCACCGAGGTACTCGACCGGTTCGAGATCATCTCACCGTTCGAGGCCTGGCGGAACACGACGAACCGTCTGCGGGACTACGCGGGCCTGCAGTCCCGGCCGGAGAATCTCATCGTCCTCGGCGACGCGAGCGCCGCCTTCAACCCGATCTACGGGCAGGGGATGGCCTCCGCCGCCATGGGCGCGCGGCTGCTGCGGGAGTACCTCGACGAGGGCGCAACCCTCGGCGCTGGCTTCGCCGAGGGGTTCCAGAAGCGGCTGGACGAGCAGGTCACTCAGCCCTGCTGGGCCTTCTCGACCGGGTCGGACTACGCCGTCCCGGGGGTCGAGGTCGACGGGGTCACCGTCGATGAGGCCGACCGTCCTGAATCCTCGTACACCGACCGCGTGCTGGCGCTGGCGACCGAGGACAAAGAGGTGACGATCAAGTTCTGGGAGACCGTGCACATTCTGCGTGGGCCGGAGTGGATGGCAGACGAGGACCTCCAGAATCGGGTGAAGGCGGACTGGGACCGCCTCGGCAATTTGAGCCGCAAGGACTGACGGGTCCGACAGTGAGGTAGGGGTGGCGCCCGACGGCGCAACCCCACGCATCGAGCGAAGGGAGTCGGCATGGCCGGTCGCGTGGAGGGCAAGGTCGCGTTCATCACAGGCGCGGCACGGGGTCAGGGTCGGTCGCACGCGGTGCGGCTGGCCGAGGAGGGTGCGGACATCATCGCCGTCGACATCTGCGGGCCGGTGGAGACGCAGGATGGCTATCCGGCGGCCACCGAGGACGATCTGGCCGAGACCGTCGAGCTGGTCGAGAAGCTCGATCGCAGGATCGTCGCGGCGAAGGGCGACGTTCGTGAGCAGGCGGCTCTGGACGAGGTGCTCGGCCGGGGCGTCGCGGAGTTCGGGCGCCTCGACGTCGTGTGCGCCAACGCGGGCATCCTCACCATGGGGCCCACCCACGAGCAGTCCGACCAACAGTGGGGCACGATGATCGACATCAACCTGACCGGGGTGTGGCACACGGCCAAGGCGGCGATCCCGTTCCTGATCGACCAGGGGCAGGGCGGGTCGATCATCATCACCAGCTCCCTGGTCGGTCTCAAGGGGGCCGCGGGCGCCTCGAGCTACGTGGCGGCGAAGTTCGGCACTGTGGGCTTGGCCAAGTCGCTGGCGCACGAGTTGGCCGAGCACCGCATCCGGGTCAACACGGTGCACCCGACGAACGTCGAGACGCACATGTTGGACAACATGATGGTGCGAAAGGCCTTCCGGCCAGATTTGGAGGCCCCGACGTTCGAGGAGGCGAAGGAGGTCTACAGCGTACCGAACATCTGGCCGATGCCGTGGGTGCAGACGATCGACATCTCGAATGCGGTGTTGTGGTTGGCCTCGGACGAGAGTCGGTACGTGACCGGCATCGCCCTGCCGGTCGACCTGGGGGCAAGTGCGAAATGAGGGCGTGGGTGAGCGACCTCGAGGACTGCGCTGATTCACTGGATGAGCTGTCGGCGATACTCGGTGCCGCGTTGGGCACCTGTTCCCTGCCCGAGGTCCACCGACTCACCGTGCGTGCGGTGCGTGCGGGTCTCGGCCTGCTCGTGGCGGCCCTGGAACGCGGAGTCGTCGAGCCCGTCCCCCCTGCCGAGCTACCCGCGCTTACGGGCGGCTCGGTCCTTGTCGACGAGCCGGCGGTAGACGCCGGGGCCATGATCCTTCACGGCCTCGCGGTGGTCCGCCGCGCTCGGCGTCAAGCCGCGCGGCTCGGGACCGACCAGCCGGGTGCGCCCGAGCTCGTCCGGTTCCTCGACGGGCTGCGGGCCTACCTGGTCGAGTTGCTCGCTGACACCGAGGAGCACGGGCTCGCGAGCATCCCGATTGGCATCTGTGGGGTGTCCTCGCCGCCGCTGATCGGTCGCTGAGAGTCCAAAGCCCGGGCGGGAGAGAGGAGGACCACGCCGCCGCCCACGGGCACGCACACCGCTGTCACCCGCAAGCCGACAGCGAGGGCGCCCGCGTCCCTCGTGATGACGTTGGTGAACGCGTGGAAGCCCTCTTCGAGGCGCACACCCGACCGCGTAGGGACACTCGAACGCGGGCTGATGGGCACGCCACGACGCGGTGAAGCTGTGCAGCTCTCGGGGCGTGGCGCTCAAGGTCGACGTCACATTGCCGGCGGGCGCGGGGGACGACGACCACTGATTCTCGGCCGCTCGGCGTCGGGCTCGGGAGCGAACTGCCGAAGCGTGCTGGCAGCTTCGCCGGTCGAGGCGACAGTGCCGCGGACAGTGGGACGATCTCGTCGATCCGGTCCATGACGTCGTCGGACAGTTCGACGTCGGCCCCGGCCAGAAGGTCGTCGAGATGTGCCATGGTGCGCGGGCCGAGGAGCGCGGTGACCCCCGGTGGGCGACGGCGAACGCCATCGCCAGGTGAGTCATGGGCAGGCCGGCCTCCTGCGCGAGCGGGACGAGTTGTTCGACGACGTCGATGCGGCGTTCGGCGGAGAGGTGGCGCGAGAACTGGACGCGTTCGAGGTCGTTGCCATCGCCCTTTCGCACCCGGCCGGTCAGCATTCCCTGGGCGAACGGACCCCCGGCGTCGATCGCCTTGTGAGTGATCCGAACCGACTCCTCCGGCTCGTTGCCCATCTGGCTGGCGAACATGCCGAGCGCGTAGGGGCTGACCTTGATCCCGGTCCGCCCGAGCGTGCGGTACTTCATCGAGTGCTCCTTCGCTGCAGACTGGCGGGTGGATCCGCCAGTCGTCGGCCGGTACGTCCACCTTCCGCGAGCGCCCGGAATCGACCAGTACCCGCCGCAGCCGGTGGATGCGGAGTACCACGACGGGACGCGGCCGGCCGCCGGTACTGGGGGATGACCGGGACCACGGATCCTGGCAGGGCCTTGCATGCTTGGCGGGATCGCACGAAACCCGCCGAGGTCGGCCTGCCGGGCGACGGACACCGGCGCGCGCCAGGCCTACGGCGTGAGGAGCTCGCCCTGCTCGCCGGCCTGTCCGTCGACCACATCGTGCGGCTCGAACAGGGCAGGTCGACCAAGCCGTCCCCCCGAGCACCGTCCACGCTGGCTCGGGCGTTTGCGGCTGACGACGGCGGAGCGTGAGCAGGACACATGATCGGGGAGCAGGCTCACGATCGCGTGGGCGGGGCGCGCAGAAGCTGCTCGGGTGAGACGCCGGTCACCCGGGAACCGGAGGAACCGCCGTTACCGTGGGAAGGGTGACCGACGCCGCCGTGCCGACCACCACTCCCACCGACCGCTGGCTGCGCTTCGAGGGCCTCAGCAACATCCGGGACGTCGGCGGCCTGCCGCTCCTCGGGGGCGGGCACACCCGCACCGGCGTGCTGCTGCGCAGCGAGTCGCTCGACCACGTGACCCCGGGTGACGTCCGGCAGCTCCTCGACGGGATCGGCCTGCGGCTGATCCTCGACCTGCGGACCGACCGCGAGATCGCCGAGCGCGGCGAGACCGTGCTCGCGCGCGCCGGCGTCGAGACCGTGCAGTTCAGCTTCATCCCGGAGTCGGGACGGGAGCTGCCCGAGGTGGGCGACGACGTCCACCCGATGGTCGCGAACTACCTCGGCTACCTGCGCGACCGCGGGCCCAACGTCGTCGGTGCGGTCCGGCGGCTCGCGCACTCCGAGGGGACGGCCCTGGTGCACTGCGCCGCGGGCAAGGACCGCACCGGGACCCTGGTGGCGATGGTGCTCGACGCCGTCGGGGTCGAGCGGGAGGCCGTCGTCGAGGACTACGCCCTGTCCGCCACGAGGATCGAGGCGATGTTCCGGCGCTGGACCTCGGTGTCCGGCGAGGAGATGCCGGGTCCGGAGGAGATCGACCGGCACAGTCCGCGGGCGGTGGCGATGGAGCAGGTGCTGGCCACGCTCGACGAGCGCGACGGCGGCGCGGTCGGCTGGCTGCGGGCCAACGGCCTCAGGGACGACGAGCTCACGGCCCTGCGCGACCGCCTCGTCTGAAGGCGCGAGGAGTGCCGCATCCGGGATGGCGTCATGGCGCCACAACGCGGCAGGAACGCGGGAGGAGAACGCATTATGGTTCCATAATGCGCGAGGAAGCCTCCGGAGAGCGCATTATGGTTCCATAACGCGGCTCTCAGGGGAGCTCCTCGATCGGGACGGCGCAGTCGAGCTTGCGGAGGGTGCCAGGGTCGCCGGTGACGGCGGGCCAGCCCCGTTGCCGGGCCGTGGTGACGACCTGGCCGGCCACGATGTCGTCCTGCCCCGCGGCGGCGAGCAGGAGCCCGGACTCCTGGGCCATCGCCGGGCTCAGGTCGTGGATCACGGTGTTGGGTAGGCCGAGCAGGACCTGCAGGGCGGCGTGGTGCTCGGGCCCGAGCTGCGACCACGCGCGGCCGAGCGCCGCCGACGGCACCGCCAGCACGAGGTTCTCCTCGACGGCGGCCCACACCAGGGCGCGCATGTAGACGGGGCGGCCGGTCGCGAACGCCTGGAGCGCGCTGGCGTCCAGCACTCTTCCGCCGATCATGTGCGCGCCCTTCAGCCGACGGCCACGGGAGGCACGAGCCGCAGCGACCTGCGCGCCGCGTCGAGCTCGTCCGCCGGTGGGGGACCTCCGTACAGGTCGGCCAGAGTAGCGAGCGAGCGATCACGGGTCTGCCGTGCCCGCACGGCCTCCGCCACGTACGCCGACAGGCTCGCCGCGCTCCCGTTGCGGACCGCCTCCCGTGCCTCCGCGACCAGCTCGGCCGGCAGGGTGACGGTCACCCGCTCGCTGCGCATACCGTCAGGCTACTGGGCGCATACCGAGGGCGTCGACCGGACGCCGCACGTCCGGACGAGGGCACTTCGGCCGATGCAGGTTACCGGTGGGTATGCCAGGCTGGGCCGGCCAGCGCGGCGGTCGTGGAGGACCGGCCCGCCGCACCCGGTTCGCACGCAGGAGGGTCTCCCGATGGACCTCACCTTCACCCCCGCCGAGGAGGAGTTCCGCAGCGAGCTGCGCTCCTGGCTCTCGGCGAACATCCCGGACGAGTGGCGGCGGCCGGGTTTCTGGGAGTCGCTGCCCGACGACGAGAGCTTCCGGCTGCGCCGCGACTGGGAGCGCGACAAGGCGCTCGCCGGCTTCGCGGGCATCCAGTGGCCGACCGAGTTCGGGGGCCGCGGCGGCACGCCCGGCATGAAGGCGATCTACGACGTCGAGATGGTGCTGGCCGACGCCCCGCGCACGGTCAACCCGCTCGGCCTGACCTTCCTCGCGCCGACGGTCATGGCGATCGGCACGGACGCGCAGAAGAAGGAGATCATCGGACCGATGCTGCGCAACGAGGTGATCTGGTGCCAGGGCTTCTCCGAGCCCGGCGCCGGGTCGGACCTCGCGGCGCTGACCACCCGCGGCGTCCGCGACGGCGACGACTTCGTGGTCAACGGGCAGAAGGTGTGGACCACCAACGCCGTGCACGGCGACAAGGTGTTCACCCTGGTCCGCACCGAACCGGGCAGCCAGAAGCACCGCGGCATCTCGATGCTGCTCATCGACATGCACCAGCCGGGGGTCGACGCCCGGCCGTTGAAGCAGATGTCGGGCGCCAGCGAGTTCGGCGAGGTGTTCTTCGACGACGCCCGGGTCCCGGCCACGGACGTCCTCGGCGAGATCGGCGAGGGCTGGCGCACCGCGATGCTGCTGCTGTCGTTCGAGCGCGGCGCCTCGGGCATCTCGCAGTACACCGAGTTCCGCCGGCAGTACGACGAGATCGCCGCGGTGGCCAAGAAGCTCGGCCGCGACACCGACCCGGTGATCCGCACCAAGCTGGCCCGCGTCCTCACCGAGCTGGAGTGCCTGCGGCTGCACTCGATGCACGTGCTCACCCAGACCGAGCGCGGCCGCGACCTGGGCTTCGAGGCGTCGATGACCAAGCTGCAGTGGTCGGAGACCTTCCAGGACCTGTGGGAGGTCTACGACGAGATCCTCGGCGAGGACGACACCCTCGAGGAGCTGGGCGAGCTGGACCTGCGCCCGTTCAACGCGCAGGCGATGTGGTCCCGGTCGGTCACGATCTGGGGCGGCTCGTCCCAGGTCCAGCGCAACGTCACCGCCGAGCGCGTGCTCGGCCTGCCCCGGTAGGAGCCCGGCATGTTCTTCGCCCTCACCGAGGACCAGCAGGAGTTCGGCGCGGCGGTCACCACGTACCTCGCCGAGCGGTTCGACAGGGAAGCCGTGCGCCGCGTCTTCGAGGACGCCGACGGCGACGGCAACCCCGAGTCGCTGTGGCAGGCGGCCGCCGAGCAGGGCTGGCTCGCCGTCACCGTCCCCGAGGAGCACGACGGGCTGGGCCTCGGCCTGGTCGAGGCGCAGGTCATCGCGCGCGCGCTCGGCGCCGGCGTCGCCCCCGGCCCGTGGCGCGGCACCGTGCTCGCGGCCGAGGCGATCCGGCTCGCCGGGTCGGACGAGCAGCAGGCGGCGTGGCTGCCGCGGCTCGCCTCGGGGGACGCGGTCGGCGCCGTCGGGCTGCGCGGCGCGGCCCCGGGCGTCGTCCCCGCGGTCGAGTACGGGACGATCGCGGACGTCGTCGTGGTCCGGACCGCCGACGGGCTCGGACTGGCCACCGGTGCGCAGGCCACCCCGGTCGGGTCCTACGACCGGACCACCCGGCTGGCCTCGCTGACCGTCGCGGACGTCGAGCCGCTGCACGGGGACGCCGCGCACCAGCTCACCGCCCGGGCCACCGTGCTCGTCGCCGCCGACCTGGTCGGGATCGCGCGTGAGGCGCTGAGCCGCACCGTCGCCTACGACCGCGAGCGCGAGCAGTTCGGCGTGCCGGTCGGCTCCTTCCAGGCGCTCAAGCACGCGCTGGCGGACATCCACGTCGGGGTCACGATGGCCGAGCACGCCGCGCTCTACGCCGCCCACGCCGTGGACGCCGGGCTCGACGACGCGGAGCTCGCCGTCGCCGTCGCCAAGGCCAAGGCGAGCGAGGTGGCCCTGCAGTCGACGGCCGCGATGATCCAGTACCACGGCGGCATCGGCTACACCTGGGAGCACGAGGCGCACTTCTTCTACAAGCGCGCCAAGCGCCTCGCCGGCCTGCACGGCGGGGTCGACCAGCATCGCGAGAAGATCGCCGCCCTCACCCTCTGACGGCCGGCCCGGCGACGGCACGCCGCGTCGGCGGCCGCCGCCGGGCCCCGGCACGATCATCGGATGGAGAGCTACCGGGCGGTCGCCGACGCGGCCGCGCCGGGGAGGCCGCCGTGGGGACGCTCGGCCCGGCCGGGCTGTCACCGTTCACGATCGACGTCCGTTTTGCCGGCGGACTCAGCGGTCGCCAGCAGCAGGCCTTCGCGGCCGCCGCGGACCGCTGGGCGCGAGTGGTCGTCGGTGACCTGCCGGGCGTGGTGGTGGACGGCGAGGACGTCGACGACCTGCTGATCCTCGCGTCGGGCACGGATCTGGACGGTCCCGGGCAGGTCCTCGGCCAGGCCGGCCCGACCCGGCTGCGGCCGGTGTCCGCCGGGCTGCTCCCGGTCGTCGGGCGGATGCAGTTCGACACCGCCGACCTCGGGCAGATGGAGCGCGACGGCACACTCGACGACGTCATCGCCCACGAGATGGGGCACGTCCTCGGCATCGGCACGCTCTGGTCCCGCCTCGGCCTGCTGTCGGGCTCCGGGACGGACGACCCGGTCTTCACCGGCGCCGGGGCCGTCGCGGAGTGGGCCGCGCTCGGCGGCAGCGGTGTCGTGGACCTCGACGCCGCCGAGCCCTATCGCGTGCCCGCGGGCGCCTCGCGCGGCCGGGCCGGCGGTGCCGGGTGGGCCGGCCCACCGCCCACGTCCTCCCCGACTCCGCTCTGCGCGCCTGAGCCCGCGGGTCACCTCGCGGGCCGAGGTGTGGACCCGCGCCCGGGGGGTAGGCGGCCCGGTTGCACACCGCTCGTGATCAGCCGAATCCGCAGGTCGGCGGCCACTGTGGAATGCGGAACGCCGGCCGCCGTGGGACCGTTGGGGGATGCCGGCCCCACCCGCAGTCAACGCCACCGCCGCGGCCCTGCTCGGACTGCTCCACAGCGGTCCGATGACGGGCGGCCAGCTCGTCGCGGTCGCCGGCGAGCGCTTCGGCTCGTTCTTCACCGTGACCCGCAGCCAGGTCTATCGTGAGCTGCCGGTGATGGCCGAGGCCGGCTTGCTGCGGCTGGGCAAGCAGGGGCCGCGCGCGTCGCAGCAGTACGTGATCACGGCGGCCGGCAAGCGCGCGTTCAAGGCGTGGCTGCAGCACGGCAGCGGCGGCGACGCGCTGCGCAGCCCCCTGGTCCTGCGGCTGCTGCACGCGGGGCAGCTCACGGTGAAGCAGCGGGCCGAGCTGGTGAGCACCTCGAGGGAGGTCTACACCGCCCGCCTCACCGAGGCCCGGGCCGCCGCGCGGGGCGAGGAGGACCCGTACCGCAAGGCGGTCGCGGACTTCACGGTCGCGCACACCCGGGCGATGGTGAAGCTGCTCGACGCCGTCCCCCTCGACTGACGGCGACGAGCACGGGCCGGCATCTGCCGGGCCCCTCCGGCGGAGCGCCCCTCGCGCGCACGCGTAGCCTGGAGCGTTGTGAACCCCGACGTGGCAGCCGACCTGAAGGACCTCGCATCCACCCTGGAGGGCATCGAGGCGGTCACCGACGTCCCCGCGCTCCGGGCGGAGATCGCGGACCTGGAGGAGCAGGCCGGGGCCCCCGACCTGTGGGACGACGTCGAGGCCGCGCAGAAGGTCACCAGCCGGCTCTCGCACGCCCAGGCCGACCTGCGCCGGGTCGAGGACCTGCGCCGCCGGCTCGACGACCTCCCCGTGCTCTACGAGCTGGCCGAGGACGAGGGGGACGAGTCCGCGGTCGCCGACGCGGACCGGGACCGCGCGAAGCTCCGCGAGGAGATCTCCTCGCTCGAGGTCCGGACCCTGCTGTCCGGCGAGTACGACGAGCGCGAGGCGCTGGTGACGATCCGCTCCGAGGCGGGCGGGGTCGACGCCGCGGACTTCGCCGAGATGCTCATGCGCATGTACCTGCGCTGGGCCGAGCGGCACGGCTACGGGGTGGACGTCTACGACACCTCCTACGCGGAGGAGGCCGGCATCAAGTCCGCGACCTTCCAGGTCCACGCCCCGTACGCGTACGGCACGCTCTCGGTCGAGCAGGGCACGCACCGGCTGGTCCGGATCTCGCCGTTCGACAACCAGGGCCGCCGCCAGACCTCCTTCGCGGGCGTCGAGGTCACCCCGGTCGTGGAGTCCACGGACCACATCGACATCGACGAGAAGGACCTGCGGGTGGACGTCTACCGGTCCTCCGGGCCCGGCGGCCAGGGCGTGAACACCACCGACTCCGCGGTGCGGCTCACGCACATCCCCACCGGGATCGTGGTGTCCTGCCAGAACGAGCGGTCCCAGATCCAGAACAAGGCGACCGCGATGGTCGTGCTGCAGGCCAAGCTCCTGGCCCGCAAGCACGAGGAGGAGCGCGCGCTGATGGACTCGCTCAAGGACTCCGGCTCCTCCTGGGGCAACCAGATGCGCTCCTACGTGCTGCACCCGTACCAGATGGTCAAGGACCTGCGGACGGACTTCGAGGTCGGCAACCCGGGCGCGGTGCTCGACGGCGACATCGACGGCTTCATCGAGGCCGGCATCCGCTGGCGGCGCAACCAGGCGCAGGAGGCCACGGCCTGACGGCTCCGTGCGTGGTCGGTGGTGCCGGAGCACCCTGGGCCACGCACGGTGGGGCGGGTTGCCGTGGACAGTCGGACGAGCGGTACCGCTCCTGCGCCGAGGGGGCCTGTCGGGGCAGGGTCCGGGCGTGATCCAGCGGTAAGTTCCCGGCCGTGATCCGGCTGGAGCGCGTCACCAAGATGTACAAGACCTCGACGCGGCCCGCGCTGGACCGCGTCTCGGTCGAGGTGGACAAGGGGGAGTTCGTCTTCCTCATCGGTCCGTCCGGCTCCGGGAAGTCGACCTTCCTGCGGCTGCTGCTGCGGGAGGACGTCCCGACCCGCGGCAAGATCTGGGTGACCGACCTGGACGTGGCCAGGCTGCCGCGGCGCAAGGTGCCGCGGTTGCGCCAGCGGATCGGCGTGGTGTTCCAGGACTTCCGGTTGCTGTCGAACAAGACGGTCGGCGAGAACGTCGCCTTCGCGCTCGAGGTGATCGGCAAGTCGTCCTCGACGATCCGCAAGGTCGTGCCCGAGGTCCTCGAGCTCGTCGGGTTGGAGGGCAAGGCCGACCGGATGCCGCACGAGCTCTCCGGCGGCGAGCAGCAGCGCGTCGCCATCGCCCGCGCGTTCGTGAACCGGCCGCTCGTCCTGCTGGCCGACGAGCCGACCGGCAACCTCGACCCGGACACCAGCCAGGACATCATGCTGCTGCTGGAGCGGATCAACCGCACCGGCACGACCGTGATCATGGCGACCCACGACCACTCCATCGTCGACTCCATGCGGCGCCGGGTGGTCGAGCTGGACATGGGCCGGGTCGTGCGGGACGAGGCCCACGCGGTGTACGGGGTCGGTCGCTAGTGCGGGCGGCCGACCTACTCCGCTCCGCGGAGGCGACATGAGAACCGACTTCGTCGTCCGGGAGGTCGCCACCGGGCTGCGCCGCAACGTCACGATGACCGTGGCGATGGTGCTGACGACGGCGATCTCGCTGCTCATGGTCGGTACCGGGCTGCTCGCGGTGAAGACCATCGACGCCACCGAGGCCATCTACTCCGACCGCCTCGAGATCCGGGTCGCGCTCACCCAGGACGTGTCCACCGTGGACACCGACTGCACCCAGCCGATCTGCGCCGCGCTGAGGTCCACGCTGGAGAACGCGCCGCTGGTGGCGGGCGTGACGTACGAGAACCAGCAGGAGGCGTACGAGCGCTTCCAGGAGCTGTTCGCCGGGCAGTCGGTCGCCGAGCTCGCCCGGCCGCAGTCGCTGCCGGCCACGCTGCGGGTGAAGCTGGTCGAGCGGGACGGCTCGACGGAGGCCGCCGCCGCCGCGGTGAAGCAGGCCATGGAGAACCAAGTCGGCGTGCGCACGGTGATCGACCAGCGGGACGTCGTGGCCACGCTGTTCGACTTCCTCGGCGGCGTGCGGAACGTGACCTTCGCGCTGGCGCTGGTGCAGGCCGTCGCCGCGCTGATGCTGATCTCCAACACCGTGCAGGTCTCCGCCTACACCCGCCGCACCGAGGTCGGCGTCATGCGGCTGGTGGGCGCCACCCGCTGGTACACCCAGCTGCCGTTCCTCATCGAGGCGGTGGTGACGGGTGTGGTGGGCGCGGTGCTGGCCGGCGCCGGCCTGCTCGTCGGCAAGTTCGCCTTCATCGACTCGCTGCTCGCCGGGATCGCGCAGAACGGCGTGATCCCGCCGGTCACGCTGGTCGACGTCCTGACGGTCTCGGCGTACCTGGTCCCCATCGGCGCGGTGATCGCGGGGATCACCGGCTACGTCACGCTGCGGCTCTACGTGAAGGTGTGACGGGGGACCCGCCGCGTAGGCTGGAGGGGTGAAGGAGAAAGGCCGCAAGGTGATCGCGCAGAACCGGCGTGCGCGTCACGACTACGCGGTGCTCGAGGAGTTCGAGGCCGGTGTGGCGCTCATGGGCACCGAGGTGAAGAGCCTGCGGCTGGGCCGGGCCTCCCTGGTCGACGCCTACGCCACGGTCGACGACGGCGAGGTGTGGCTGCGCGGCCTGCACATCCCCGAGTACACCCACGGCAGCTGGACCAACCACGAGCCGCGGCGCACCCGCAAGCTGCTGCTGCACAAGCACGAGATCGAACGGCTGATCGGCAAGATCCGCGAGGGCGGGCTGACGCTCGTCCCGATGTCGCTGTACTTCAGCGACGGCAAGGTCAAGTGCGAGCTCGCGCTGGCCCGCGGCAAGAAGGCCTACGACAAGCGGCAGGACCTGGCGAAGAAGGACGCCGAGCGGGACATCGCCCGCGCGTTCGGCCGTGCCGCGAAGGGCCGGGCGAGGTCGCTCTCGTGACCCGGCCCGCGCTGCCGGTGCCCCCCGCGTCGGACGACGACGTACCCCGCTGGACCGCCGACCTCGGCCTGCCCGGGCTGGTCGACGTGCACGTCCACTTCCTGCCCGAGCGGGTCCTGCACAAGGTGTGGGCCTACTTCGACCAGGCCCGCACGCACTACGGCATGGACTGGCCGATCCAGTACCGCACGCCCGAGCCCGAGCGGATCGCCACCCTGGAGAAGCTCGGCGTGCTGCGGTTCGCGCCGCTCGTCTACCCGCACAAGCCCGGCATGGCGGCCTGGCTGACCGAGTGGGCGGCGCAGTTCGCCGCCGCGACCCCGGCCGCCGTCCGCACCGCCACCCTCTACGCCGAGCCCGGCGTCGAGGAGTACCTGGGCGCCGCCGTCGAGGGCGGCGCGCGTGCGGTGAAGGTGCACGTGCAGGTGGGCGCGTTCGACCCCCGCGATCCCCTGCTCGACGGCGCGTGGGGCCTGCTGGCCGAGGCCGGCGTCCCGACGATCGTGCACTGCGGCCACGGGCCCATTCCCGGCGAGCACACCGGGCTGGACGTGTTCGGCGAGGTCCTGGCCCGCCACCCGCGGCTGACGGCGGTGCTCGCGCACGCCGGGATGCCGGACTTCCACGCCGCGCTCGAGCTGGTGCACCGCTACGAGAACGTGCACCTCGACACCACGATGGTCGGCACGCCCTACGCCGAGGCGTTCGCGCCGCTGCCGGCGGACTGGCCCGCCCGGCTCGCCGAGATCCCCCGCCGGGTCGTCCTGGGCAGCGACTTCCCGAACATCCCGTACCCGTACGCCGAGCAGCTGCGCGCGATCGCGGGCTGGGCCGCCGCCGACGACCGCCTCGGCGAACCCTTCCTCCGGGACGTCCTGCACGACGCCGGGACCCGCCTCCTGCGCCTCTGACCACCCCGCCCGGTCGCCCGCCTGTGCCGGGTGTCGGTGCACGTCGAGGAGCGGGCGGAGGGGCACGTCGACGAGGTGCTCGCGGCACGTGACGGGTACGACGCCGGATCCGCCGCCGGATCGGAATGATCCGCGGAGGCGCTCGCGTTAGACTGACATGACGGCCCGAGAGGCGGGTCGTGACAAGGGGGTGAACGGTCTCGACTCCTGAGGCGGACCGAGGGGAAGCGTGCCGAGGAAGACGACGATGAGCTCGTTAACCATGCGTCGTAACCAAATAAGTGCCGACGAGAGTCGCACTGTCCCGGCTCAGGGCGCCCGCGCGGACTTCGCGCTCGCTGCCTGATCCAGTAAGGGACTGTCGGCCCGGGGGCGTTCCCGCCCCGGTGTCCGGCATCAGCTAGGGGACTCACCGTCCGGCCCGGTCGCCGGGGTCGGGCGGGACAACCAACAGCGACTGGGATCGTCACACCGGCTCGTCCGTGAGACCGGTGGATCCGAGTAGAGGCAGAGCGGACTGCGCACGGAGAAGCCCTCGCGAAGCGAAGGAGGACCCGGGTTCGATTCCCGGCACCTCCACCCCTGGAGTTCAGGGCCCCGATCCGGACGGGTCGGGGCCCTGACCGTTCTCGGGGCCCTGACCGTTCTCGGGTGCCGCCCGTTCTCGGGTGCCGCCCGTTCTCGGGTGCCGCCCGTTCTCGGGTGCCGCCCGTTCTCGGGTGCCGCCCGTTCTCGGGTGCCGCCCGTTCTCGGGTGCCGCCCGTTCTCTCAGGGCGCCACCTCGGGGCGCACACAGACCAGGCCCCACGGCCGGTCCCGGACCCGCGTCATCACCAGGGTCGCCCGGCGCGACCCACGCAGCTTGAGCCGCTTGTGCAGGGCGTCGACGTCGCCGGCCAGGCCCCGCCGGCGGATGTCCACGGCGCCGACGTCGAGCTCGCGCAGCCGTCGCGGGAGCCGCTTCTGGTCCCACGGCCCGGAGTCGATCACCTCGAGGGTCCGGGCGAACGGCGTCGTCACCGGTGCGTCCGCGGACAGGAAGGCGATCCGGTCGTCGATCTTCCACGTCCGGGTGCGGCGGGCGAGCTCCTCCACCGCACCCGCCCGGGTGACGGCCGGGTTCGGGTCGAGCAGGTAGCGCCCCGGGTCCCGCACCGGCACCGGGTCGCCGTCGGCGGCGACGAGCGTGTCCCCGGCCGGCAGGAGGGTCGCCCGGGCCCGGGTCGTAGCCAGGGCCGGCGACCAGGCGACGGCCTCCTTGAGATCCCGGTCCACCGCCACGAACTCCAGCTCCCACCCGGGCGGGACGACCGCGTGGTCGAGGCCGGGGGCGGCCTTGATCCCGATCGCCGGGACCGGGAGGCCGAGGCACCACTCCAGCGGCGGCTCGCTGTCGCCGGCCCGCATCCGGCCCCGTGCCGACCGCCGGGCCGGATCCACGAACACGGCGTCGACACCGGCCAGGTCGACCTCCCGGACGTCGGCGAGTCGCGTCCGCGCGTCCCCGCCGTGGACCGCGGCGTTGTGCCGGGCCATCCACAGGTGCACCGGGTCCCGGTCGACGGCCAGGACGTCCCGGCCGGGCGCGAGGGCGAGGAGGTCGCCGCCGATCCCGCAGCACAGGTCGACGAGGCGGCACGCGCCGGGGAAGCGGGCGGCCCGGTGCCGCGCGACGATCTCGGGCGACGCCTGCTCCCACCCCGCGCGGGTCAGGAACATCCGTCCGGCCCGCGCGAACTTGTCCGCGGCCCGCTCGCGCAGCTGCGCCTGGGTGAGGGCCTCGGCGACCAGCGGCGCCGGACGGGTCCGACGCAGCGCGGTGCCGAGCCGCAGCGCGGCGTCGTCCGTCAGCGGGCGGCCGTCGAGCCCGGCGGCGATGGCCGCGAAGAGCTCCTCGCCCTCGGGCCCCGCCAGGTCCGCGAGCCGGGCCAGCACCTCGTCCGTGTCCACCGGCGGTGAAGGCTACCGTCGGCGGGACCGAGCGGGGCCCGGCACCCGGGTCCGTCGGCAGGTGAGGATCCCGACCGGTCACCCGATCGCGTAGCGTCGCGAACCATCGGACGGAAGGGGCGACGTGGCCACGACGAGAGGCACGGCGCCGGCCCGCACGCGCGTGCGCCTGCCGCGGGAGATCTGGGTGCTGGTCGCGGCCGCCTTCGTGGTCGCCATCGGGTTCGGCATCGTGGCCCCGGCGCTGCCGGCCTTCGCCCGGACGTTCGACGTCGGGTTCGCGGCCGCGTCCGCGGTGATCAGCCTGTTCGCCGCCTTCCGGCTGGCCTTCGCGCCGGTGAGCGGGCGGTTGGTCGGGCGATTCGGCGAGCTGCCCGTGTACACCGTCGGCCTGCTGCTGGCGGCGGCGTCGGTGGGAGCGACCGCGGCCGCGCAGAGCTACTGGCAGCTGCTGCTGTTCCGCGGCGTCGGCGGGATCGGTTCCACCATGTTCACCGTCTCGGCGATCTCGCTGCTCGTGCGGCTCGCCCCGCCCGAGGCGCGCGGGCGGGCGTCGGGCATGTGGGCCACCGGGTTCCTGCTGGGCAACATCGCGGGACCGCTGGCCGGCGGCGGGCTGATCGCGGTCAGCGTGCGCGCACCGTTCCTGGTGTACGCGGTGGCCCTGGTGTGCGCGACGGCCGTCTCGGTCCCGCTGCTGCGCGGCCGCACCGGTGACCGCGCCGGCGCCGCCGCGGAGCCCGCCGCCACCTTCCCCACGGCCTTCCGGCACCCCACCTACCGCGCTGCCCTGGTGGCGAGCTTCGCCAACGGCTGGACCGTGTTCGGGGTCCGCGTCGCCCTGGTGCCGCTGTTCGTCGTGGAGGCGCTGCGGCAGAGCGAGACGTGGGCCGGGTTCGCCCTCGCGGTCTTCGCGGCGGGCAACGCCGCCACGCTCCTGCTCTCCGGCAAGCTGGCCGACCGGCGCGGCCGCAGACCGCCGGTCCTCGCCGGGCTCGTGGTGTCCGCGGTCGCGACCGGGCTGCTCGGGTTCGCGCCGTCGGCGGCGTTGTTCCTGGCGTTGTCGCTGGTCGCGGGAGTGGGCAGCGGCCTGGTGAACCCACCGATGACCGCCGCGGTCGGCGACGTGATCGGCAGCCGGGCCCGGGGCGGCACCGTGCTGGCCGGCTTCCAGATGGCCGCGGACGTCGGCGCCATCGTCGGGCCGCTGGCCGCGGGCGCCGTGGCCGAGGCCGCCGGGTTCGGGCTCGCCTTCGCCCTCACCGGGGTGATCTCCCTGGTCGCGCTCGGCTTCTGGCTCCGCGCACCCGAGACCCTCCCCCGACCGCACGACCACGGCGACGCCACCGCGGAGACCGTCGCGAGCGAGCGGGCGGTCGGGGCGGAGTAGGTCACCGGGCGGCGAGGTAGGCGGGCCGGCTGCCGTGCGCCGTCACGTCCCGGGCGGTCCCGGCGGTCGCCGGCTCCGTCACCTCGGCACCTCCGAGACGTGCGCCGCGACGATCCGCCAGCCCCCGTGCCCGTCGAGTTCCGGGAACCGCACCCAGACCTGGGTCTGGCGGCCCTCGGTGGCGCCGTCCGGGTAGGTGAACAGCGTGCTGACCACCGCCGACGACGCCCCGGTCGCGAGCACCACGGTCCCGGAGAGCACGCGCCCGGGGGGGACGCCGGGGTTCGCCCGCCGCCATGCCGCGATCTCCTCGGCACCGTGCTGCCGGTCGGCCACGCCGTAGCGGACGCAGCGCGGGTCGGCCCAGAACAGCTCGGTCAGGATCGCGACGTCGCCGTCGCACAGCGCCACCTCGTAGCGGTCGAACACGGCCCGCACCTCGGCCACCACGGCGGGCAGGTCGATCCGGGACGCGGCGGGAGCGTCGGTGCCCGTGCCGGGGGTGCCCGCCGCGGGAGCGCGTGCCCCGGCCCCCGCGGCGGACGGACCGGGAAACCCGGGCAGCAGGCCGGTCACGCGGGCGCCGGGCGGGCCGGCCCGTCCGGACCGGCGTCGGCCGGGGCGGCCGCGGCCGGGGCCGGCTCGCCCTCGCGCGGAGCGGTGGGGACGCCCTCGCCGGGCTCGGCGCCGACGAGGTCCGCGGCGACCGGCTGGTCCTCGCGCACCCCGTCGCCCACCGGACCGCGCCGCCGCATGACCAGCCCGAACCCGGCCAGCAGCACCGCGGCGAACAGGTAGCCGAGTGCGATCTGCCCGCCGACGTTCCAGCCGACCTGCTCGGCGTGGATCAGTCCGACGAAGCCGAGGACCGCCCCGATCGCCGCGTAGGCCGCGGCGGCGAAGAAGTTCTTGTCGATGACGAACACGGTGATGGAGCCGAGCACCATCCCGGCGAGGATCGCGCCGCCCCCGAGCAGCGCGGTGCCGTGGTGGACGAGCCCGGCCCCGGTCAGCGCCTCCTCGCCGACCTGCTGCGCGCTCGTCCCGGCCGCCGAGAGGGCGTTGCTCATCAGCCCGGCCGCCCAGGACGCGATGTTCGGGATGATCGCGATGACCACGGCGACGGCGTGCCGCTTCGGGGTCTCCTGGAAGGCCTGCGCCCCGATCAGCAGCCCGATGTAGAGCAGGATCGGCACGATCGCCGGTGTCGGCAGCAGCGCGCCGAGCAGCGAGAACAGACCGAGGAAGCACATCAGCGCGATCACGACGCCCGATGCGAGCGAGTAGGTCGTCCGGCCGCCGGCGGCCTTCCAGCCCGGGTGCCCGATGTACACGGCGGGCGGGAACGGGCAGCCGAGGACCGACCCGACGACCGCGCCGGCGCCGTCCGCGGCGAGGATCGCGCGCAGGTCGTACTCGTCGCCCGCCACGGCCGCGGACTCGACGTTGGTCATGCCCTCGGTGAAGTTGTAGATGCCGAGCGGGATCGCCGTGGCGAGCAGCGGGGCGACGTCGGTGAGGCCCGCGCCGAGCCGGGCGAGGTCCGCCGTCGGCAGCGAGAGGGCGACGTCGCGGGCCGCGGCGACGACGTCGGGCGCCGACATGTAGCCGCCGATCCAGCCGATGGCGGAGCCGACCAGCAGCGCCGCGAGCCCGACGGGGATGTTCCCGGGCAGCTTCAGGTCGGTGAAGAAGCCGATCAGGATGATCATCATCACCGGCAGCGCGATCCAGAGCGCCTCGAACATCTGCGCGGCGGGGCGCATCGAGATGAACGCGATCGAGACGCCGGCGAGCGTGCCGAGCATTGCCGCCTGCGGTGTGTACCTGCGGATCCACGGCCCCACGAACGCGCCGAGCAGCACGATCACGCCGATGATGAACGACCAGGCGAGCCCGGCGGCCCACGCCGCCAGCGGATCCCGGGTCTGCAGGTAGATCGGGAGCATGATCACGAAGACGACGATGAACATGTGCGGCACGGACGGGCCGTACGGCATCGCGCAGACGTCGGTGCGGCCCTCGCGCCTCGCCAGCCGGCGGGCGAGGTAGGTGTAGTAGACGTTGCCGATCAACAGCTGGATGCCCAGGGCCGGCAGGATCACCCCGAACACGTCGGCGCCGGGGATGTTCACCACACCGAGGCACAGCCCGGACAGGGTCAGGACGTTGACCAGGGTGTTGAAGCCGAGGCCGAAGAAGGCGTTGGTGTCGCCGGACACCCACCAGGAGAGCTTCACCGGCTGTGGGGCTGCTTCGGTCGTGCTCATGCGACGGCCTCCCGGGTGAGGGCTTCGAGCAGGGCGGAGGAGGGCGCGACCCAGCCGAAGATCCCGCCCTGGGCGGCGATCATGGCCAGGCCCGCGGCCTGGAACTCGGGGAAGTAGGAGCCGACGCAGTCCGACAGCACGAGGCACTCGTAGCCGCGGTCGTTGGCCTCCCGGACGGTCGTGTGCACGCACACCTCGGTGGTCACGCCGGTGACGATCAGGCTGGTGACGCCCCTGTCCGCCAGCAGCGCGCCGAAGTCCGTGCCGTGGAATGAGCCCTTGCCCGGCTTGTCGACCACCGGCTCGCCGGGCAGCGGCGCCAGCTCGTCGACGATGTCGTGGCCGTACTCGCCGCGGACGAGGATGCGGCCCTTGGGCCCGGGATCGCCGATGCGCAGCGTCGGGTTGCCGCGGTGGAGCTTGGCGGGCGGGCAGTCGGACAGGTCCGGGACGTGCCCCTCCCGGGTGTGGATCACGGTCATGCCCAGCCGGCGTGCGGTGGTCAGGACCTCCTGGAGCGGAGGGATCACGGTCCGGAGCAGCGAGACGTCGTTGCCCAGCGTCTCGCCGAACCCGCCGGGTTCGCAGAAGTCCCGCTGCATGTCGATGATCACCAGCGCCGTGGTGGCGGGGTCGAAGGTGAAGGGGCCGGGATCGGCGGGGACGGTCAGGGTCATTCCGGGCTCCAGGTGGTCGCCTCGACGACGGCGTCGGCCGTGCCGACCGCGCCGAAGACCCCGCCCTGCATGGTCACCATGTGCAGGGCGGCGGCGTGGTTGGACGGGTCGGTGGCGCCGGTGCAGTCGGCGAGGATCAGGCACTCGTAGCCGCGGTCGTTCGCCTCGCGCATGGTCGTGTGCACGCAGACGTCGGTGGTGATGCCGGTGAGCAGGATGTGCGTGATCCCGTGCGTGCGGAGCACGAGATCGAGCCGCGTGGCGTAGAAGGCACCCTTGCCCGGCTTGTCGATCAGCACCTCGCCGGGGACCGGCGCGACCTCGGGGACGATCTCCCAGCCGGGCTCGCCGCGGACGAGGATCCGGCCCGCCGGCCCCTCGCTGCCGATCTCGGCGCCGATCTGCCTCGACCGCCAGCGCTTGTTCGCCGGGAGATCGGAGAGGTCCGGCGCGTGGCCCTCCCGGGTGTGGATCACGAGCATGCCGGTCTCACGGGCGTGCCGCAGGAGTCGCGCGGTGGGGCCGAGGCCGGCCCGGGTGAGCCCGATGTCGTAGCCCATCCGGTCGACGTAGCCGCCGGGGCCGCAGAAGTCGACCTGCCAGTCGATGCAGATCAGGGCGGTCCTCGACGCCGGCACCGCGCCGTCGTACGGCCAGGTGTAGGGCCGGGCGGCGACGGGCCCGAGCACGGCGGTCCGCGGCGGTGCGGTCGGTTCGGAACGTGCGTGCATGTCGGTCGTCACGAGACCTCCGGGATGGACGGGACAGGGGCGGGCACGAGCGGTGGGAGGAGCGCTCCGGCTGCGGCGAGCAGCCGGTCCTCGGAGAAGGCGGGGCCGACGAGCGTGACCCCGCAGGGGCGGCCGTCCGCCGTCGTCCCGGCGGGGACGGCGAGGGCGGCGAGGTCGAGCAGGTTCGTGAACTGCGTGTAGCGGCCGAGCACGAGGTTGGGGCCGACGGGCTCGGCCGCCAGGTCCGCGCGGGTGAAGGTGGTCGGGACGGTTGGCAGCAGCAGGAGGTCGGTGGCCGCGAACAGCCGGTCGGTCCAGGCCCTGAGCTCCTGCAACCGGTGCCGCGCACGGAAGACGTCGACGGCGGAGAAGGCCGCGCCCTGCTCGACGACCGCGCGGGTGACCGGCAGGACCTCCTCGGGGTGGGCGGCGAGGAAGTCCTCGAGGGCGGTGAGCCGCTCGGCCAACCACGGTCCGCCGTAGAGCAGGTCGCCGGCCTCGCGCAGCGGCTCCACACTCGTCCGGACGAACCCCGGGGCGCGGGCCACGGCCCGGTCCGCCGCCGCCTCGAAGGCCGCCCGCATGGCTGCGTCGCCCTCGAAGTCGAGGTCCTCGGGGAGCGCGAGGGTCAGGCCCGGCGGGAGGGAGGGGCCGGTGCGGGACCACGGGTCGTCGGGATCGGGGCCGGCGAGGACGCACAGCACGGCGGCGGCGTCGGCGACGTCCCGGGTGAAGACGCTGACGCAGTCCAGCGACCGGCAGGCCGGCACCACCCCGGACGCCCCGACGAGCCCGCGGGTCGGCTTGAGCCCGACCACACCGTTGAGCGCGGCGGGGACCCGCCCGGAGCCGGCGGTGTCCGTGCCCAGCGCGACCGGCACGATCCCGGCGGCGACCGCCACGGCGCTGCCCGAACTGGACCCACCGGAGATCAGGTCCCCGCCGAACACGCTCTCCGGGACGCCGTAGGGGGAGCGGCCGCCGTTGAGGCCGGTGGCGAACTGGTCGAGGTTCGTCTTCCCGACGACCACGGCGCCGGCCTCGCGCAACCGGCGCACGGCGCCGGCGTCGGCGGCCGGGGGGTAGGCGAAGGCCGGGCAGGCGGCGGTCGTGGGGAACCCGGCGACGTCGATGTTGTCCTTGATCGCGACCGGGATCCCGTACAGCGGGAGCGCCGCCGGATCGAGCCGCTCCAGCTCGGCGGCCCGCTCCCGCAGCTCCGCGGCCGGCGCGACACTGATCCACACGGCGTCCGCGCCCCGCGCGGCGATCCGCGCCAGCATGCCGTCGACGACCTCCCGGGGACGGAGCGTGCCTGCGCGGTACGCGGAACGGAGGCCGAGAACCCCGTCCGGGAGAGCCGCTGTCGCTATCTGCACTCGGTCGATTGTCGACAGTTTGATGTCGAGGCAAGGTGTCCCGTGTTACGGCTGTGTGAGGCCTCCGGCTCCCACGCAGTTCTGCGTATCGACGGACGGCGCAGGGGCCGCGTTGCATGCCGGGACCGCATCATGCCCGAGCCGTGCGAAGGAGCTGCACGATGAGCACTCCGACCACACCCAACCCGGCCACCACGCCCCCGGCCGCCCTCGACGAGCAGGCCCTCGAGGAGCTCCTCGGGCGCGTCGTCACCGACCTGGGCGGCGCCGTCATCGTGCCGCTCGTCCTGGTCGGGGACCGCCTCGGCCTCTTCACCCGGCTGCGGGAGGCCGAGCAGGCCACCGCGGCCGAGCTCGCCGACGCGGCCGGTGGGCTGACGGAACGCTACGTCCGCGAGTGGCTGCGGGCGATGGCCGCGGCCGGCTTCGTCGCGCACGTCTCCGGGGACGACCCGGCGACCGCGCGGTACCGGCTGACGCCCGAGCAGGCCGCGGCGTTCACCGAACCCGACAGTCCCGCCTAGGTGGTGGGCGGGTTCCAGAACATGACGGCGGCCGTCCGCGTGCTGGACCGGATCACCGAGGCCTTCCGAACCGGCTCCGGCAACCTTCGACGTCGCCATGGCGGGCGGTCTGTCGGGCGAGTACGACTTCGTCGCCTTCTTCGACTGCCTCCACGACCTGCCCGACCCGTTCGGCGCCCTGCGCGCGGCCCGCTCCGCCCTGGCCGACGACGGCACGGTGATGCTCGTCGAGCCCATGGCCTGCGTTCAACCTGGTCTACGAGCTGAAGCTCTGACGGACGCGTGCGCGGTGGGTGGTGCGGAGCACGCCGGCCGCGTACGCGCGGGTCAGCGCTCCAGTTCGGGTGTCAGGTAGGTCCGGGCGCCGTGGCTCGCGAGCGCGGTCAGCACCGCGTCGGCGTCGCCGGAGGTCACGGCCTCGTACAGGTGCCGGTGCCGGTGCGCGCCCTCGGCTGGGGAGCGCTGCGCGGCCTCCCGGCGCATGTTTGCGGCCATGTAGAGCTGCAGCTGCATGATCACCGGCTCGTAGACCCGCAGCAGGTGGCGGTGGCCGGCGAGGGCGACCAGGGCGAGGTGGAACTCGCGGTGCGCCTCGGCACGGTCGACGACGGTGTGGTCGACGGCGGCGCGGTCGCGGTGGTCGCCGTGGGGGTGGTCGCCGTGCTCGTCGGCACCGGCGGCCCGCTCGATCCGCTCGACCGCCCGCTCGAGCACGGCGAGCTTCTCCGGGTCGGGCCGGCCGCCGCCGCGCAACGCGGTGTCCACGGCGTAGCGCTCGAGGGCGTCCCGCAGCCCGAACAGCTCGGTCATGTCGCGCGCGGACAGCTCCGTGACCCGCACGCCGCGGCGAGGAAGGTGCTCGACGAGCCCCTGCTGGCCGAGCAGACGCAACGCCTCCCGCACCGGCGCCCGGCTGATCCCGAACCGGCGGGTGAGCTGCTCCTCCACGAGCCGCTCACCCGGGCCGATGGCCCCGCGCAGGATGTCGGCGCGGATCCGGTCGAGGGCGAGCTCGACCAGGCTCTGCGCGCCGAGCCCGTCGAGCGGGACCTCAGCGGTCACGGCGTTCTCCTGACGTGCGGGCGGTGGCGGGGTGTGCGGCCAAGCGTGTCACACGGGCCGTCAGGCGGCCGTCACACCGATCAGCATGCCCACGAGGTAGGTGGCGCCGGCGGCGATCGCGCCGAACATCAACTGGCGCAGCCCGCCGCCCCACCACGTCCGCACCGTGAAGCGGGAGGACAGGGCTCCGGCGACGAAGAGCCCGACCGCGCCGATGCCCAGCCCGAGCAGCAGTGAGGACGAGCCGAACAGGAACGACAGCAGCGGGATGATGCCGCCGATCGCGAAGCAGAGGAACGACGATCCCGCCGCGACCCAGGGCGAGGGCTTGTCGTCGATGCTCACCCCGAGCTCGTCGTTGACGTGCACGCGCAGCGCGATCTCCGGGTCCACGCTGACCTCCTCGGCGACCCGGCGGGCGGTCTCCTCGGACAGCCCGAGCTCGCGGTACCGCTCGACGAGCTCGGCCTGCTCGGCGCGGGGGTGCCGGGCGAGCTCGCGGCGCTCGACCTCCGCCTCGGCGTCGATCGCCTCGTTCTGGGTGCCGACGGAGGCGAACTCGCCGAGCGCCATCGAGAAGGCCCCCGCGACCAGGCCGGCCATCCCGGTGAGCACGATGGTCTGCCGGTCGGCCCCACCGCCGCCGACGCCGGCGATCAGCGCGATGTTCGTGACCAGCCCGTCCATCGCCCCGAAGGTCGCTGCGCGCAGCCAGCCGCCGGACACGTCGCGGTGCCGGTGGTCCTGCCGGTGCTCGGCCAGCTCGGCCTCGAAAGTCGGATCGCTCACGTCCGCCAGCGTAATCCGCCGACTCGCGGCGGCCGCGCGCCGAAACCACACTGGTCCGATGGGACGGGAACCGCTCTGGCTCTTCGCCGACCAGCTCGGCCCGCACGTGCACGGTACGGAGGAGATGCGCGACCGCGAGGTCGTGCTCGTCGAGTCCGGCCGCGCGCTGCGGCGGAAGCGGTTCCACCGGCAGAAGCTGCACCTCGTGCTGTCCGGGATGCGGCACCTGGCCGACGGGCTGGGCGGCCGCGCCCGGTACGTCCGGGCCGACACCTATCGCGAGGCCCTCGAACAGGTGGGCGAGCCGGTCGTCGTGCACGAGCCGACATCGTTCGCCGCGGCGCAGCTCGTCGAGCGGCTGCGCACGGACGGGCCGGTCGCCGACATCCTGCCCACGCCGACCTTCGCGCTGCCGCGCGCCGAGTTCGAGGAGTGGGCCGGCGACCGCGGCCGATTCCGGATGGAGGACTTCTACCGCGCCCAGCGGGAGCGGTTCGACGTGCTGATGGACGGCGACCAGCCCGTCGGCGGCCGGTGGAACGACGACGCGGAGAACCGCGAACCGCCGCCGAAGGGCGAGCGCACGCTCGGGGTGACGGGGCCGTGGCAGCCGAAGGAGGACCGGATCGACGACGAGGTCCGCCGCGAGCTCGACGAGGCCGGCTACCCGACCGTCGGGCGCGACGGGCCGCGGTGGTTCGCGATCACGCGCGACGAGGCGGTGAAGGCGCTGCGGCACTTCGTGCGACACCGGCTCGGCACGTTCGGCCCCTACGAGGACGCCATCCTCGAGCAGGACTGGGCGATGTCGCACTCCCTGCTGTCGGTGCCGATGAACCACGGCGTGCTGCACCCGCTCGAGGCCGTGCACGCCGCCGAGCAGGCCTACCGCGCGGGTGACGTCGACCTGCCGAGCGTCGAGGGGTTCGTCCGGCAGATCCTCGGCTGGCGCGAGTACGTCTGGCACCTCTACTGGCACTTCGGCACGGGCTACACCCGCCGCAACCACCTGCGGGCCCGCGCGCCGCTGCCCGAGTGGTGGGCCGAGCTGGACGCCGACGCCGTCACCGCGGCCCGCCTGCGCAGCGCGCTCGAGGGCGTGCGGGACCGCGGCTGGGTGCACCACATCCCGCGGCTGATGGTGCTCGGCAACCACGCCCTGCAGCGCGGGTACCGGCCGGCCGAGCTGAACGAGTGGTTCCGCACCGCGTTCGTCGACGGCTTCGAGTGGGTCATGCCGGCCAACGTCATCGGGATGAGCCAGCACGCCGACGGCGGGAAGATGGCGACCAAGCCGTACTCGTCCGGGGGCGCCTACATCGACCGGATGAGCGACCACTGCGGCGGTTGCGCCTTCGACCCGAAGAAGCGCCTCGGCGACGCCGCCTGCCCCTACACCGCCGGGTACCGGCAGTGGGTGCGCCGCCACCAGGGCCTGCTCGCCGACAACAACCGGACCGCGCGGGCGGTCGCGGGCATGACCCGGCTGAAGGACCTCGACGCCGTCCTCGAGCAGGAGTCCGCCCGCGAGCGCTTCTGAGAGTCGCTCACCCGGGTCTCAGGCGGCCCGGCTACCGTTCCCGGCGTGACGAGGGGCCGTGTACTGGACGGGATCGGCACGCTCGCGCGGTTGGGGCTGGCGGCCGTCTGGCTCGCCTCGGGGCTGATCAAGGCCCTCGACCCCGCGCAGACGTACGTGGCCGTCCGGGCCTACGACGTCCTGCCCCGGGAGGCCGTCGCGGTCGTCGCCGGGGTGCTGCCGTGGTTCGAGCTGGCGCTCGGCGTGCTGCTCCTGCTCGGCATCGGGACCCGAGCCGTCGCCGGGCTCTCGGCCGGGCTGTTGCTGGTGTTCATCGCCGGCGTGACCCAGGCCTGGGCGCGCGGGCTGACCATCGACTGTGGCTGCTTCGGCGGCGGTGGGGCGGTGGCGCCCGGGCAGACGCAGTACGTCCAGGAGATCCTGCGGGACACCGGGTTCCTCGTGCTCGCGGGGTGGCTGATCGTGCGGCCTCGCACATTGCTCGCCGCCGAGCGGCTCCTGCACGGGCGGGAGCGGGACCTCGTCACCACTGGTTCGGGTAGGGAAGGGAACTGACGTGGGCGGTGCGGATCGCAGCGACCGGAAGCGGCGCCAGGCCGCGGCCGAGGCGCGGCTGCGGGCGGCGGGGATCACCCCGAGGCGACGGGGGCTCGGCGGCAGCGGTCTCGTGCTGACGATCGTGGCGGTCGTCGTGATCGCGGCGATCGTCGTCGGGGTCGTCGTGACGATGAACGACAAGGCCGCCGACTCGGCCGCCGCGCCGACCTACCCGGTCGTCCGCACCGGCGCCGTGATCGCCGCCGGCCAGGCCTCGGCCCCGGTCACCGTGGACATCTACGAGGACTACCTCTGCCCCTACTGCGAGCGCTTCGAGACCGCGTACTCCGACGAGCTGACCACCGCGCTCAACGCCGGCCAGGTCAAGGTCAACTATCACACGATCTCGATCCTCGACCGTGCCAGCAACCCCCCGGGCTACTCGACCCGGGCCGCCAACGCGGCCATCTGCGCCGCCGACGCCGGCATCTTCCCGGCCTACCACGCCCAGCTCTACGCCGAGCAGCCCGCCGAGGGCAGCGCCGGCTTCACGACCGAGGAGCTGACAGCCAAGGGCACCGCCCTCGGCGCCGGTCCCGCCTTCGGTGAGTGCGTGGCCGCCCAGGTGAACACCGGCCTGATCGAGAACGCCACCAACACCGCGGCCGCCACCCCGGCGCTGCAGAGCAACGGCAAGTTCGGCACCCCGACCATCGCCGTCAACGGCACGAAGGTCGACGTCAACGACACGGACTGGCTGCAGAACGCCATCCGGTCCTGAGGACCCCCCGTGGGGACCCCCCTCGAACGGGTCCCCACGGGGTGTTGTAGTGTCTGCTCATCGCAAGGGGCTGTGGCGCAGCTGGTAGCGCACTTGACTGGCAGTCAAGGGGTCAGGGGTTCGAATCCCCTCAGCTCCACCCTTGAAGACCAGGCCGGATGAGTCTCCCGACTCTCCGGCCTGTCGCGTCGTGGAGCCATTCGTGGAGCATTCGGCCTTAGCGTCTGCTCATGCCCACGGCCAGCTCCCGTCGCCGAGTACGCCAACGCGGTGAGATCGAGACCCTCCCTAGCGGTTCGCTGCGTGTGCCGGTCACAGCCGGTCGGGACAAGGTGTCGAAGCGGCGCCACTACCTCACCGAGGTCATTCCTGCGGGCCCGCTCGCGGAGGACGAGGCGGAGAAGGCACTCCGTCGTCTGCTCGTGCAGGTCGACGAGAAGCTGAGCCCGCGAACGGCGGCGACCGTCGCCCAGCTACTGGAGAAGCACTTCGCCCTGCTGCAGGTCGAGCGCACGACCATGGTGACGTACCAGACCTCGCTCGCGCCGCGCCGTCCGGTGGCGCTGGTTGTCCCGTCATCCCATCGAACAGCCGATGACCCGGTTGGAGAAGGCGTCGCGCACCGAGGCGAGCCAGAGCACGCCCTCGCCGGTGACGATGCGTGCCCTGTCCCGAAGGCTGATCGATCAGTAGTAGCGGCGCCGCCGCCGTGGGCTGCCGCCTCCGCGTGCCGTGACACCGCCGCGCCTACGGTGCCCTCCGATCGTGGAGATGCGACCCGCTTGACTCGCGGCAAGAAATCTAATACAAATTCAACCCTAGGGTAGACAAACAACTTGGTTTGTCACCCTCGGCCCCAGAGTCGGGGCCGTGATCACGAGATCTGGATGGTGACGATGACCAAGGACGTTCGCACCGGGATCGGTATCTGGGCCTCCCGCTACCTGGACCCGCGGGGTGCCGCGGAGTACGCCAGGGCGCTGCAGGCTACCGGGCAGGTCGATCAGTTCGTGCTGTGGGACCAGATGACGAGCTGGTGGCCCAACAGCCTGTGGACGTCGGAGAACACCCCGCTGGCGGGGATGATCCCGGACATGGACTCGCTGCAGGATCCCTTCGCCACGGCGGCTTTCGCGCTGGCCGGGGTGGATCAGCTCGGGTTCGCGGTGTGCACGGACGCGACCCGTCGGGAGCCGCCCGAGCTCGCTCAGACGATGTTGACGCTGGCGATGGCGACCGAGGGTAGGGCTTCGCTGTGCCTGGGCGCCGGCGAGGTCCGCCACATCTCGCCGTTCGGGCGCAAACGATCGATGGGGTTGAAGCGACTGGACGAGACGTTCCAGATCCTCCGTCTACTGCTCAAGGGGCAGGGGCTGGTGGACTTCGAGGGCGAGCTGTGGAAGGTGCGTGACGCCTGGGTCGGCAACGCCGGTAAGGACCGTCGCCCCGAGGTGATTGCGATGGGCGGTGGGCCGAAGCTCACCGAGATGGCGCTGAAGTACGCCGACGGGTTCGGAACGGGGGCGCCATTCGTCTACGCGGACGCCGACCAGTACGGACAAGCGATCGACATGCATAGACGGACCCTCGGTGAACTTGGCCGGGATGCGGACGACTACACCTTCGCGCTCCACCACATCGTCTTCGTGCTGGACGAGAAGGACGACTTCGAACGGTACGTCGACAGCCCCCTGCTGAAGTGGTACGCCGCCACGGGTGGTCGGTTGAACATGGCGGACTGGGAGCCCGAGGGCATCGAACCGGTCATGCCGCTGGACTGGCACTACGCCCTCCACATGAAGCCGAACTCGATGTCGCTGGACGAGATCACCGCCATCGTTGATCAGGTGACGCCGGAGATGGTGCGCAAGACGTTCTTCCACGGCACGCCCAAGCAGATCGCCGCGAAGATCAAGCCCTACGTGCAGGCCGGCGCAGAGCTGAACCTGATCGCGGATCTGGCGCCGCTCCTGATCCCGACCGACCCGAAGGTGACGGTCGAAGCATCCGCCGAGATCTGTCGTCTCGTGAAGGCTGGCTGATCAGTCCTCGTTCGCCTGGGGGGAGGTCGGCATCCGGCTTCCCCCAGGGGGCGAGCGACAGGCCTCCCTCTGCAGACACTCTCGCGTCCGAGAATCACTGCAACGCTCGTGCTCGTCACCGGCACCGCCCTGGAGGAACATATGAGCGGGCTTCCCTCGCTCGTCTCGGTTGCGCCCGCCGAAGCCGCTCCGTCGGAGTCGGCGATCCGGCGTGCGCTGCGTCGGGTCCGGGACGGTGCGGTGCTCGACGTGATCGAGGCGGCGGTGTTGCTGGCCGCGCGCGGTGAGCAGCTCGACGCGTTGCTCGCCGCGGCGTCGACCGTGCGGGACGCGGGCCTGGTTGATGCCGGCCGC